>DKFS01000087.1 GCA_002452855.1 Sulfurospirillum sp. UBA6790 | reverse complement strand
ACATGTATTCTTTTTTTAACATATGCTCTTGGTTCATATTATTTACAAAAATTTGCTGGTATTGATATTGTAAATTTTAATTCAAAAAAAGAATTTTCTATCTTTGGAATCATCAGGCATATAAAAGTTATTGATATACCAATGTTCTTGTTTTTAATATGCTGCTTAACTTTAAGCGTTCGAAGGTTTCACGATACTGGCCAAAGCGGTTTCATATGGTTCATGTATTTTGTCCCTGTCATAGGACAATTATCTTTGTTCTTTGATCTTTTTATAGCTCGTAGCAATTCAGCGTGTGATGACGATATAAAGAACAATCGCTTTGCCAAATATCCATATCAATTCAAGTACTAGTTGATAATTAAGTAGCTACCGATAATGTCAGCAGCTACTTTTCTTCTATGATTTTCGTTGGTAAAATTTCGCAATATTATCACTTTGTATAAAAGGCTCATTTTTATTTTTTAAATCAAGTTTTGGGGTATACCCCTTGTAAAGCAGTTTCTTCCCTGGTAAAAATGTGATATGTTCAAATTTTTGTGCCAACGATTGAAACATACTTTTGTTTAACAGACTTGACTCCTCTGTTGCATAGTCCTTGCTATCAAATCTATCGGAATGTTTGTCCTTGAATTGCTCCTTTTTATAGCGGACAATACCTATGGTATTATTGATTTTATCCAGGGTATATTCATCGATCCCTTGAAACAGGAACCAATATCTGGCAGAATTCAGTATTCGTTGTGTTAAACCATTTGCAGAGTGATTCTCTGGAAAAAATTGAACACCTGGCAACAAAGCACCTCCTTTGCTTCTGATGCCTGTATGTAACCCCTCTAAAGTATCATCATCCATGTTTCGTGCAAATGTCAGATATTCGTCTAGTGCAAAAAGTGTGAAAGATTCTTTCTGATCTTCTTGACTTAACATTACTGATGTAAAAGCAGCAATGAATGCTGAAAAGAAAGGTGTTAATTTTGATTTTTGATCTTCTCTTGCGAGCAGAAATAACCTACATTTTTTATGTTTCAAGTAATTGTTAATTGTAAATGTAGGACTTCCGTTTTGGATACAAAAATTCATATAATCTAGAAATTCAAAAGAAAGTTTCATAGTGCTAACAATATCTGCTTCACTGGTGCGGCTTTGAGTTTGTGGAGCTTCAAAATATTCTTTGAGAGACTTGATAAAAAGATCAAATTTTTCTTTAGCTGATAGAAGAGGATTATTGAATTGAATATGGTTGAACAATTGCATGTATCGATCTTGCGAACCTGCGCTAAAGAAGTCTTTTTGATCGCCTGCAATGGCGTTAAAAAGGTTTGTCATAAAAACACCAATAACAAAGGGACTGGTTTCCGCTTCTTCAAACGGATTCCACATATGGCTTCTGGCATCATATGGGTTCAAAATGATATCTTTATGTTGTCGATAGTGCTTTTGCACAAAATCACCTTTGTTTGTATAGGCCAATATTCTTTCAAATACGTTCTGCGAAATAATTGAATGATAAAATTCTGTCTTACCGCTTCCCATTCCTCCAAAAACGATACCTCCACCTTGTGTCAGATCGTAAGGGGTGATATAGCAATCGAAATCGCTATACATCTTTGTATAGCTAAAAAATTTAAAACGCTTCTTCACACTTAAATCAAATCGAAATTGATCCAGAAACAAATTTCCCTTCTTAAGCGCATTTTTGACTATAAAAGAAGATGTCCACCTATTACCTTCGGTCTGACCGAAAAAGTTTGGATAGCTGCCCATCGCTGAAGAGCGATAAAAGTACATTCTATCGTTTATAACCCTGAACTCTTTAATAAATAGATACCAGATTATGTATTCAACAAATGACAGAGCGATAAA
Source organism: Sulfurospirillum sp. UBA6790 (assembly GCA_002452855.1). The sequence goes on along the minus strand of DKFS01000087.1, from coordinate 1,269 downwards.
CGGTATCGCTGAATTTATCGCAGTTTCATTTTGTACTTGATGCGCAACAAAACCATTAATGACAATAGCGCTAAAAAAAACTATGGTTCCAGTCTTCATTTTATCTCCTAATAGTAAGGTTTTGGTTTTGTGTGTTGTTTAAATTTTTAAGCAGCACATTTTTATGTGACACTATAGGTGCTTCGTTTTGCAGTTCATGTGTTTGTTCCTCTTCCTGTTCTTCCTCATAGATTTTTGGTTTTGACTCCTTTTCATTGTCCCCACTAAACAACAACTTAGCTATTAACTTGAAAAAACTCATAATCATTCGCTCATCCTTTTTGTATTATTTTATATATTTTTTTACAAAAAATAAAAAACACTCGATTGCTTATTTTTGAAGCAAAATTCGATCAAATCGAATCTGATCGATATTTAGCATCTCGACAAAGATCTTAAATGCTTGTTGATCACCTTGCGTGTGAACATGTGTATCAATAAGGGTATCCATGATAGTCTGTACCTCTTGAGCAGGCTGATTTAAGATAAAGGCTGGCATACGGTAAAAAGTCAATTTAAAGTCATTTTTTTTCTTAAACAATCCAACTCGTTTAACCTTTTTTGAGTCTTTTTGAAACTCAATGGCATTGATTGAAAGCAATAAAGACGTACAATCCTTATGAATACACTGTCCAGATACGACCACAAGGCTTTCCATATATTTAAAGACACCTAACATCATTTGCTCCTTTTTTGTTTTCGTTCTAATCTATATTCATTGTTTTGTTGTTGATGGTTTTCTGAGTTATTTTGAATCAAAATATTTCGAGACGCTTCTTGTTGTTGAGACGCTTCGATGGTGATTTGCTTTAAACGCTCTTTGAGCTGAATTTGATTTTTTGTAAGATCATTGATATCAGCTTTACTTTCGTGCGCTTTATATTCAATTTTTTTATATGTTCTGATCTTAGCTTCAGTAACAATGTCATTTAAAAATTTTTCACCGGCTTTATCGTTCTGATTAAAAAAATGTATGTTTTTGTAATTATTTGATGAAAGCAGATTTATAATTTTTTTATAATTTCCAACACCATTAGCGATGATCACATCACTAAATTGTAAAACACCTTGATCGAACGCTGCTGCATAGTCCATTTTTGATTCGAAGACTGCTACTGTCTCACAATTATCTGGCATGTATGTGATGTCTTTTGATCCAAAACTCTGCGTTTTCATGACGGAACCATCTTTCCTGGTAATAGGTTGAAAAAAATGAATATCAGCACCTAT
>DKFS01000073.1 GCA_002452855.1 Sulfurospirillum sp. UBA6790 | reverse complement strand
GTTTAATACAGTATTAAAGACGTCTACAAAGCCATTGTTACAAAGAATTTAACATAATTGGGTACAATAACACACTTAATTTACAAGCGAATAAAGGATTTACGATGAAAAAAACTTTACAAGTAGGATTAGCGCTTAGTGCTGCTTTAGTTTTGATGAGTGGTTGTGCAACATCACAATTACAAACCAGTGCACGTATGACACAAAGCGTTTTTATTAATCCTGTTGCCAAAGAGAAGCGAACCGTTTTTGTTTCGACTAAAAACACCAGTGGCGCTCCAATCAATCTTGAAAACCGTATCGTTCAAGCATTGTATGCAAAAGGATATACGATTGTGGATGATCCTGAAATGGCAACGTATGTCTTAATGACCAACATTTTATTCTGCAACAAAAAAAGCGAAAACAATGTTGCCAGTGGTGCTTTAATGGGTGGTGCAGCCGGTGCGATTGCTAACTCTGGAAGTAACGGAAGAAGTATGGCAGCTGCTGGTCTAGCTGGTGCAGTTGTGGGTGGTTTAATCGGTAAAGCAACCGAAGATACTATCTATCAAATGCAAGTGGATATTGTGATTCGTGAGAAAGCCAAAGGTAAAGTTATGGCAAGTACAGGAAGTGTTGGAGGACAAGCTTATATTAGAGATGGTCAAAAAAGTGGTTTCCAAAATAGCTTTGGTGGACCTGTCCGAGATGATACTACAGGAAGAATAAACTCCAATACCTATAATAACAGTAGCCAATCTTATGAGAGTGATTTTATTGAACATAAAACAATGATGTTTGCTGAAGCGACTAAAATGGATTTAACACTTTCTGAGGCTACACCTATTTTAGAAGATAAAATTGCACAACAAATCGCAGGATTGTTTTAATTTTTTACACGCACCAAGGGCAAAGCTCTTGGTACTACGTTACACTAGGCACTAAAGCTTGCCTCTTGTGAGGCAGAAATATTTTTTAGACATTATGTTTATAGAATTTGTCTCATTTTCGGGCAAAATATTTTACATGTTAGGAATTGTTTTGGAGAATAACGACAACAAGCAACAAAAAATTGTTCAGATGTTTGATGACATCGCTGGAACATACGATACGGCCAATCGCGTTTTAAGTATGGGCATTGATATCCAATGGCGTAAAACGGCGTGTGATGAAACCTTTGCACGTTATAACAAACCGATAGAACTTATCGTGGACGTCGCTTGCGGTACCGGCGATATGATGGGCTATTGGGCAAAGCAGGCTAAAAAAGCGGGACGCGATATCGGCAAAATCTTAGGTATTGACCCTTCTGTGGGCATGACCAATATAGGCAAACAAAAGTTCCCGGAATTTGAGTTTGTGATCTCAGAAGCAACCGAGCTTCCTTTACCCGATGAGAGCGCGGATGTATTGAGTATTAGTTATGGTATTCGCAATGTCGTTAAACGTCAAGAGGCGTTTCGCGAGTTTGCGCGTGTTCTCAAACAAGGCGGATATGTTGTTATTTTAGAATTCACCAAAGATGATAAAAAAGGTCTTTTCTTTGCGATTAAAGATTTTTATTTGAATAAAGTTTTACCTATTTTAGGTGGGATCATCTCTAAAAACAAAGAAGCGTATGAATATTTACCAAATTCTATTGAAGGATTTTTAACGGCGTCAATGCTTCAAAAAGAGTTGGATGCCGCAGGTCTCGAGACAGAATTTTGCAAAAGCTTCTCCATGGACATCTCCACACTGGTGATTGCTCGAAAACGATGAGTCAAACATTAAGTGTTTCGAGTTTAAACAATCAAATTAAATCTCTACTGGAGACTACCTTTTTACATGTCAGTGTCGAAGGGGAGGTTTCCAGACCCACGTATCACAGCTCCGGGCATCTGTATTTTACGCTCAAAGATGCCGACTCTTCTATCTCGTGCGTGATGTTTAAAGGCAATACAAAATCGTTAAAATTCCAAGTTGAAGAGGGCATGGCAGTCATTATCCATGGTTCTATCTCCGTTTTTTCTCCCCGTGGAACCTATCAGATTAACTGTTTGAGCATGGAGCCCTCAGGGAGCGGTGCGTTAGCCAAAGCGTACGAGCAACTCAAAACAAAGCTTAGTGCAAAAGGTTATTTTGAGGCGGCTCATAAAAAAAGTCTGCCTAAATTTATCCGTCATCTTGCTATCATCACATCAGGCACGGGAGCCGCGCTACAAGACATGCTTCGTGTGGCGCAAAAACGCTGGCCGTTGGTTAAGATTACACTGCTAGATACGTTAGTGCAAGGTGAAAATGCTAAGTTTGCCATTGCCGCTAATATCGCTCGAGCCGATAGTCTAAAAGCCGATGCGATTATTGTAGGACGAGGTGGTGGAAGTATTGAAGATTTATGGGCATTTAACGAGGAAATCGTTGCCGATGCTATTTTTACATGTAAAACGCCCATCATCTCTGCGGTTGGGCATGAAATCGACTATGTGATTAGCGATTTTGTTGCGGATTTGCGCGCTCCAACGCCCTCTGCTGCGATAGAAATGCTTTTGCCAGACCAATTTGAAATGCTTCAGCGCCTTGACTCGATGATGGAGAACTGTCATCTTCTTGCACGCCGAATCATTCACAGCAAAGAGGAGGGCTTGGTGCATCTAAAACGTGCCTTTTCTCAACGCTCGATGGATCAAAAAATCGCATTATGGAAAAGTGAGATTGGCTTACTTGAGTCACAATTTAACGAACGTTTGCAAAGACTTTTTCGTGATAAAGCCTATCTTATCACCTCTTTTCGTGAGCAAATTATTTTTCAAACACGCCAAAATTTAACAGCCAAAGAGCAACTGCTGAGGACGTATCTTAACGCTTTAAGTGCTAAAGAGCCAAGTCTGGAGCAAAAAGAGTGTTATGCTCAAATTGTCAAAGAGGGTAAAAAAATTGCTCTGGAAAAAATTAAAATAGACGATATGTTCGAGCTGCAAACACCGCATACCATTTTAACTGCAAAAGCCGTGAGTAAGCGAGAAATTGTATGAAATCTCTTACGATGATGCTCTTCTTTAGCATCATGGCATGGTGCGCTAATGTGGTTGATATTCCATCGCGTCAGGGCGTGAGTGAGCGAATTTTAACGCTTACGCCATCAAATCCTAAAGCGGTTGTCGTCCTTTTTGCAGGAGGACATGGTGGTTTGCAAATCAAAGAAGATGGCAGTTTTGGTTGGGGTGAGGGCAATTTTTTGATACGGTCTCGTGAACTTTTTGCCAAAGAAGATTTCATGGTTGTGATTGTCGATGCACCCTCAGATAGACAACACGAACCTTTTTTATCGGGTTTTCGACAAACGAAAGAGCATGTGCACGATATTCATGCGATTTTATCGTGGATAAAAACACAAACAAACGCTCCTATTTGGCTGGTTGGTACAAGCAGGGGAACCCAATCGGTTGCTTACATTGCGTCACAGGATGCCCATGATATTGCTGGCTTAGTGATGACATCTACTATTTTATACGATAAAAAAAGTAAAGCCGTTCCTGAAATGCCACTTGAAAAACTAACCATACCTATTTTAGTGGTTCATCACGAAAACGATAGATGCGCCTTATGCCCTGTTGCGCTTGCTCCTTTGTTGATGGAAAAGCTCACTTTAAGTTCTGCAAAAGAGCTGATGCTCATTCATGGCGGTCAAAGTAAAGGCGAGCCGTGCTTAGCGTTTGCTTACCATGGATATAATGGTGTTGAGCAAGAGGTTGTTTCAAAAATTTCTCATTGGATAGTGCGTCATTAAAGATTGTGTTGGGCTTTAAAGCGCTCTGCTTCTTTAACGGCTTCTACGACTTTGGCTGAAAGTATGGGTAATTCGTTGTACTTTACCCATAAGGTATCTTCAACGATATCGTGAATTTCGCCTGCGATTTCAACGGCTAAACGTTTTAATCTTGCTAACTCTTTTTTAAGTTCTTTTTCATCCATAGTGCGTTCTCCTTGCGTGACATTATTGTTGCAGATGCAAGGAGTATTCCTTGTGTCATAAAAAGTTGGATGAAGGAGAATACAGCGACGAATAGGGCTTTCAAAGATGGTGCATTTAAATTCAGGTTTATTAAATTATTTGACAAGTACAATTAATCAAATGGGAATGAAAAATAGGTGTATTTATTTTGAATAAGGAGCCTTCCATAAAGACTCAAAAAAACAGATGTTTTTTTCTTTTTTATTT
>DKFS01000071.1 GCA_002452855.1 Sulfurospirillum sp. UBA6790 | reverse complement strand
ATGATAAGAATTAAAAATAAGTAAAGTCTTTCTCTCATAGTTTTAAAAAGTTATTTAAAATAGCATGTCCATGCTCACTCAAAATTGATTCAGGGTGAAACTGAACACCATAGATTGGTTTATCTTTAATTTGTAACGCCATAATTTCATGGTCGTCCGTACTATACGCTGTAGGGATGACAACATCAGGAAGATTGTCTTGTTCAACAATCAGTGAATGATACCGCGTCGTCGTAAATGTTTCAGGTAAGCCATCAAAAAGGCAGCTGTTGTGTAATTGCTTTGTCGTAGAGGTTTTGCCATGCATCATGCGTTTGGCACGTACCACTTTTCCTCCAAAGGCTTGACCAATGGCTTGGTGTCCTAAGCAAATCCCTAAAATAGGAATTTTTCCGCCAAAATATTTGATGACATCTAAACTGACACCTGCTTCATTAGGTGTTGCAGGGCCTGGAGAAATAATAATTTTTTCAGGATGCAAGGCTTCAATCTCTTCAATGCTTAATTCATCATTGCGGATGACTTTTAAATCAGCACCTAATTCTAAACAATATTGCACGATGTTATAGGTAAAACTATCATAGTTGTCTATCATTAATACCATATTTCTTTGTTCCCTCAAAAACTCTCATCCATAAGAGTTTTTCTATCAGATATTTTTGCTACATATTGCATGTGTGTATATAATGTTATATACGCCCTATATTGTATCAATTTTTGTGTTGTTTTTAAATTAAGCTCTAAAGAAGATAAAAAAAGAAAAATGACGACGGAGAGAACCCCTAGTTGCTTTGTTAAAAACTAGGGGTTTGAAAAATTAATTAACGCCGACTAGAATGCTTGAAGCTTTAATGATGGCATAAATACTATCGCCTTTTGAAAGGGCAAGGTCTTTTTTGGCATCTTCGGTGACAATAGCTGTTACAGTGAGTCCAGCAGGGGTAGAGATAATCACTTCGCAATTCACAGCACCATCTTTAATTTCAGTAATCGTGCCTTTGATTTTATTTCGAGCACTCACCGCTAAAGCGATATCTGCTTTTCCAAGAAGAACACTTTGCGCTTTGAAGATACACACTGCCGCAGAACCAACTTTTAAACCAAGTGTATTGATGGCATCATTGGTCACAACAGAAACGATTTTATCACCATCGGCTACGGCAACAACCACTTCACTATTGACAGGTCCTTGTTTGACCTCAACAACTGTTCCAGAAATTTGATTTCTTGCACTTATTTTCATGATACGTTCCTTGAGATAAATTTTAATAAAATTATGACCAAGAGTGTTATGTAATGTCAATGAACAACGAAAATAACGTTATCAAATCAAAGAAAAGAATACTATGCTTATGCCTATTTAGTCATTTAACTTACGTGAAGTAGGCATTTGGTGTTCTGCACGTGCAATTTTGTCAAATGAAATATACGAAGCAAAACACTTGTAGGTTAAGTGATAGATAAGCGTTATGACTGTTACAATAATGGTTGAGAGAACAAAACTTGAAAAAACGGCAGATAAGAAAATTGAATAAACTTCACTCATTGCTGTACTCCAATATAAATTTTACAGAATTATATCGTAGTATATATAAATATATAATGCCTTTTCGAATAAATTTTCACCATTATGTCTAAAACTATAAGCGTCAGTGCTATTTAGTCGATTATTTTAGAAAGCAACCATGTAAGCGCAAGTAAGTCTGCACTGCCACCTGGAGAGAGGTTTTTGTTAATCATTTCAACATCGAATGTCTGTAGTCGCGCGTCTAGTGCGTCTGTTTCATCTTTTACATGTAAAAGTTTTTGTGCTTCTTTTTTTGTATAGCGTAAACCATCAAGTCCACCTCTAGACCAAAGGGTACTGTCTTCCACATGTGCCATTAAATAAAGTAGCGTTTGTTTAAGCGCAATTTCTTCAGAAAACAGAGCTTTTTGAGATAGAAAAAAAGGCAAACTTTCTTCAAAAATGATAGCAAATCCGCTCTGCGCAACACCTCTAATGCCACTACTACCGGTTTCATGAAAAAAGCGCTCCCCTGCACTATTGGGTTTTGCATGCGCCAAATCTTCTTCGACAAGGTTTTCACACATGGCTTGAATTTGGTGTTGAATATTTTTACATGTAAAGGCTGTTTCATTCGCTTTGAGCCTTCCAAGTGCCGCACAAACAAGAGCCAAAGAAAAGATCATTCCTTTGTGGGTATTAACACCATTCGTTGCTTCAAACATCGCTTTTTCACACGCAATACCAATAAGACGTACACGCGCAAAGGTCTCTTTTGCATGCTCATTTGCCGACATTCTAGCTGCGTGTAAAAATTGTTTGGTAAAAGGTTGGATGGCTTGGATACTTTGGTAGAAAGTCTGAATGTCCATATCGCGATGTGCCCCGCTGTTAGCTTGATCGACCAGACCTGGTTTAGGTGTGAGTTCTACTTCGGTTTGCATGGCACGCGCACACCATAACGCCATCGAAGTTTCCCATGCATGACGACCTACCAAGGTCTTAATATGCGCATGCAACTCTCCATAAGAGTGCTTTTGCGACCTTGCACACAAAGAAGCTTCGCACGCACATACAAAACATCGGCGTTTTCCAAAACCAAGAGCCGTTCGAGAAAGACTTTTACCTATGGAGTCTAGGACATCTATGTCCATTAACCTGCCAAGAGGATGTTCATTTTCAAGTTCACACATCAGCTGTTTTAGGTGCATCGCATCGCTTTTACATGTAAAAAGCGTTTCAGCACCCGTCACTGCGATACACGTCTTCTTTTCATGCATAACAATGGCGTGGTGTTCTAAGAGTGCCATAATGGCTTCAAGAGCAACTTCATGGAGCACAACCGCTTCATGAGAGAGCTTTAATGTGCCAGGAATATTGATGCAAAGAGAGATTAAAGATGCTTCAGGGAAGCGATTTAAAAGCATTTGTTGCTCTAAAACTCGCTTCTCTTTAGCGTTTAAAATAGCTTTTAAGGTTGTGTGTGTGCCTATCATCTACGCCAATTGTCTCACAACGTCAATCACCGAGCCATCTCGGTAGCGAATGACAGCGACGACTTTATCGGTGTATTTTATCTCAGCAGGTTCACCACATAAGGCAATGGCACGTTCATACAACTCTTGCATCTCAACGATATTAAGACCTGCTTTTTTAAGACGGGCTTTGAGTTCCACATTTTTTGGATTGACCGCAATACCTTGGTCTGTGACTACAACATCAACAGTTGAACCAGGGGTGACAATCGTATTAACCCGCTTTGTCACAGTGGGAATACGTCCACGGGTTAAAGGAGCAACAATGATAGAGAGTTTTGCTTCTGCCGCGGTATCACTATGACCACCTGAAGCACCACGCAATAAGCCTTTAGAACCGGTGATGACATTGACGTTATAGTCCAAATCCACTTCCAAAGCACTGAGGACAACAATGTCTAGTTGTTTAACAGAAGCCCCTTTTGAGCTTGGATTGGCGTATTCGTTAGCGCTAATTTCGATATGATTTTTATTTTCACCTAAAGATTTAGCGGCAAATTCATCAAAGCTTTGGACATCTAAAAGCGTTTTAATGAGACCGCGTTTTAGCATATACACCATGGTTCCTGTAATGCCCCCCAGTCCAAAACTGGCATGAATGTTTTTTTCTTCCATCTTCTCACTCAAAAACACTGTGGTAGCAAGAGAAGCTCCACCCGTTCCTGTTTGAATGCTAAAGCCCTCTTTAAACAGTCCGGAGTGTTCAATGAGTTTTGCCGTATGTCCCGCGAGCAATAACTCTTTAGGATTGGTTGTCATACGGGTTTCACCCGCGCCGATTTTAGAAGGGTCTCCTACTTCATCAACGATTACAACAGCATCGACTTGGTCTTGATGCAAACTTGCTGGAACGTTGGGATATTCTTCTAAAGACTCACTTAAGACAACGACATAATCCGCATACTGCGCATCAATCATCGCATACCCTAATGAGCCACATTTGGAACGTCCAGAATACCCATTGGCATTACCAAAAGCATCGCAAACCGGTACGCCTAAAAACGCTACGTCAATTTTAAGTTCACCCGATTTGAGCAGATGAACACGTCCGCCATGTGAATGAATTTGTACCGGTTTTTCCATCAAACCTTTGGAAATCGCTTCACCCAGTTTACTGCGAAGCCCTGAAGTATAAATTTGTGTCACAACACCGTTTTTGATGTGTTCAATGATGGGGTCGTGCACGGACGCGAGTGAGCTAGAGGCCAACGTAAGGTTTTTAAAACCCATGTTAGCGATAATATCCATGACTTTATTGATAATCAAATCACCACCACGGAACGCATGATGAAATGAAATCGTCATACCATCTTTAAGACCGGAACGTTTAATTGCCGCTTCAATGCTATCGCAAAGTTTACTGACCCTCTCATCGCCTTTGGTTTTACTTTTACATGTAAAAAATGGCGCACCTATTGGGGTGAGGGAATTTTGGTTATAGTGTTTTTCGATATCTTTCATTCTTCGACTCCTAATACGCCTGAAGCTTTGGCTAAATCTAAAATCCATTCGGCTCGTAAAATAATGGGCGCATCGACCATTTTACCGTCTAACGAAACAACTCCAAGTCCGCGTTCTTTTGCATCTCTCGCCGCCTCAAGCACTTCAATCGCCCAGTTAATATTTTTTTGACTAGGTGCAAACGCGTTATGAAGCCAAGGAATTTGATTGGGGTTGATGAGTGATTTTCCATCAAAACCAAGCCCTTTGATATATTCTACTTCGTGCATAAAACCCTCTTTGTCTTTCACATCCGAAAAGACAGAGTCAAACGCCCCAATTTTTGCCGCGCGTGCTGCCAATAAGATTTGATTACGCGCTGCCATCAACTCATTTCCCTCTTTGGTACGTTGTGTACGCAAATCACGCACAAAATCTTCCGCACCCAAAGCAATACCCATCATACGGTCTGAACTTCGAGCAATATCCACCGCACTCACGACACCAAGCGCACTTTCAATCGCGGCTAAAAGCATCGTTCTTTTTGAACTCCCAATCTCTTTTTCAATGCGCTCAATCTCGCGTTCCATGTCTAAAACGTCTTGAACCGTATCGGTTTTTGGAAGACGCACGATATCAACACCCGCCCGCACAACGGCTTCAAGGTCACGTAAACCAAATGGAGTGTCTAAAGGATTGACACGAACCGCTGTTTCAATATCTTTGTAGGTAAAATGTTGCAAGGCATGAAACACCATCATACGTGCTGAATCTTTTTCACTAAGGGCTACGGAGTCTTCTAAATCAAACATCACAGTGTCGGGTTTATAAATAAACGCATTGCATACCATGCCTGTGTTTGAGCCTGGGACAAATAACATACTTCTTCGTAATTTTTGTTTCATAGCGTACTCCAATCAGGCTCGCTAACGCCCATTGCACGTAAAAGCGCTGTTTGAACTCTGGCTTTGATGACATAATCCAGCGCTCCTTTATCTTGAATCAACAGCTTAACACCTTCAACTTTCATGGCTTTGACGGTCTCAAGGATTAAAGCTTCAATCGCATCACCGTAAATTTCAGCAACACTACTCTCCAACTCTATCGTTATTCCAGCATTTTCTACTGGCATCACGCGAACATACACATCGCTTGATTCCAATGTCCCTGCGTGGGCAGGTTCTAACTTTTTGCTCATTTTTGCTCCTCTGTTGTTCCCAACATTGTTTCTATTAATGCGTATGTGGTGGGTGGCACAAGATGTGCTATCTCATCCAAACGCCCTTCTTGCATCAGTTTTCTGACCCTTGAAGCCGAAATCGGCTCGCCGTTATACTCAATGCGCTCAAGCTCAACCACCGTAATGGGCGGAAATTCGCTAGGGCGCGCAAGGAGTTTTTTCATTTGTAAATTGTACTCGTTCGTCACGACACATAAAGGCTCCATGCCCACAAAACGGTGTGTAATACCCAGTTGTGGCGCTAAATGATTTCGAAAGATATTCAAATCAAGTTCCGTATACAATGAATCAATCTGACGTTTGTCCTTGATAAAATAGGTCGGAAACGTCGCTTTCGAAATAATATAGTCTGAACCCTCATGTATCGTGAGGTTTTTTATATCCGCTAAGCCTTCTTGAATTAGGCGATAACGGTCTTCAAATTTAAAAAAAGAGGCATCCTCTTTCACCACAAACAGATGCACCCAATCGGACTGTAAACACGCTTGTTCCACCAAATAACGATGCCCCAATGTAAAAGGGTTGCAATTCATGACCAAACTGCCAACGACGTCTGCCGTATGTTTATATTTACGAAGTCTTTTCTTGTACAGGTCAATATTATAACTATTTTCCATCAAAATAACTTGCTGATGGGCTTGCTCGATATACTTAAATCCACACGACTCAAACACCTCCTGATAAATAGGTTTTGTAAATAAAAACAGGTTATGTCTGCCTTCACGAAATGCTACGTTTAAAAGTTCGCTCATCAAACTGAGTGCCAAACCTTCTCCACGTATACTTTCATCTAAAGCAATATTTTTAAGCACTATCCCGCTCAAACCTCCACACGCTACAATACGGTCATCCTCTTTTGCCACAACAAAAATCTCAATGTCCTCAGACATCTCCAAATCAACACTCTCTAAAAAATCTCTAATCTTCTGTTTTCTCACCATACTTGTACTTGGAATTTCAGAGAAAACAAAACTCATGGTTGCTCTTTTTTACGTACGTATTTTACAAACACAGGAGCAACGCTCATGACCAACAAAAGTCTGACAATATGATGTAACGCCACATACGGCAGATTTGCTCCGACAATAATAGCAATGAGGTTCATTTCAGATTGACCACCTGGCGAAAACGCCAGCACAATGGATAAGAGAGGAAATTCCGTCATGTAACTGACAAAAATCACAAACAAGGTTGCAATCAATGCTAAAACAATAAAATATCCCAATGTTTGGAAAAGAACTTTCGTGATTTCTTTAAAACTCACTCCAACAAAGACAAAACCAACGGTTGTTCCTAAAATAAGTTGAATCAAACGAATCACTTCATTGGGTGGACGAGAGCTGACCCAGCCTGAACCATAAATAATCGCACCTAAAAACATGGGACCTATCATGGTGCCACCAGGGATTTTAAGCTTTAAAGCTCCCCACCATCCGATTAATGCACAAATGGTAATAATTACCATATCGTGAGGGTTACTGTTTAAAAAAGATTGAGTGATGCTGCGATTGCCACTTAAAGAGACATGGGAGAGGTATTGAATCACGAAAGGGAGGGTGAATACGATAAACAAAAGTCGTGCCGATTGAGTGAGTGTCACACGATACACATTCGCACCCATTGCTTCTGCTAGGGTAATCATTTCTAAAAGTCCCCCGGGCATTGCACTAAAATACGCTGTCATTTTATCAAACTTCAACCATTTTGAGTAATACAGCACACCACAAAATGTCACGAGAATCACAAACGGTAAAATCAGCACAATACTAGAGATAAAATCGCCTAAATAGTGTAAAATAGTCGGATTGAAAGCACTTCCAACAGTAATGCCAAGCACGGCGCGAGCAGGTGATGAAAACACTTTGGGTGCACGAATCGTAAGAGATGGAAACCTACTTGCAAGCGCAATTGCACAAATAGCACCTAAAAGCCAAGGCAATGGTGTATTGATGTATGAAAAAAGTATGGCTCCTATCAACCCGATTAACAGTGCTGTCAATACTGGTAAAAAGCCTTTAAGCCATTGCATTGAAAAATCCATTCAAATGGTTTAATAAGTGATAAAAATAGTACCTTTTTTTTCATTAAGAATAGATAAGATAAAATGGCTCAGAATTGGCTATTTTTGGTTATTTTGTGCATAAAGTTTGGTAACATTAAACCAGGCTTTTTTACGTTTAATACAGAGATGATTTTAAGGTTAATTAATGCAAATAAAACGTTTTTTTTTCTCTTTAGGTAGCGGGCTGCTTCAGAAGTTAGTCGTTTTTTCTATTTTACTCGTTTTGGGAACATTACTCACGTCTATTATTTTTCTGGGAAATATTCTTCAAAGTATCGTTGAAGACCAAATCGGCCAACGCGCTTTGGCTATTTCAAAGACAATCTCTTTGATGCCAGAAGTGATTAGACTGGTCGAACAAAAAGACCCTCATCATCTACTACCCAATATCATTTCACACATTGAAACTCAAATTGATGCCAGATTTATCGTTATTGGTGATAATAATGCCATACGGCTTACCCACCCAACACGAGAATTGATTGGAAAGCATATGATGGGAGAAGACAATGACCAAGCGTTAAACAATGGTGCCTATTATGTCTCTAAAGCCACAGGAACTCTAGGTCCTTCCATACGAGGCAAATCCCCTGTCATTAATGAAAAAGGTGCTATTGTAGGTATTGTTTCAGTAGGATATTTGGAGGAAAATGTTAAAAAAATTATCGCGCAACGCCACCAAGAATTTTTAACTTACTTCTATCTTGCTATTCTCATCACGCTTTTTTTGGCATTTGCCATTGCCTCACGCATTAAAAAAACGCTTTTGGGATATGAACCAACAGAAATCAGCCGCCTCTATCTTGAAAAAGAGGCGATTTTAAATGCAGTCAAAGAAGCAATTATTGCAACCAATATTCATGGAGAGATTACACTCAGCAATGAGGTAGCAAAACTCTATTTTCATTTGGATGAAAACGCAAAAACACCGCTCTCTTTACAAAATGCCCTTTTTACATGTAAAGAGATGAAAGATGCCAACATCGAGATTGACGGCATTGAATACATTTGCAATCTCTCTCCTATTATTCACGATGAACGTACCATCGGCATGGTAGCAAGCTGTCGTAAAAAAGAGGAAATTGATGCGCTTGTATGGGAGCTAACACGTGTAAAACAGTATTCAGAACGCTTACGTGAAAAGAAACACGAATTTTCAAACCTCTTGCATCTGATCTCTGGCTACATCCAAATTGGCGAATATGAAAAAGCCATTGAGCTGATTAGTCAAAATCATCTACCGGATGAACAGACGATTGAACATTTTCAGCATTTCATCCACGACCCTGTCGTCGCCTCTATTTTTATAGGTAAATACTATTTTGCTTTTGATAAAGGCGTGACCCTCAAACTGGATGAGAACAGCTCCATTCAAGCCACCATTGAGCCAGCAGTTTCAAAACATTTACTCACCATCTTAGGCAATATCATTAACAATGCGATTGATGCGGCTGAAAACAGTGAACGCAAAGAAGTATCGGTTTTTGCAACCGATATAGGCAATGACCTTATTTTTGAAATTGAAGACAGTGGCGGAGGAATCGAAGCACCTTTGTTAGAACATATTTTTGAAAAAGGGTTTACCACCAAAGGCGAATTACACAGTGGTTACGGACTCTTTTTTGTCAAAAGCACATTAGAATGGCTTGGTGGTTTTGTCTCTTTAGACAAAGGAAATTATGGTACTATTATCACGATTCATATTCCAAAAGGTGGGCAGCATGCTTAAAGTTTTAATTGCTGAAGATGATCCGAGAATTGCACTTTTGCACCAAAACATGGTCGAAAAAGTCGCTGGATTTGAAGTCATATCCATTGCCAATACCATTAGCGAACTTAAAGAGTATGTCGCATTAATGAATCCTGATTTAATCCTTTTAGATGTCTATTTTCCCGATGGCAATGGTATCGATTTTCTAGAATGGATGCGTAGTCATTCTATCAGCAGTGATGTCATTTTAATTACAGCGGCAAAAGAGATGGCTTCTTTAGAAAAATCCCTTCGTTATGGTGTTTTTGATTATCTGATTAAACCCATTATGTTTTATCGCTTTTGCGCTTCTTTGGAAAAATTTGTGACGTATAAAGAAAAACTCTTTACAAAAGCCGAACTCTCACAAAATGCGGTGGATGAGCTCTTCGATAAAAAAATACAACCCACCAAAACACTACAAGTCACTCTCCCTAAAGGCGTCGATTCTATTACGCTTGAAAAAATCTTAAGTGTTTTACATCAGAGCGATACTTTTTATTCCGCAAGTGAAATTGCAGACAAGTTGGGGCTTAACCGTACAACGGCTCGTCGTTATCTAGAGTATTTAGTTTCAGCAACCAAAGTAGATGTTGATTCTCTATACGGTTCAGTAGGTCGTCCTGAGCGTAAATACAAGCTCAGAACAACCTCCTATTCATAACTATTTTTTGCCAAGCGCAAATTTTTTAGATATCCCTTTTGCAAGAATAGGAACCAATAAAATAAGCAGTGTCATTCCCCAAAGAATCCAATTAATAGTGCCTTGAAAAAGAATATTCACTTCACCACCACTCATGGCAAATGCACGTCTTAGATTGTCTTCCATAATTTTTCCAAGAACAAAACCCAAAATAACAGGCGCCATTGGATAATTAAGCTTACGTAAGAAATAGCCTAGTACACCCAAGATAATGGTCAGCAATAAAGCAAAAGTGCTGGTATTAACCGAGTAAACGCCGACAAAAGCCAGGACAATAACCGAAGGCACTAAAAGCCAATACGGCACTTGTAAGATTTTTGTGAAAACTCTCACCAATGGAAAGTTGATAATGAGTAACATCACATTACCAATATACATTGAAGCAATTAATCCCCAAACCAATGTTGGTTGTTCCACAAAAAGCATAGGACCTGGATTAATATTATAAAGCATCAACGCACCCAATAAAACGGCTGTTGTTCCGCTGCCTGGCACACCAAGGGTTAGCATTGGAACCAAAGCTCCACCGGCACATGCATTATTAGCAGATTCTGGAGCGGCAAGACCTCTTATATCACCTGTTCCAAACGTGCCTTCTTTATCGGATATTTTTTGTGCAATCGTATACGAAACTGCACTCGCGATAGAAGCACCTGTTCCAGGCAAAACACCGACGATAAACCCAATAATAGATGAGCGAACCATCGTCCATTTACATTCAAGCAACTCTTTAAGTGTCACATAAACACGAGTTATTTTTGGCATTTCAAAATCATCACTGCTGTGATGTTCTAACATCAGCATAATTTCACTCACCGCAAAGAATCCAACGATAACGGTTAAAAACTCAAAACCATCGTACAATTCTGCTTCGCCAAAGGTAAAACGCATAACACCTGTTGTCGAATCAACCCCTACAATACCAACTGCAAGACCAATTAAAACACCAATCATACTTTTGATAGGATCAGATCCCATCAGTGCTGAAATCGTTGCAAAAGCAAAAATCATCAATACAAAATATTCAGCAGGTCCAAAATAAATCGCAATACTTGCTAATAACGGTGCAAAGAAAGTTAAACCGATAATAGAAATAGTCCCACCAACAAAAGAGGCAACGCCTGAGAGCGCAAGAGCAGGACCTGCAAGTCCTTTTTGAGCCATCGGATAACCATCTAATGTTGTAAATACAGCTCCTGCGTCGCCTGGCACATTGAGTAAAATACTGGAGATGCGCCCTCCAAACTCGGCTCCATAATAGATACCCGCAAGCATAATCAAAGAAGACTCAACTGGAAAACCCAAGGTATAACAAATAGGCAATAAAATAGCGACACCATTGATTGGTCCAAGTCCTGGAAGGGCACCAAACAATGTTCCTAAAAGGCTTCCTAAAAAAACTAAAAAGAGGTGTGTTGGTGTTGCAGCTACTGCAAAACCATGGGCTAATGATGTAAAAACGTCCATCATGGCTAGGCTCCTAATATCTTAGCGAAAAGGGTACCTGCGGGAAGGGGTACTTCAAGAAGGTAATGAAAGAGCATATAGACAACTAAACTAACACCTACGCCAGAACCAAATGCTTGCAACGTCGTACCTTTAAAAATCTTGGAAAGAAAAAATACGAGCAATGACGTTGCCAATAAAAAGCCAAGAAAATTAAATGTTACTTCATAGATGATGAGTAATAAAACGATCAATACGGTTTTAAGATTCGTATTTAATCCTGGGAAACGTGCTTGTTTTGGTTTGACAATCACAACGACGGAAAGTAAAGCTAATGCTCCACCGATAAGCACAGGAAATGTTTTAGGTCCTAGAGGATCATACGAAAAAGGGACTTCCAATGAAAGTCCCCCATACAGTATAAAAAGACCTAGCAGGAGTAAAAAAACTCCAAAGGCTCTGTCGATCATTTGATAAGTCCTGCTTCACGTGCTAATTCTCTATATTTTTGAACTTCAGATTTGACAAATGTGTCATATTCTTTGCCAATTTTCGTAAATGGATAAAGCCCTCTTACTTCTCTCTCTTTTGCGAACTCTTCCGTTTTCACCAATTTTTGAAGTGTTTCTACCCAATAGTTGTACTCTTCATCGGTGACTTTTGGTCCAAGATAATACCCTCTCCAAATATGCCATGTGACATCAAAGCCTTGCTCTTTTGCCGTTGGGATGTTGTGCATGACGCCAGGAAGTCTATCCTCTGAGAGGACAGCAAGTACTTTATACTTTCCAGAACTCATTTGACCTGAAAATTCTGCGATATCACCAGGATAAATTTGAATATGATTTCCAAGGAGTGCTGTTAAAGCCTCTCCACCGCCTTCAAACGCAACGTATTTCATGTCTTTTGGATTAATACCGGCAAGTTTAGCAATGAGTGCTGCTTTCATCCAGTCTTGAGAACCGATAGAACCACCAGAACCCAGTGCAAAACCTTTTGGATTTGCTTTTAAATCAGCGACGAGTTCAGCAAGCGTATTCCATTTGGCATCTGCTTTCACGATAACCGCACCATAATCAGTTCCCAAAGCGGCTAACCATCTCACAGCATTTTCATCAAATTGACCAAATTTTCCTTGAGCAATATTTAAAGCAGACCCTGCACTGACGGCAACAACCATTTCTGGGTCATTTGGACGCTGACCAATCACATGGTTATACGCAACCGCACCTACACCACCGGGCATAAAATTGACGATCATCGGTTTACTAATAATTTTAGAAGCACCTAACGAATTTGAGAGCAAACGACACGTAAGGTCAAACCCACCACCCGGTTTTGCAGGTGCCAAACAGACTGGTTTACTTGGTTCAAAGGCTTGTGCAGCACCACTAAGTGCAACAAGAGCAGCTATGCTAGTTACAATTTGTAACATTTTATTCATTCTGACTTCCTTTTGTTAAAATTTTACACATACTAGCACGATAAACTTTTTCAAATCAAGATAAAAGACATTTTTTGCTTTTATAACATATTGTGTATAAAGTGCATAAAATTTATTGATACGTTTTGAAACATTTACACGCTTTTAATAGTCTAATGAACATTTTATTTCTCACTTTAAGGAATAAAAAAAAGCATTTATTGTGTATGAAATTCATTCAAAAAATATTAAACAACATCGCGTTATACTAGTCTTATTGCAACGATAAGGTATTATCAATGAAACAATGGACAATTCTGTGCGGCATTCTCATGATACTTTCTTTTCCATTTTTAGCGAATGCAGCCCCTGAACCTACGGAAAAATATCCTCTTCAAAGACCTTTGATTTACAGCCAAACATCGTGGGAACCTTTGGTATTTGTCAATAATCATCGTATTAGCGGCATGATTGCCGATTATTTGCATCTGTTAGAATCAAAAACGTCTCTTCGTTTTGCTTATGCCTATGATAACAACTGGAGTTCTGTTCTTAATCATTATGACACGGGAATACTAGATATTTTGCCGGGACTTATTGCGATTGATGTTGCGCCACGGGAAATCGTCAGTAAACCTCTATTTAAATTTAAATTGGTTTTAGCAGGACTTAAAACAGAACACTTTATCACCAATCTAGAGCAAGTTCAACAACAAAAATTGGTCGTAGCGGTGGGTGAAGATTCTTCTGCTTTTCATTACCTTCAAAAACATTATCCTACGATTAAGACCTATTTTGTTCAAACAACAGAAGAAGGATTAATGGCTGTTGAACATAAAAAAGCCGATCTTTTTTTAGAGATGTCACCTATTGTAGGGTATGCTTTACAAAACAGCGGACTGACAAAAATAAAAATTGTCGGAATTCTAAAAGATGAACTTGCTTTAGTCATTGCAATGAAAAATGGCGATTTACTTCCAATCATTAATCAAGGCATTGATGCTATCAGCCATGAGGAGTTAGACCAGCTTTATAAGCGTTATATTAAAGTTGATATTCAAGCTAAAACAGATTATTCCCTTCTATTAAAAGTACTTTTAATTGCACTGCTTATCTGTGTTGGCTTTATTTTATGGCTTTTAATCCTGAAACGTGAAATCAAAAAACGAAAATTAGCAGAAGAAGAAGTGACCCTTACCAACCAACGTTTGCAAAAAGCGGCTGAAGAGTTAAAAATAGCCATGGCGAAAACGGCACATGCCCATCAAGCCAAAAGTCAATTCTTAGCCAATATGAGCCATGAGATACGCACACCGATGAACACGATTATTGGTATGACAGAGCTTATTCTACGCAAAGATTTACCTGAAAAAGAGCGCCACTATTTAAAAAAAGTTGCAGAGGCATCGCATCATCTTCTGGATATTATTAACGATATTTTGGATTTTTCTAAAATTGAAGCCAATAAAATTCAACTTGAGTCCATTCCCTTTCAACTCGAAGAGTTAATTGTCTCTGTCACGGACCTTACGAGTATTCGCGCGCAACAAAAGGGATTGGAATTACTGATTGATAATGGGAATGCTCCTGCGTACCACTATAAAGGTGACCCCCTCCGGCTCAAACAAATCCTGTTAAATCTTGTCTCGAACGCCATTAAGTTTACGAATGAAGGTGAGATTATTATCCGCTTAAAAGCATCTCCTGAGCAAGAAGGGACACAAGTCATTCGCTTTGAAGTCAAAGATACGGGTATTGGTATTACTCCTGAACAGATGAATGTGTTATTTAACGCTTTTTCCCAGGCAGACATGTCTACAACGCGCAACTACGGTGGTACAGGGCTTGGCCTTTCTATCGCACAAGGGCTTGTGATGATGATGGGCGGTGAAATTCGTTGTGAAAGTGTTTTTAATGAAGGCAGTACGTTTTGGTTTGAAATACCATTGCGCATTGATACCTCTTTTAGTGTACCATCTCAAACGCTTATGACAAAAGCACTTAAAGTTCTTGTCGTTGATGATAACGAAACGGCCCTTGAAATTTTTGCCGAAATTTTTTATAACTTTGGCGTGGGATGCGTTACATGTAAAGATGCTCATGAAGCCATAACACTGCTCAATGAAGGGTTTGAAGCCGATGTTGCAATTATTGATTGGAAAATGAAAGGAATGGATGGCATTGCGCTTTTCAACCTCATTGAAAAACAATATGAGCATCAAATTGCTTCCATTATGATGGTAACCGCTTACGATAAAGAAGAACTTATTGAGAAACTAGGCGAACAACAACCTTATGCCATTCTTGTCAAACCCGTCACCTCTTCAACCCTGTTTGACACCCTTATTTCAATGTACGGGCATAAGCGCCTTGTAGAACCCGTACAAGAAGTCTTTGAAAAAACCATTTTGCCATTGTCTTTAGCAGGATTGTATATCTTAGTCGTGGAGGATAACCCTAGTAATCAAGAAGTAGCACACGATATGCTAGCAGAAGAAGGTATCCTTGTTCATATAGCGTCCAACGGGCAAGAAGCAATTGATTGGCTTCTAAAAAACGAGATTCCCGATATGATTTTGATGGATTGCCAAATGCCTGTTTTAGATGGATTTGAGACTACCCACAAAATTCGTACTGAGTTGCATCTTGAAATCCCCATTGTCGCTATGACGGCAAATGCGATGAAGGGAGACCAAGAAAAGTGTTATGCTTCGGGGATGGATGGGTATATTTCAAAACCCATCGACTCAAAAAAATTACTGGCTGAAATTGCCTATTTTTGTAAAAAAACCGCTCCCATTGCATCTAAGCCAGCACCCCAAGCCTCTTTTACCCTCGAAGGCATTGATAGCATCCATGCGATTGAGCGACTCGGTGGTAACGTTACATTGTATCGCCAACTGTTAAAAACATTTGCCAAAGAACAAATTTATTTTATTCAAAATTACCAAGCGTGTGTTCGTGCCAACGATTTCGAGGGAGCCAAACGTTTATGCCATACTCTCAAAGGTATTGTAGCAACATTAGGGATAGATGACCTAGCCACATTAGCACAACAAGCAGAACTTTCAGAGCACCCTATTTCTGAAGATTCATCACTTTTGAAAGTTATTGATACCAAAATACGTTCATTGAGTGCTATAATTCAGACATTAAGCCAACAAGACACTGACATCAATGAACAACCTTTGCATAGTATTGATGAACAAACGCTTTTAGCATTAATCGAAAAATTGCGTAGTGCAGATGCAACGGCATTGGATGATGCTGCGATGTTAGAACACTGTAAAGATATCCGTCTTTTAGAAGCCTGTGAACAGATTAGGTCATTTGAATTTGAAAACGCCATTTCATTAATTGAGCCTCTTCTTGAAACATTACATGCAAACACTATAGCAAAAGGGTAACGTATGTCGGAATATAAAATGGAAACGATTTTACTCGTGGATGATACGCCTGAAAACTTAATGGTTTTAAGTGAAATTTTAAAACCATTCTATAAAGTCAAAGTTGCTAATAATGGTATTAAAGCTCTTAATCTTATCGCAAGCGGTGATATTCCAGATTTGATTTTACTCGATATTATGATGCCCGAATTGAATGGATATGATGTCTGCAAAAAACTCAAAAGCGATCCTCTTACGCGCAATATCCCTATCATTTTTGTGACGGCACTCACTGATTGTACCGATGAGGCGGAAGGACTTGGTTTAGGAGCAGTTGATTATATTACAAAACCTGTGAATGCTTCTATCGTATTAGCTAGAGTCAATACCCAAATATCTCTCCTACAATACCAACGCAATCTTGAACAAAAATTGGAAGAACGAACGGAAGAGATTGTTCTAACACGGATGGAAGTCATCCGTCAATTAGGGCGTGCCGCAGAATTTAAAGACAATGAAACAGGAACACATATTTTGCGTATGAGTGCTTATGCCAAAATGATTGCTGAAAAAATCGGTCTTGACAACGTAAGAACAGAACTTATTTTTCTCTCAGCTCCGATGCATGACATCGGCAAAATTGGTACACCCGATCATATCCTTAAAAAAGAAGGATCATTAACGCCAGAAGAGTGGGAGATTGTCAAAAAGCATCCATTACAAGGAGCTAACATCATCGGCAATCACCAATCTTCTTTACTGCAAACAGCACGTATCGTAGCACTCACCCACCATGAACGGTTTGATGGTAAAGGGTATCCGTATGGCATCAAAGGGTATGATATTCCTCTTGTCGGGCGTATTGTGGCCATAGCCGATGTTTTTGATGCGCTGACTTCAAAACGCCCCTATAAAGAGGCATGGAGTTTTGAGCGAGCGGTAGAATATTTGGTTGAACAAAAAGGACAACACTTTGACCCAGAGTTGGTCGATTCATTTCTAGCGTGTATCGATGAAATCAAAACCATCATGGCACAATTCCATGACGACCCTAAAAAAGGCAGCTAGCGATTTACATGTAAAACTAACGTGCAAGTCCTTGTTTGAGTTGAAATACGAAAAAAAATGTCGCGAGAGCCACCAAAGCTAGAAGTCCAATAAAAACATGCCAACCGAGGTATTCGTAAAAAACACCCGGTGCAAACGTTCCTATAGTTCCGCCTGCATAATAAAACGAAAGATACAAACCATTGGAAATAGCTCTTTTTTCATGGGCAAGTTTACTAATCAAACCTGATGCTACCGAATGGACAATAAAAAAACCTGCGCAAAAGATAAACATACCGCCAAACATCACGATATAGTTGTTAATATGAAAAATTTGAAGCCCAATTACGTAAGTGATAATACCAATAGCAATGGTTTTCGTTTCGTTTCCAAAAAAGCGAATCAACCATAAAATACGAATGGAGACAATAAACCCAATAATATAGCCCGCATACATCATACCGACTTTACCATAGCCCATACTTGAACTGAGGTTTTTCAGTTGAAAGGGCAAGAAATTAAGAACCGCTTGAAATACGAAGAAGATGAAGAACATCATTGCGTAGATATTAAAAAAGCTTTTATTTTTCAAAACATCCATAATCTGAGAAAAACGTGGTTTAACAAAATCAACTTTCACCTCTTCACTGACGTAATGTAAACAACCGTACATCAAGATTAAAGCAACGCCAAGCAGAATAAAAAAAAGTCTCCAGCCAAACAGGTCACTCAAAATGCCAGAAAGCAATCTTCCTACAAAGCCACCCAAAATCGTCGCCCCAATATAATAGCCTATGGCTTGTTGCACTCTCTCTTTGGGCGTAATAAAACTAATATAACTCATCAAAGAGGTTAAAACTGCAGGAATTAAAAGGCCTTGAAACGCGCGGATTCCCAAAAGAATCGGGTAGGTATCACTCCACGCAAAACACACCTCTAACACGCCTAAAAGCAAAACTGC
Organism: Sulfurospirillum sp. UBA6790; assembly: GCA_002452855.1. Next base: position 9,494 of record DKFS01000071.1, on the reverse strand, counting down.
ATTTCTCAAAAAGTGCTTAGACGATAATGTCTCTAAAATATAACCGTACAAAATTGGTGCAAATCCCAAAGGAAGCATAATGACCGTCGTAAAAATAACGGCCTCAAAACGGCTTAGGCTAAACTCTTTTTCAAAAAGCGGTTGAATGGGCTGAACAGCATACAGCGTACACAGCGTTAAAATAGTACACGTGTAGATAATAAGAAGTTGATAACGAGAGAGAAAGGAAAAAAGGGAGCTTACACTCCCCTTTTTATTTGTATTTGTCAATTTGAAAGTCCCAGAAAAACTCAATCCATTCCGTTGCTTCGCGTGCTGCAAAGTCCGGTCTAAGGAGTGCTTTATCTTTGTAAAATATGGAAGCTATTTTAAACTCGACCTCAGGGAATTGTTTACCCAAAACACGCTCTATTTCAATCATGGTTTCACCGCTATCGATAATATCATCCACAATAACAACGCGTTTTGCATGATTTAAATCGGGAATGTTAAAAATTTGGATGGTATCAAGTTTCCTAGTCTCTTCGTAATGAATCGAATTGATAGCATACAATGAGCGCATTTCCAAAGCTTCCGCTAAAAAATGTCCTAATGTCATACCGCCACGTGCCACGGCTAAAATGACATCGGGATTATAAACTTTCATCTCTTTGGCTAATGTATTGACATCAACTTTAAATTCTTCATAACTATAATATCGCACCTATATTTCCTTTTATTGAACGATGAACACAATTAAACTGACAAATGTCAGAAACGCTATACCGATGTTAATATCATGGTACTCTTTTTTAATCACTTTCACAATTAAGTAAGAGATAAGACCAAATGCCAAACCGTTGGTAATTGAAAATGTTAATGGCATCATAATAACAATCAAGAAGGTTGAAACAGCAATGGCAGTATCTTTAAAATTAACATGAGAAAGCTCACTAAACATCAAAACACCGACCATTACTAAAACAGGATAAATAGCATTTTCAGGGATAGCTTTAAATAAAGGCATCATAAACAAAGTTAAGACAAAGAACAATCCCGTCGCAACAGCCGTTAAACCTGTACGTCCTCCTTCTTCAACACCGCTAGCACTTTCAACAAAGCTCGTCGTAGTTGAGACACCAACAAGGGCACCTGCTGCCGTTGCTAACGCATCTACTTCGAGTGTTTTTTGAAGCTCTTTGCCATCGTCTTTAAACAATCCCGCACGATACCCTACTCCCGCAAGCGTTCCGATAGAATCAAATAAATCGGTAATCAAAAAAGTAATGACCACAGGGAAAAGAGCCAAAGTTGCGGCAGATTTAATATCAAGTTCCAAGAAAATGGGACTAATGGAAGATGGCATTGAGAAAAATTCTGTTGGATAAGGAGCCATTCCTGAAACCCATGCAACGATGGAAGTCACTAAAACGGCTAAAATAAATGCACCTTTAATTTTCCATGAGAAAAAAGCAAAAACCAATACAAGACCTAAAACGCCTAAAAGCACATTCGGACTTTTAAAATTACCCACACCCACTAAAACAGCAGGATTGGCAATAATCATACCCATGCTTTTCAAGCCAATAAATGCGATAAACGCACCAATACCCGCACTAATTGCGCGACGTAAATCGGTTGGCACACTTTTCATAATCCACACACGAAATTGCGTAAAAGAGAGAATCACAAATAAAAGACCTGAGAGAAAAACAACGCCCAAAGCCGTTTGCCATGGTACTTTCATACCTAAAACAAGCCCAAAGGTAAAATAAGCATTAAGTCCCATACCAACGCTCATTGCAATCGGCGTATTGGCCCAAAGACCGTTAAGGACGGTTGAAAAAATGGTAATCAAAGCCGTTGCTGTGATTAAAGCCTCCATTGGCATACCTGTTTTGCTCATAATGATGGCATTAACAGGAACGATATACATCATGGTCAAGAAGGTTGTAAAACCAGCGGTTATTTCCGTTTTTACATTCGTACCATGTTCTTGAAGTTTAAAAAATCCCAAGGGTAATCCTTTATGTTTTATAATCCTTTTTAAGCAATGCTTCAAAGGTGCATGTTTTCTACTGTTATTGGTGTTTTATGCAGTTCAACCACATTAATATGCTTTGAGCTCATGGTATAAGCTGTCGCGCTCTACCGCTTTTAATCCGCTCGTTTCAATCAGTTCAAGAATCGCTTGTAATCCTAAACCTTTCGCACTTTTAGCCCCTGCGGCAGATTGAATAGATTCAACTTCAATCGTACCATCAAGATCATCAGCTCCGTACTCCATCGCAACGAGCGCTAAATTGATGGTCGAAGTTGCCCAATATGCTTTAATATGATTGATATTATCGAGCATCAAACGACTAATCGCAAAGGTTTTTAATATCTCGGTTGAACTTAAAAAATCTTCTACATGTAAATAGTTATTGTCGCGTTGATAAACCAGAGGAATAAAAGCGTTAAAGCCGTGTGTTTTATCTTGAAGCTCACGAAGGCGGAGCATATGGTCAATGCGGTGTTCACGTTTTTCCACGTGTCCAAAGAGCATAGTGGCATTGGATTCACGACCTCGTTTATGCCATAATTCGTGAATATGAAGCCACTCTGCTGAGCTGACTTTCCCTTTACAGATGTACTCTCGCACTTTCTCATCAAAAATTTCAGCGCCACCCCCTGGCAGTGAATCTACGCCGTGCTCAATCATTTTGTCGATGACCTCATCAAAGCTGAGTTTATATTCTGTTGCCAAAAAGTTAATCTCAGCCGCGGTCAAAGCTTTTACATGTAAAGAGGGAAAATGTTGTTTAATTTTTGAAAAAATTTCTAAATACCATTCCAATCCTGTCGCAGGATTATGCGCAGAAACCACATGCACTTCCGTAATGCCGTTTTTCATCGATTTTTCCAAAATGGCTAAAATCTCATCATGCGTCATGGTATAAGGATTGGGGTTTTTACGATTGGCGGAAAAAGCACAGAATTTGCAGATATCTTTACAGATATTGGTAGGGTTAATATGGCGATTGACATTGAAAAAAACTTTATCACCATGCAACGCGCGTCTTCTTGCATTGGCATATTTACCCAATGTAAAAAGGTCTAAATCATACAGCGCAATGCCATCTTCAAGGCTTAAGCGCTCATTGTTTTCAAGTTTTTCGATAAGAGTCATGGAATTCTTTCAGTAAAGAAATAAAAAATGATTTTAACCACTTTTTTTATAAAGAGAGGTTAAAAAGATTAAAAATACCATTTCGTTTAAGAAGGAGCTAAAGCTCCCACTTAAAGCTCTTCTGTTTTACATGTAATCTTCTGGCTTATAATTTTCAACCACAAAATCAATATCTTTATCCCCTCTTCCGCTGAGATTGACCAAGATGGATTCATACGGTTTCTCTTTGGCTAACTTCATCGCAAAGGCTACGGCATGTGCACTTTCAAGCGCAGGGATAATACCTTCATAATGGCTTAAATCATAAAAGGCTTGAATCGTTTCAGCATCATTGGCAATGCCCACTTTTGTGCGTGAAATGGAGTTTAAATAAGCATGTTCTGGTCCCACTGACGGATAATCTAACCCACTGGCTACCGAATACACTGCTGCGGGTTCACCCTCTTCGTTTTTTAACATAATGGAGTTAAAACCATGCAAAATACCTTCGCTACCATACGTTAAGCTTGCGGCATGCTCACCGAGTTTTGTCCCACGACCACCGGGTTCCACACCATACATTTCACACGGGTCTTCAATGAATGCGGAGAAAAGTCCCATGGCATTACTACCACCACCCACACACGCAACCAAATTATCAGGTAAATTGCCTGTCATCTCTAAAAACTGCTCTCTAGCTTCGATGCCAACGACACTTTGAAAGTCACGAACCATCATAGGAAACGGATGAGGACCTACGACAGAGCCGATGCAATAAATGCTGTTTTCGGGGTCTTTTAGGTACGCTACAAATGCTGAATCTACTGCTTCTTTAAGCGTTTTTGCCCCAAACGTAACAGGAACGACCTTTGCTCCAAGCACACGCATACGAACCACATTGGGATGCTCTTTGGCAATGTCCACTTCGCCCATATGAATTTCACACTCCAATCCAAAATAGGCCGCGGCAGTCGCAAGTGCCACACCGTGTTGCCCTGCACCTGTTTCAGCAATCAGCTTTTTCTTGCCTAAATATTTGGCTAACAATGCTTCGCCCATACAGTGGTTGAGTTTGTGCGCACCCGTATGATTGAGGTCTTCACGCTTCAAATAAATACGCGCTCCTCCAACATATTCGCTCAAACGTTTTGCATAATACACAGGTGTTGGGCGACCTTGATAGTGCTTACGAATGTCACGCAGTTCTTGAATAAAATTGTGTGAATTTCCAATCGTCAAATACGCCTGTTCTATTTTTTTAAACTGTTCAATCAGTTCTGGGGGTAAAAAGGCTCCGCCAAATTTTCCAAAATAACCATTCGCGTCCGGGAAAGCTCTTAAATACGGCTTTTGCATCATTACAATCCTTTACATGTAAAATCATTTAAAAACATTTTGGTCACAACTTAATCACTACATTAGCTTACCAAAAGCACATTTGGTGTATTATAGCTTAACCATGAATAAAACTAGGAAATCCTGATGGAAATAGAAGAGATTATTGAAGACCTTATTGATAAAAATGCCGATGATTTTGAAATCTCAAAACTCATCAAAGAGCACATTAAAAGTTATCTTGGTTCCCTTAATGAGATATTTATTGAAAATCAAGGAAAAGATTTTTTAGTCAAGCACACCAAAAAAATTGACCAATTTATTATGCTGATTTACAAATATACCCTGCGTAAATACTTTGGAAATTATATGCCATTTGTCAATTCAATCCCCGTTGTACTAGTCAGCATGGGTAGTTATGGACGAGAAGAGCTGTGTGTCTACTCTGATATTGATTTGATGGTGGTGTATAAAGCAATTCCTGGCTACAACATTGAGCCGATGATTCAATCCATGCTCTATCTTGCGTGGGATGCAGGCATGAAACTGGGGCATCGTACGCATAAATTAGAGGAACTGGTTCCTGCAAGCAATCAAGACTTAACGATTAAAACTGCCATGCTTGAGTCTCGTTTTCTTTGCGGCTCAAAACTGCTGTGGATGGAAACCGAACGTGAACTTTTAAAAATACAACGTTGGGAGAAGAAAGAGGTTATCGAACAAATCATTCATGCAAGTGAAGAGCGCCGTGCTAAAAATCCTATGAATATGGAGCCCAACATCAAAGAAGGTGTTGGCGGTCTTAGAGATGCCAACACGCTTTCGTGGATTTGTAAAATTCTTTTTGGAAGTATTCGCATTCGAGACTTGGTGCCTAATATTATTGATGAAGAGGAGTATCGAGAATTTCGAAGTTCTTTAGAATTTTTATACCGCGTGCGTTCGGCTTTGCATTTAAGCGCTAAAAAGAAACAAGATATTCTCAATCTTGAATTTATCCCAGATGTGGCTCAAAAACTGGGCTTTGAGAATAAAATCCTTAAAAATGCACAAATGCAATTATCGTCTCGTACCTTTGCCTGCATGCATACGATTGATGTTACATGTAAAATTTTTACGCGCAAACTAACCGCTTCTTTACTGAGTGATCCGTCACGACTCAGCGCTTTAAAAAAAGGACGTATTGAAAAAGGGTTGTACGTCGCTGATGACACCGTTTATGCCTCGTTCAAAAAACCTATACCGACGTTAAACCTTGTACTAGAACAACTGCAACAATTTGACGCACCTGAATTGTCCTTTGATATCAGTTATGTAAACTACATCAAACAAGCACATTTTGCACCGCATAACTCCAAGAAAACGTACAAGCAGTTCTATGCGCTTTTATTTCAACCCAATTTATATGCCCTTTACAGTGTGCTGTATGAAGCATCCTTATTACAACAACTGATCAAACCCTTTAAACATATCCTCAATTTGGCTCAATTTGATGGGTATCATAAATTGCCAGTGGATATTCATTCACTGCACACGCTCTATCACCTTGAAAACATCAAAGACCCGTTTATCAAATCGCTCTTTGATGACCTCTGCCCTGAAGGCAAAGCGCTGATGAAGCTCGTGGCATTTTTGCACGATATCGGCAAAGGGCGCAAAGGCGATCACAGCGAACTCGGTGCTAAAATTTTTAGAGCGTATGCCATGAAACTCGATTTTTCTGAACAAGCCATAGAAACAGCCATCATTCTCATTAAAAACCATACACTGATGAGCAATACAGCCAACCGCGAAGATATCTACAATGAAAAAGTGGTTTTAGCCTTTATTTCAAAACTGCAAAATCCTCAAATATTAAAAATGCTTTATATTTTGACCTATGCCGATATGAATGCCGTCAATGACAATATCTATACCAACTTTATTGGGAAACTCCTCAAAGAGTTTTACAACTATAGCATTGAGATGTTCGATAAAGAAGAATTGATTGATGAAACGACCAAACGCTTACGTAAAGAAAATAGCCTCAAAAAAACTCCAGAATTTTTAGCCTTGCCTAAAAATTTACAGAAAAAAGCGCTCTCAGTTCCATCAAATTTCTTTTTCCTCAAACTTAAGCCTAGTGCCATTATCCAAATCGTTAAGGAAGCAGAAGAGACACCTGAAAATTCATATCGCTATAAAATCAACAACGAAGATCATCTGAGCATCACCGTCATTCGAGGCAAAAGTTTTAACATCGGGTACTTGCTAGGAAAACTCTCCTATTTAGACCTTGTTCAAATGGATATTTACCAACTCTTTGATAACAAAAAGTACTTCCAACTTGACTTTAATGAGCGTGTCGATGAGAGTGATATTGAACTTATTTGCGAACTGATTGATAACTCTTTTGACATGAGCAAAAAAGCTTCTCTGAAAAAACCTACGATTTTGCCAGGCGAAATTGATATCAACTTTGAACATTCAAAATCATACGCATTGATGCATGTCAAAACGAAGAACCAACATGGGTTAATGGCTTACATGATGAGTGTCTTTGATGAGCACGGAATAGACATTGCCATGGCGAAAATTCAGACCATTAAGAACAGAACGAGGAACCTGCTCTTAATTGAAAAGACAGCCCGCTTATGCGACAATGGGCAGAATATTTTAAACTTTTTTCTCTAAGAAAGGCAGTGAAACATGTGTGGTATTGTTGGCTATATTGGTACAAATGAAAAACGAAATTTTTTAATAAACGGTCTTAAAGAACTTGAATATCGTGGGTATGATTCTGCTGGCATTGCCGTCTTAAAAGATGGTGACATTTCCTCCTTTAAAGCAACGGGAAAACTAAGCAATTTAGCGCGAAAAGTAGAGCATTTTCATTCAGAAGGGTTTGGTGTTGGTATCGGTCACACCAGGTGGGCAACACACGGTAAACCCACAGAAGCAAATGCACATCCTCACTGGGGAGAATTTTCCTACATCATTCACAATGGCATTATCGAAAACTACAAAGAGATTAAAGATGAACTGCTCAAAGATGGCGTAACATTTTTAAGCCAAACAGATACCGAAGTTGCCGTTCATCTTTTTGAAAAAAATGTTAAAAAGCTGGGCGATGCTTTTAGGGCATTTGAAGAGACGATTGCCTCTTTGCATGGGGCATATGCTATTTTGCTTATTACCAAAAAAGAGCCCGATGTTATCTTTTTTGCTAAAAATGCCGTGCCGCTTCTTTTAGGCAAAAGTGCGGAAAATGAAGTCTTTTTTAGCTCATCCGATGCACCCCTCATCGGTTTGGTGAAAGAAGTTGTCTATTTAGAAGATGGTGAGTATGGTTGGGCAAAAAATCAAGACATCATTTTGAAACATGCGCATCAAGAAAGACGATTGGATTTTAAACCACTCACACAGGATAAACTCTCCGCACAAAAAGATGGCTACCGCTACTTTATGGAAAAAGAGATTTATGAACAATCTCAAGTCGTCACGGAAACATTGATGGGTCGCATCAAAGACAATGCCGTGGTGTTGGATGAACTAACAGCACTCGACTTCACCGCGATTGATGCCATCAAAATTTGTGCGTGTGGTACAAGTTACCATGCTGCCCTTAGCGCGAGCTATATGTTTGAACGCATGTCAAAAATCCGTTGTGATGTCGTTATCGCCAGCGAATTTCGTTACAAAGAGCCTTTATTGGATTCTCGCACACTGTTTATTGTGATTTCACAAAGTGGTGAAACTGCTGATACGTTAGAAGCGTTAAAAATGGCAAAAAAAAGCGGCATGCCTACCCTTGCTATTTGTAATGTCGATAATTCATCCATTGTTCGCACGGCAGACGTAACCATACTCACGCGTGCCGGTATTGAAAAAGGTGTTGCGAGCACCAAAGCGTTTGCAACGCAAGTCGTTACATTATGGCTTTTAGCGCTTTATTTAGGAGATATGCGAGGTCACATCTCTCCTGAGAGCATGCATCAAGAGATTGATGCACTGTTGCATTTACCACTCATTTTAAAAGTTAATGAATCTACCCATGAAAAAATCCGCCGCCTTTCCAAACGTTATTTGCACGGGCATGGTTTCTTTTTCATCGGGCGAGACCTCTTTTATCCGCTTGCATTAGAAGGGGCTTTAAAACTCAAAGAGATTAGCTATCTGCATGCAGAAGGCTACCCAGCTGGGGAGATGAAACATGGCCCCATCGCACTAGCCGATAGTGAGCTCTTTACCATTGCCTTAATGCCAAAAAACCTTCTGTACGATAAAATGAAAAGCAATGTCGAAGAGTTAGGCGCAAGGGATTCTACTTTGTTAGTCATTAGTCCTGAAGCATTTGACTTAGCCGATGATTTTATCAAAACTTCCGCACACACGCATGTGATGAGCGAATTTTTTGAGATGATGGTCATTACGCAACTCTTAGCATTAGAAATTTCGATTCGTCTGGGGAACGATGTGGATATGCCCCGTAATTTAGCAAAAAGTGTCACCGTTGAATAATCACTTCACACAAAAATGAGGAATCAATGCAAAAAAAACTCTCGTTGATTATTGTTGGAACCATCTTTCTCTCGTTCATGCTACTCATGATCGTCTCTGCATTTTCCATACGCCATCTAGGGATGAAAAATGCCGAAGAGAAAGCTAAGATCATCGCTGATCTGGTACAAGATGGTTTGACCGCACATATGCTCAGCGGCACAATGGAACAACGAGGCTTTTTTCTCGATAAAATTACACGAGCCAAGGGTGTTGAATCACTGTGGATTGTTCGGAGTGAATCCGTTGTTAAACAGTTTGGAAAAGGGCTGAATAACGAAACAGTTCGAGATGACATTGATGCTCAAACACTCAAAACAGGCGTGGAACATAGAGTCAATGAAGAGTCATCGCAAAGTGCGAAATTACGCATTAGCACTCCCTATATTGCGAACCAGCACGGCTCACCCAACTGCATGCAATGTCATCAAGCTAAAGACGGTGAAGTCTTAGGTGCGATTAGTATTGTTTTTGACATATCGGACTTACG
>DKFS01000052.1:2632-2974 GCA_002452855.1 Sulfurospirillum sp. UBA6790 | reverse complement strand
ACAATAACTTTTTGATAGAGTTTTAGTGTTTTAGTTGCAGGGTCGATTTCAGCATCGTATTCATACTCTGATCCATAGATTTTTTTAGCTGTTTTTACGAGCGCTAAAGTGACGGTGTTACGCACTTCATTGATATCTAACCCCTTTTCATGGGCAATGGATTCTATAATGTCTACAATTCTTTCCATAGGTGTCCTTAAAAAATTTAACGTATTTTATCTCAATTTAGATAGGTGTCGCAATGATGAAAATATCAAATACAAATCATGGAAATTTAAACGATTGCGAGATGAGGAAAGAGGATTATAGCCAAAATCTTCTTTTATTTTTCTTTATAAAGAT
>DKFS01000052.1:0-2498 GCA_002452855.1 Sulfurospirillum sp. UBA6790 | reverse complement strand
ATTATTGAAAAAGATGGACAGAAAATTTTTTACTTTGACAAAGAAAATTCTCATAAAGACTTGGTTGCTTTAGTAGAGCATTTCGAAGAAAAAGGTTTTAGTGTTTACCTGCGCGATATTCGTTATGGTCTAGGAGAGAGCGATTACATGTACGAAGTACATATTCTTTAAGGCTTTATTTTGGGTATAAAAGAGGAAAAAAAGCTTTATATAGAGACCTTAGGTTGTGCGATGAATGTGCGAGACTCGGAGCACATTATCGCAGAACTAGGGGATAAAGAAAATTATGTTTTAACTAGTAACGTCCAAGACGCTGATCTTATTTTGATCAATACGTGTAGTGTACGTGAAAAACCCGTTAGTAAACTTTTTTCAGAAATTGGAAAATACAACCTTCAAAAAAAAGATGGCGCAAAAATTGGCGTGTGCGGATGTACAGCAAGCCATTTAGGAAAAGAGATATTTAAACGTGCCCCTTATGTCAGTTTTGTAATTGGCGCACGCAATGTTTCAAAAATTTCTACCGCTGTTAATACCGAAAAATTTTTAAGTGTCGATACAGATTATGACGAAAGTGCTTATGCTTTTGGCGAGTACCGAAATAATCTTTATAAAGCGTACGTTAATATTTCCATCGGATGCGATAAAAAATGTACGTATTGCATTGTACCACATACACGTGGCGAAGAGATATCTATTCCTGCTGAATTGATTATCAATGAAGCACGAAAAGCTGCTCTTAGTGGAGCCAAAGAGATTTTTTTATTGGGGCAAAATGTCAATAACTACGGTAAGCGCTTTAGTGCTTCTGTAAAATATTCGATGGATTTTTCTGACCTTTTAAATCAAATTAGCGAGATTCCAGAAGTACAACGCATCCGTTTTACGTCACCTCACCCGCTTCATATGGATGATAAATTTTTAGAAACATTTGCCAATAATCCAAAAGTGTGTAAGTCCATGCACATGCCATTGCAAAGCGGCTCAACACATATTTTAGAGCAAATGCGTCGAGGTTATAGCAAAGAGTGGTTTTTAAACAGGGCTCTAAAACTAAGAGCGATGATTCCTGATGTATCAATTAGTACCGATATTATCGTCGGATTTCCTGGTGAAAGCGATGCCGATTTTGAAGATACGTTAGATGTCGTAAGGCAAGTCAAATTTGAGCAAATTTTTGCATTTAAATATTCCCCTAGACCTTTGACCAAAGCGGCAGAATTTACCAATCAAGTGGATTCTGAAGTTGCCGCTAGAAGATTAGAGCAATTACAGCTGATTCAAGATGAAATTTTAGATGAAATTGCGGAAAGTAAACGCGATAAAGTCTATACCGTTTATATTGACGAACTTCGTAATAGCGGTTTTTTAGCAGGCAGAAGCGATAACAATGCGCTGGTGCAGATTAAAGGTGATGAGAGTTTGTTGGGTCAGAATGTTGATATTAAAATCACTAATCCAAAACGTCTTTCGTTATATGGCGAAATTGTTCTCTAAAAAAAACCGTCGCAAAATCCTCGTCTGGATTTTGCCTCCACTCGTTTTTGTTTTTCTCAAACTTCTATACTTTACATGTAAAAAAAAGTTCCACATTACCACCAATGGCTCTTCAACGCCAAGCCTCTATGCGATGTGGCACGGTGAGCTTTTAATGATGCCTTTTGCCTATTGGCACTATGCGCATCGAAAGAATGTCGACGCAATGATTAGTCGCCATTCTGATGGTGAAATGATAGCCAGACTCATCAAAATATTTGGCGGAAGTACAGTGCGAGGCAGCACATCCAAAGGTGGAAGCAGTGTCCTTCGTAGCGCATTAAAATCTTTAAAAGCGGGACGTGATATCGGTATAACACCTGATGGACCACGTGGTCCTAGGCACAGTGTTGCCGATGGCATTGTCAATTTGGCGCAAATGCGCCATATCCCTATTATCACAATGAATTGCAAAGCCTCATCTTTTTGGCGTATGAAGAGTTGGGATGCCTTTTGTATCCCTAAACCTTTTTGTACGTTAGAGTTCTATTTTGGAGAACCTTTTTATGTAGATGGTTTGAGTATGGAAGAAGCCAAAACACTGATACAAAAACAGCTTCAAGAACACGCGATTTAGCCTAAAAACAGCAAAATGGTACTACTTTTGCTTCGTATTCTAGAAAACTTAAGCAAGATTAGTCTAATATATATCCTAAATTTACATAAGAGTAGCGACGTGAACAAAGAGTCTATGGCATGAGCATTAAAACAGTTCTTCAGAAAAAATTTCAGAACCTTTTTGTTGCTATTATGTTTAATGAAGCGGAGTGTCTGCTTCGTTGCAAAGTCTTAAAAGACGGCGCTCTTCAAAAAACATTTACCAAAGTTTTTCCTTTAAGTCTCCCTGTTGAAGCTCTCGATAAAAGTATTGAAAATTATTTAATGTCTCTCCAAGATGAATACCAGTTTGTCTATATCGCTTTTTTACTTGATTCAATGGGACAAGGTGCTATTGAAGGCGT
>DKFS01000061.1 GCA_002452855.1 Sulfurospirillum sp. UBA6790 | reverse complement strand
TATCACATGCACCATTTTTAGGAAGCGCGCGTAAGCTTTACATGTAAATCTATTAATGTCTTTATGCTCTTATAGGCATCATCATTATAGAGCGTCATGTCACTGTGTTTAGGTTTTTTATACACATGGTCGTAATATTCCACCAACAATAATCGAGCGACACGTTGCAAATCTTTTTTTTCATAGGCTTCTAGAACAGCTTCTTTAATTGTTTTTTGTATGTAAGGCGCTATCGTTTGCATCGCATGGTGAAAAAAAGAAGATGTTATGCTTTGATAATCTATTAAAATACGCTCAATACGTTGCTCAATAGGGGCGCTCACTTCAACACGAAATCCATTGTGTATCCGTGTATGCAACAAAGAAGGGATGGTAAGTTTGCCTAAACGTTTACTCTCAGCCTCTACAAAAATGTATGTTTGAGGATCAATAGCACTGAGCGTTTCAAAAAGCGTATTTTCAAATGCTTTTTGTGAAGGCTGAATGCCTTTAATACTTCCAAACGTTGAGCCTAAATGATTGGCAAGTTTTTCAAGATCAAGAGATGGATGCACTTCTTGAAGAAGCTCACTTTTTCCACATCCCGTGTTCCCACCTAAGAGAATAAAACGTTCATGTGGCAGTCTCTCAAGATAGGAAAGGACATGGTAGCGGTAACTTTTGTAGCCACCTTTTAGACGGTATACTTGGTAACCTATATGGGAGAGAATAATAGCAATCGAGCTAGACCTCAAACCTCCACGTGCACAATAAATACCAATTTTAGAACCTATTTTATATGTCTGAGCAATCAATTGCAGATGATTCGCAACATTAGAGCAAATATAGCGCGCACCTAATATCTTGGCATCATTGTGCGATACTTGTTTATAGATAGTGCCAACTTCTTCATGTTCGGCATCGTTGAGTGCGTAAAAATTTTCAGCTTTAGAAATGTGTGATTCTTGGTATTCCTTGGGTGAGCGCGCATCTATGAGGAGATGAAACGTTGATTTTTGGGCAATGAACGCATCAATCTCTAGTTCAATTAACATGGGAGATACTCAGGCACCAACTCTAAAATTTTAGTATAAATTTTTTCAAAATCATTTCCATAGACTCTTGTATCGGCAATAGTTGTAATAAAATTGGTATCGCCAAGCCATCTTGGGATGACATGATAATGGATATGTTCTGCAATACCTGCCCCTCCACTTTTACCAAGATTCATACCCAGATTAACACCTTGCGCACCGATGCCCTCTTTGAGCATTTTAACTGCGCATTGTGCTAAGTGAGAGATGTGTATCCAAATTTCAGGATCAAGCATCTCTAATGCTTCTGTGTGATGATGGGGAATAATCATAAAATGTCCGGGAGTATAAGGATAACGATTCATGACAATAAAACAGTGTTCATCACGGTATAAAACGTGGTGTTGTGTGTCTAATTCGGGATGATTCGAGATATGACAGAAAACACACCCTTCTGTTTTTTCACTAAAATAAGATTCTCGCCAAGGAGCATACATGTAATTCATTAATCGACCTTTTTTATGGCTTCTAATGAGGCTTGGATATCATTTTCGCGCATAAAATATTCGCCAATTAAAAAGGCATCAGCCCCAATTCTGCTCAAATGCTTGATGGTCTCTTTGTTATTCAGCCCACTCTCTGCAACGATAATTTTCCCTTGAGGAATGAGCGGCATGAGTTTTTCAGTTAGGCTCATATCCATTTCAAATGTTTCGAGATTGCGATGGTTGATACCAATGATGTTTGCACCCGCAAAAATAGCTTTGATAAGGTCTTCTTTATCGTGAATTTCTACTAAGACTTCTAATCCTAGATGCAAGGCATACTCTAAAAGATGTTTTAACTCTTGCTTGGACAATGCTTTAGCAATCAATAAAATAAAATCTGCACCATACACCAGTGCTTCGAGTATTTGATACTCATCGACAATGAAATCTTTACGCAAAAGCGGTGTAGGAACATAACGGCGAATTTGAGTTAGATACTCTAAATCTCCTTTAAAATAATGCGGCTCGGTTAAAACAGAGATAGCATCTGCCCCACCTAATTCATATGCTTTGGCTATGAGTAAAGGGTCAAAATCCTCTTTAATAATTCCTTTGCTTGGACTTGCCTTTTTGACTTCGGCAATAATTCGGTATGGATTTTCGGGTGTTGATTTGAGGTAAGGTTTAACATCTCGAGGCATGAAAGGATTGTATGCCAAGCTTCTGCCTAACCAGTCTATCGTGAACTCTTTTTTCTTTTTTTCTAAATCTTCTCTGGTTCGTTTGATAATTTCATCTAAAATCATAGTGGTTTCTCTTGTGTCGTGTTCATGTCTTTGTTCATGTCTTGCGTGCATTTTTTAATGGCATTAAGGTGCGTGACGACCTCTTCTTCCACAATATTTTCACTAAAATTTTTCATAATTTCATAGGCTTTATCGCATTGCCCTAATTTATAATATCCCCATGCCAACGAGTCAAGATAATAAGGCGAATTAGGCTCCAACTTAAGGGCTTCTTGAACAAGTTTAATGCCCTTTTGAACATCGATATCATGGTCAATAAGTAAGTATCCGTAATAGTTAAGATAGACAGAATCTTTCAAAAGACTGGTGACTTCTTCAAATTTATCGGAAATGGATTGCAAGATTTCGGGTGTGAGTTGTTTTTTATTCATCTCGTACTCGTAAATAGCCATTTTACCGAGATAATCGAGATTTTTATTGTCATCATAAAGCTTTTCAGCCAATGTGTAAGCACTTTGGAATTTCTTCTGTGTTGCATAGATTTGGAGTAATAAATCTTCGTTAAAATGTGTTTTTTCTAAAAATGTGGTGGCTCCTTTGACATCTTT
>DKFS01000003.1:2326-4216 GCA_002452855.1 Sulfurospirillum sp. UBA6790 | reverse complement strand
GATTAGCGAATTTACTTTCAAAATGCGCGTTATAGCTTTTAACTTCTTCATTGTACTCGCCAATTTGTGAGTATGAGCTTAAAGGATACCCTGCGAGGAAATACCATAAGCCCCAAACAATTGTTCCCACAAATGAGAGTGCCCAACCAATTGGCAATGGATTTTTATATTCACCAATACCATCCCAATTCTCTTTCGCTAATTCTCCGCTACTTTTATCGGTTTTCATCTGTTTGATGTATTTTAACGAAACACCTACAGAGAGAATTAAAATAGCTGCTGCACCAAGCAATGCTAATGCGTTTACATTGTCATTCAGCCAATTCATCTATTACTCCTCTTTATTCTTTCTCTTTGTTTGACGGTGAACGTGACTCAATAGGGGCATCGTCAATATTGTCATGCAAGGCAATATTCGAATACTGCTCATAATTTCTGGTACCTTTTTTTTCAGCTCTGTAAAGATGGTACAAATAGCTGTACATAATTACCGCCAAAATAACCGTAAAAGACATATACCCATAACCTTGAAGCGTCCTAATTGTTTCCATATCCACCGTAGACACCTTACTTTAAGCTATTGAGATAGGCAATTAATGCAACAATCTCTTTGATCTCACCGCGATTAAATGCCTCTTTTACGTCTTGACTTTTCATATCAGCAACGATAGCACCAGCTTGCGCCATGACATCTTTTTTTGCTTCATCATACGTACCAAGTTTTGGCATATCCGCTTGATCATAAGGAACATTAAACACTGTTTTAACGGTATACGCTTCAGCATATGCCGTATCAATGTCTGCATTGTTCTTAAACATGTGTTTATAAGCCGGCATGATAGAACCAGGAACAACGCTCTTTGGATTCATCATATGGTATTCATGCCAATCCGTTGTTCTATAATTACCAACCCTCATCAAGTCTGGTCCTGTTCTTTTTGAACCCCAGAGGAATGGTCTATCATACGCATATTCACCGCTTAAAGAGTACATACCATAACGGTCTGTTTCAGATTTAAAAGGACGAATTAACTGTGAATGACAAGCGTTGCAGCTGTCTTTAATATAAACTTGACGGCCCGCAAGCTCTAATACTGTATAAGGTTTTGTACCGACTACTGGACGTGCACTTTCCATAAAATCTGGAAGAATAGTGACAACACCCGCATATGCAATTACTAAAAATACACCTACCGCAAAAAAGAATGGGTTTCTCTCTAACCAATGAAACATAATCCTACCCTCCTTTTACGCTGCCATAGGCGAAGCATTTTGAGGTTCAGACTCAATTGCTTTACCAGCAGTAATTGTTTTGTACATATTGTAAGTGAACATAAAGAAACCGATTAAGTAGAGTAAACCACCTGTTGCACGAAGTGCATAGTATGGAATAAGTACTGTTACTGTATCGATAAATGAATACGCAAGGTTACCAAATTGGTCTGTTGCTCTCCACATCATACCTTGAGTAATACCTGCAATCCACATACTTGTAAAATACATAATAATACCCGTTGTTTGAATCCAGAATTGTGATTCCATCAATTTTTTGCTGTAAAGTGCTTTTTTATACATACGAGGAGCCATATGATACAATGCTGCCATTGTCATAAAGCCAACCCAACCAAGTGTACCATCGTGAACGTGACCAGGAATCCAATCTGTAAAGTGTGCTAAAGCATTAACAGATTTGATAGCTTGGATTGGACCTTCAAGAGTACTTAACATGTAGAATGTTGAAGCAAATACCATGAATTTGATCAATGGATTTTCTTTAAGTTGTCCCCATTGTCCTTTCATCGTTAAGAGCATGTTAATCGCACTACCCCAAGATGGAAGAATCAAGATAACGGAGAAAATAGAACCCATTGTTTGAACCCAGTCTGGAAC
>DKFS01000003.1:0-2222 GCA_002452855.1 Sulfurospirillum sp. UBA6790 | reverse complement strand
AAATGCTACCGCGTTGTGACCATACCACCATTGAACCATTGCATCATTGCTACCGGCATACATAGAAACAGAGTGATACCATTTTCCATAACCAGAGACAAAATACGTTGGGACTTCCATGTTATTGAAAAGAAACAACATAGCAACACCAAGGAATGTTGCAATAAAGTACCACATTGAGATATAAAGTGTTTTTTCACGTCTGATACCAATCAAACCAAAAATACTAAATCCCCAAAGTACCCATACAACAACAACAAGAATATCCAAAGGCCACTCTAATTCTGCGTACTCTTTAGAGGTAGTAATACCCAAAAAAAGATTTAGCACAGCAGAAACCATTAAAATCATATAAAGCCAGAAATGAATTTTTCCAACAATCATAAGAAATGGTGACTCTGCCATCGAAACCTTGAGTACTCTTTGCCCTATATAGTACCACGACGCAAAGATTCCGCTTAGTAAGAATCCAAAAATTACTCCTGATGTGTGTAATGGTCTTAAACGACTGTAAGTACCATATTCACCTGCCAAGTAATTCAACTCAGGGAAAGCCATCTGATAAGCGATAACCACGCCTATTAACATACCAACGATTCCAAATAGAATCGCTGCGTAGGTAAAACATTTGGCTACTGAATAGTCATAGTTCAATGCATCTTTTGCCTGCATCAATTCCTCCTACTTTGTTTTTATGTCACAAAAATATCACATAATGCAAGAATTATAGTGCAGGAAATCTACAAGGAAGCTTAAGAAGATTAAATTTGTGTTAAATAAAAAAAGTTAAGGAAAAATTAAAAATAGAAGAAAACAAGAACGATGCTATTATCGTTCTTGCGTATTGATTTTGTAGCCAAGCCCTGGTATGTTCTTGATAAACTCTTTATCTGTTTTTTCACGAACGCGTTTAATAAACGTTCGGATGGCTGAATCTGTTACTTTTTTGTTTGTCCAAACATACTTTTTTATCTCTTCATGTAAGACAAAAACACCCAAATTTTTAACTAAGATTGAGATAAAAAGTAACTCTTTTTTCGTTAAGAAAATTGTTTTGCCTTCTTTAACTAAGACTCTTCTGTTTTTATCAAATTGATATCCGAATCCCATATCGACAATATCACTTTGATCAAGCATCTCTTTTGAAACAAGTTTAAGTGTTTTGAGTAGCTCATCAGGATCAATAGGTTTAATGAGGTATTTATCAATACCCACATCAATGGCTTCGAGTAAGCGTTCTTTTTCGCTAAAAGCACTTAAAATGACAACCGGTGTCTGTTTTGAAATATGTTTGATCTCTTTTGCCATCGCTAAACCATCCACAACAGGCATCATAATGTCTGTTACCACAATGTCTGGCTTATATTTTTTAAATTTTTTTAGACCATCATCACCGTCTCTAGCAACAATGAATTTTCCAAATTCATCACCAATGGCACTCTCTAAAGCGTTTCTGAGGTCTTCTTCATCTTCAACAAATAAAACCGTCAATTTTGACAATCCACTCATTCCCTTTCCTTTTTGCTCTTTTGTACGGGTATTGTTATCGTGAAACAGACACCATCATCACTATTAAACGCGACGATAGATCCCTTCATGCTATTTTTAATAATCATTTTGCTCATATACAACCCTAATCCTGTGCCCGCACTTGCATGTTTGGTTGTAAAATAGGGTTCAAAAATTTTATCAAGAATAGCAGTATCAATTCCCCCTGCATTATCGCAGACCTTAATTATAGCATCTCCTTGCAAAGATGTGTCAATTTCAATATAAATTAATCTATTTTTTATTTTATTTTGGGAAAAAGCATCAATTGCATTATTAATTAAATTGATAAGTACTTGTGAAAATTCATTGAAATAACCTTGAATTTCAGCGTCTTGTTTGATTTCAAGTTTAATCTCTACTTCATTTTTATCGACGGTACCTCGCATAATATCCATTGCTTCTTTTGCAACGGAACTTAAA
This sequence comes from Sulfurospirillum sp. UBA6790, assembly GCA_002452855.1. Next base: position 251 of record DKFS01000003.1, on the reverse strand, counting down.
TAAAAAAATTCACTTTCACGGCTTGGATTGAAAAAATTACGAAAATCTTCAATGGTTTCTGACATTTTAGAGATAATTTTTTTAGCGTGCTCATAACTGTCTTCAAACTCAATATCTTTGCCATCATTTTGACGACGATAGAGCTTATTCATCTTATAAAGCGTGATATTGAGTTCTGAAAGCGGTTGTCTCCATTGATGAGCGATATTCGCTATCATCTCACCCATAGAAGCCAGTCTAGACTGTTGAAA
>DKFS01000020.1 GCA_002452855.1 Sulfurospirillum sp. UBA6790 | reverse complement strand
AGTGCAGTGAATCAAGCCATCTTTACACGGGGCTTTGTCAAAATGGCAGAAGAGAATGGTTGGAAATACAATTTTATCGAAGCATTCGATCAACCATGGAAGCGTAACAGTGAAGGCGCGGTTGGCGGGTATTGGGGCTTGTTTGATGCCAACAGAGTGGACAAACACATCTTACACGGATTTGTCTCTAATTATCCTCATGCGCAATGGCTGTTTGTTGGCAGTTTTCTTCTAAGTCTTTTTGGCTTAATTTGGCTCGCAAAGGTTGAGAGTTGTGCGTGTAAAAAAGCTCCGTATTGGTTTTTATCACTTTTTGGCGGTTCTGTCGCACTTGCGTGGCAAGCCAATCTGTATTGGATGGTGTCGCGCAACGTGTTGGAGTATGGCTGGGCAATTTTGTGTTTGGGCGTAGCGTTTCTTTGGTGGCTCAAATTAATACGGTATCAAGTAAGCGAAACGGTGAGTTCACCGGGTTCTATGCACAATGCCTTAGCCGTTTTTACCCTTCAAGCACCTTTGAAAGCACACTTTTTAGAGGATTTTCTCCATTTAATGACCGTAAGTATTGTTCTGATTATGGCATTGGCATTGGCTTTTGATGGGCGGTATCTTAATTTTGAGATGGGAACTATTGGCATTATTGCTATTACTTACTTGGTGCTCTTTTTTGCCACTGAACGAAAAGAGCACAATGGTTTGTTGGAAAAGGTTAGTGGCCTAGCCCTTTTTATTTCGGCATTTGCGGTGTTGTTGCATGAGACGGCTCGCAATGATTTTGCGCTTAATTGGGTTGTTTTAGTCATTATGTTTGCTTCAACGCTGTGGATATCACCTGCTAAACTGTGTGGTATCAGCAAATCGTTCCTAGTCCTTATCGTAGCGGCACTTTCCATCTTAGTAATGAAAAATAACGTGTATGTCAATACCTCGTTGATTGATGTGTGTGCGGCAGACCCATTGCTTCCCATCTGCCAATTACGCGCTATTTTGGGAAAAGTGATTTATATGAATTATGTCGGTTTAGGTGGAATCGTTGTCGCCTTGGTCAGTGTTTTTAGCGGAAGTTATTTCCTTGGAATGGTTGCTATCATTTTAGGACTTTTTTGTCTTTTAACCTTCAATGGCTTTTTAGGCGCGATCATTGTTGTACTTGGCTGGTGGATTGTTGGGCATCGTTTGAGTGACAAATGTTCGCTTACATAAGCCTTTTAATAAAAGCCTTTAGATAGTTTCGTTAAAATAAAAGAATTTTTCATAACAGATAGGATAAACGTATGGATGTAAGAGCTGAATTTTTAGCGTTTTTTGAGCGAAAAGGTCACAAGATTATCGAGAGTTCTCCCCTTGTGCCAGATGATGCGACATTGCTATTTACCAATGCAGGTATGGTTCCTTTTAAGAGTGTGTTTACAGGCGAAGTGCCTAGACCCAATCCTCCTCGTGCAACAACATGTCAAACGTGTATTCGTGCAGGTGGTAAACACAATGACCTTGATAATGTTGGCTATACAGCGCGTCATCATACCTTTTTTGAGATGCTAGGAAACTTCTCTTTTGGTGATTATTTTAAAGAAGATGCTATCTCTCATGCTTGGGAATTTGTCACAGAAGTCTTGAAATTACCAAAAGATAAACTTTGGGTAACAGTTCATGAAAGTGATGATGAGGCAGAAGCAATTTGGAAAAAACATATCGATGCCAGTCGCATTATGCGTTTTGGCGACAAAGACAACTTCTGGCAAATGGGCGATACAGGCCCTTGTGGACCGTGCAGTGAAATTTTCATTGACCAAGGTGCGGAAAATTTTAATACACCTGAAGATTATATGGGTGGTGATGGTGACCGTTTCCTTGAAATCTGGAATCTTGTCTTTATGCAATACGAGCGCGATAAAGAAGGTGTATTGCATCCACTTCCAAAACCTTCTATTGACACAGGTATGGGCTTAGAGCGTGTAACAGCGGTCAAAGAGGGTGTGTTTAGTAATTATGACTCTTCGTTATTTATTCCTTTAACCAATAAAGTCGCAGAGCTTTGCGGAAAAGCGTATGTGTATAAAACGGGTGCGAGTTATCGTGTTATTGCTGATCATATTCGTGCCGTTTCCTTCCTGGTCGCACAAGGCACAACATTTGGACGGGTAGGACGTGGTTATGTCTTAAGACGCATTTTACGCCGAGCGGTAAGACATGGTTATTTGTTGGGTCTTCGTGAACCTTTCATGTATAAACTGCTGGATACGTTATGCGAGCTTATGGGAAAACAGTATCCTTACCTTGTGACTAAAAAAGAGATTATTGCCGAGCAGATTAAAAACGAAGAAGAGAGCTTTTTTACGACCATCGCTTCAGGGCTCGAACTTTTTGAAAAAGAGCTTCCTAATACCAAAGAGATGTTTAGCGGTGAAGTAGCGTTTAAGCTCTATGATACCTATGGTTTTCCGCTTGATTTAACCGCAGATATGCTTCGTGAAAAAGGTTTAAGTGTGAATGAAGCAGAGTTTGAAGCTTTGATGGCAGAGCAAAAAGCACGCTCAAAAGCTTCATGGAAAGGAAGTGGTGATAAAGCAACGCAAGGCGATTTCAAACCGCTTTTGGAAAAATTTGGGCATAACACGTTTGTGGGTTACACACAAAAAGAGTGCCAAACCAAAGTCTTAGCATTGTTAGATGAAAACTTCAAAGAGGTACAAACCTTAGAAGAAAATGGTTGGGTTATGTTTGAACAAACACCATTTTATGCTATGAGCGGTGGTCAAAGCGGTGATGAGGGTAGTATTGAAGGGTATGGTAAGGTTTTGGATACGAAGAAATTTTTTGACCTTAATCTCTCTTTGGTAGAACTTGAAAAACCATTACATGTCAATGATACTGTTCATTTAAGCGTCGATGTCTCTCGTTTAGAGATTGAAAAGCATCACAGTGCTACTCATTTACTCCACAGTGCATTGCGTACCATTTTAGGCGAACATGTTTCTCAGGCGGGCAGCTTAGTTGAAAAAGACAGATTACGTTTTGACTTTTCACACCCAAAAGCGGTCAGTACTGAAGAATTGGCTCAAATTGAAGCGTTTGTTAATGACGTTATTGCCAGTGGCGTTGATGGTGTAACAAAACTTATGAATGTGGATGAAGCGAAAAAAAGTGGTGCAATGGCACTTTTTGGTGAAAAATATGGTTCTGAAGTCCGTGTGGTCAGCTTTGGAAATGCGAGCGTTGAACTGTGTGGGGGAACCCATGTCAGCAATGTGGCTAAAATCGGAAGCTTTTTTATTCAAAAAGAAAGTGGTGTGAGTGCTGGCGTACGTCGAATCGAAGCGATATGCGGAGCAGCGGCACTTGCTTATGCTCAAAGTTTACGCGCTGAGGTTGAAGCCATTAAAGAGAGTGTGAAACACAAAGAGCCTCTCATTGGTATTAACCGCCTCAAAGAAGAGATTAAAAACCTCAAAAGCGAAGTTGAATCCCTCAGTGCTAATGCAGGTAAAGCGGTTGAATCTTTACATGTAAACGGCGTTGAACTGATTGTTGATGTTTTGAATGCTGGCGATATCAAAGCCCGTATTGACGATTTGAAAAATGAAAAAGAAGCGGTGGCTGTTTTATTGCTTCAAGTTAAAGACGATAAAGTCTTAATTGCTGCAGGTGTTAAAAATGCTTCTATTAAAGCGGGTGCTTGGATTAAAGAGATTGCTCCAATTGTCGGTGGCGGCGGCGGCGGTAGAGATGATTTCGCGCAAGCAGGTGGAAAAGATGCCAGTAAAATTGATGAAGCAAAACAAGCAGCACTTGCTTATGCGAAGGCACAACTTCAAGGATAGGAAATGCGAGATTTTATCATAGAGGTATTTGGAGATTTTAGTAGGATTATAGTGTTTTTACATATTGTCAGTGCGTCTTTACTCATTGGCAGTATGTTTGTGATGCGTTTTATCATTCAACCTGTGGAAGTAGATGTTCCTGATGTGAAAATCAAATATACCAGTTGTATGAAAATGATGAGCCGATACATTTTCTTCTTAGTTCCTTTAATGTTGATTATTGCAGGTACATCGGTATTTATGCATATAGGCCTTGGCTTTAGAAGTGGAAATCCTCTCAATTATATTATGGTACATACGAAAGAAGCACTCTGGACATTTATATCGTTTAACTTTGTTTACATGTATTTAAAATACCTCAAAGCAAAAAAAGGCTTTGAGGAGGAGAACTATATTGAAGTGGAAGAAAATGTGATTTTAATGGTCAGATATTTAATCCCTCTGAACTTATTGCTTGCCATTATCTCTGTTTATTTTGGTGTTATCTTAAGAGGCTTTTAGAATGCAAACCATTGTATTAGGTTCTTCTTCGCTTACCCGAGCGCAGCTACTTGAAAAATTTGGCATTCCTTTTATTCAAAGGGATGCTGGTTTTGATGAAGAGACACTGGCTATTCGTGACCCTGCGCATTTTGTCTATCATGCAACGAAGGGGAAAATGCAAAGTTATCTTGATAACTGGGATTTGGAAGTGCCTGTTTTATGTGCCGATACTGTAGTGACGGCACAGGGTGAAATTCTTCGCAAAGCTAAGGATAAAGCAGATGCCAGACGTATTTTAGAACTTCAAAGCGGTAATAAAGTCAGCATTATTACGTGTATGATTTATAAATCAAAATCTTATGAACTGATTGATTTGGCATCGACTGATTATCTTTTTGCACCTTTTAGCCCAGATGCGTTAGATGCGTATCTGCAAAGTGATGAATGGATGGGAAAAGCTGGAGCGTGCATGGTTGAGGGATTTTGTAAATCCTACATTCAAGACGTTGTTGGACTCGAAAGCACTGCCATGGGACTCAGTGTTGAGCGATTAATCCCTTTTTTAAGTTAAACGTATGTATCAAAATGAACTTTTAGCCCTGAGTAAATCCAATCGTTATCGTCATCGAAAAATATTTGATGAGAACATGTGTGACTTTAGCTCTAACGATTATCTAGGGCTTGCTGAGCACAAAAACTTGTTTGAGCGAGCTGTGGCGCAAGTTTCGATGTATAAAAGCCATGCGCCAAAAGCATCTATTTTAGTCAATGGCTATCATCCTATTCATCAAGAATTTGAAGAACTGTTGATTCGTCAAAATAATTTTGAAGCCGCACTTGTGTGTGGAAGTGGTTTTTTAGCCAATTTTTCATTAATTGAAGCATTACCACGAAAACGAGATTTGTTGATATTGGACGAGGAGTATCATGCAAGTGGCATGGTGGCTTCTAAAACAGTTGATGCTGAAGTTGTTTTGTTTCATCATAATGATGCCAATCATCTTGAAAGCATTATTAACACGCATAATCATAACCGCATTATTATCGCGGTTGAGGGCATTTACTCAATGAGTGGCGATTTACTCAATCGAGACATTTTTGATGTGGCAGATAGATACAATGCGCTGTTAATTGTCGATGAAGCCCATAGTGTTGGAGTCGTTGGAGAACAGTTGCGAGGAGTCTTTGACCTTTTTGGCATTACCCCTCAAGCAAACCATATCAAAATGGGAACGCTTGGAAAAGCACTTGGCAGTTATGGCGCTTATATTTTATGCAGTGCTCATATTGCAGAATTTTTGCAAAATCGTGCTAAAGCCATCATCTATACGACAGCTCCTTCTTTATTTGATATTGCGCTTGGGCATCAGAGTCTCTTGTATATTTTAAAGCATCATCATGAACTTAAAATAGCGATTCAAGAGCGCCAAGCATTGGTTAAAAACGCTTTAGGCATTTCGATAGATGGATTGATTTGCGCATATACGCTTCATGAAAATTCAGATGCTCTGGACGTGCAAAATACCTTGCTTGAAAAAGGATTTATTGTCGGAGCCATCCGTCCTCCTACGGTTATTAAGCCCATTTTACGCCTTATTCCTCGTTTGGCTGAACCGTTGGAAAAGCTTGAAATCTTATGCCAAGAGATTCAAAAGGGTCATTTTTGAGTTTTACATGTAAACATCTTGTGATCCAAAATCAATCTAAAACACTGGTCGATATTGCCTTTTCGTTTCAACACTCTTTTGCCTTAATTGGAGAGAGCGGTAGTGGAAAAAGCTTAACGTTGAAAGCGCTTTTAGGAATGCTGCCGCAGGAGTTGGATGTTACACTTGAATACGATGCTTCCTATCAACTCAAACGAGGTGAGACTATTGCCTTTGTTCCTCAAAATCCTTTTACGGCGCTTTCTCCTTTAACAAAGATAAAGAGACAATTTATGGCACCAGAGGAGATTGCTCAAAAGTATTTGCAGATGGTTGAATTGGAGCGTGATTTTTTAGAGCGTTTTCCTTCAGAGCTTAGTGGAGGACAGTTGCAACGGATTATCATTGCGATGGCATTGGCATTGGAACCTAAATTGCTACTTTTGGATGAGCCCACAACGGCTTTGGATGAAGAGAGCAAAGCCAACGTACTGGCGTTAATTCGTAATTTACAACAACAATGTGCGTTTGATCTGCTTTTTGTAACGCATGATATTGCTACTATCGAACATCTTTGCGATGAAGTAGGCATTATCAAACAAGGAACAATTTTAGAAAGTGGTGCCACAGCAGATGTGCTCCACGCCCCTAAAGAGATTTATACACAACATTTATTATCGTCTGGATTTAGACAAAGGAGTTTTAGAGCGTGAAATACATCGTCACAACATTTTTTATGGTTGTTTTTGCAGCCATCATGGCACTTATTTTTCTTTATGCTCAAATTAGATTTGATGCGGATAAAATTATCAATTACAATCCAAAACTTACAACACAAATTTTTGATCGTAACGGCGAGTTAATTGCCAATATTTTTGATGAAGAAAATCGATTGTATGTGGATTATAAAAATATACCTGCACGTGTGATTGAAGCATTAATTGCAACAGAAGACACTTCTTTCTTTGAGCACAGCGGTATTAATATTGAAGCGATTTTTAGAGCACTGGTTAAAGATATTCAAGCTATGAAATTGGTCGAAGGTGCGAGTACCATTACTCAGCAACTTATTAAAAATACTGTTTTAAGCCGACAAAAAACGCTTTCACGAAAAGTCAATGAAGCGATTCTTGCGTATATGATAGAATCTTCCTTAACGAAAGAGCAGATTTTAGAACGCTATTTTAACCAAGTCTATTTCGGACACGGGTATTATGGCATTAAAACGGCTGCGCTTGGATATTTTAAAAAGCCGTTGGATGGATTGAGTTTAAAAGAGATAGCAATGCTTATTGGTCTTCCAAAAGCACCAAGTTCGTATGACCCAACGCGTCACATGGACCTCTCTCTTAGTCGTGCCAATCAAGTGGTCAATCGTATGTATACGTTAGGTTGGATCAGCGAGGGTGAATATACCAAAGCAACCTTAGAACATCCTATTGTGTATGATGAGACACTTACTCGCAATCGTGCCCCTTATGTGGTCGATGAAGTGATTAAAAATGTCAGCGCAGAATATGATGATCTTAAACAGGGAGGCTATCAGATTTATACCAGTATTGACATTAAGCTCCAGCATCTTGCAAAAGAGTCACTCAAAGTAGGCTATAACGGTATGCTCACACGTGCAAAAGATATGAATACTTCTGAGCTCAACGGAGCCATGGTTGTTATGGAAAACAATACGGGTAATGTTTTAGCGCTCGTTGGTGGAATTGATTATTCAAAAAGTAGCTTTAATCGTGCAACGCAAAGCAGACGCCAACCAGGTTCAAGTTTCAAGCCGTTCTTATATCAAAAAGCACTGGATTGGGGATATTCACCTCTGTCTGAAATCCCTGATATTTCTCGAACGTATGTCAATAGCGAAACCGATGAAGAGTGGAAACCTAAAAATTATGAAAATGATTTTGAAGGTCTGATCACACTGAAAGAAGCGCTAGTGCATTCACGCAACCTAGCAACTATTAACTTACTTTCTATATTAGGACTTGATAGTGTCTATAAAGAGTTGAAAAAAGATGGGTTTAAAAACTTATCAATGGACCTTTCATTGGCGCTAGGCAGCTTTGGAATATCTCCGCTTGACTTTAGTAGCTTTTATTCTATGTTCCCAAATTACGGTGTTAAAGTTGAACCTTTATTGGTTAAAAAAGTCATTAATAGAGCGGGTGTTGAAAAAGTTTATGAAACAAAATCACAAGTTATTACGTCTCCGGCGCAAAGTTTCTTAATGATTGATATTCTTCGTGAAGTTGTAAAACGAGGAACAGGACGTAATGCACAAGTCCCCAATATCGAAGTGGCTGGAAAAACAGGAACCACCAACAGTAGTGTGGATGCATGGTTTTGTGGATTTTCGCCTGATATTGAAGTCATTACATGGTTTGGTAATGACAACAACTCCCCTCTGAAAAAAGGTGAAACTGGTGGACGATCCGCCGCACCTGCTTTTAAATATTTTATGACAAAATATCTTGAAATGCATCCAGAGACCACGCGTGAATTTAAAATTCCAGAGGGGGTAGGCTCTCGTAAGATTAATGGTGTAACCGAATATTTTACCGATACATCGCCATTCCCAAAAGCCAATATTAAACAACAACAAGACGAAGGTGGATTGATTTTCTAAGCAGAAATGCGAGAGAAGAAATAAGCGTGAGAGGAAGCTTTTTAGAAGCTTCCTCTCATTGTACTAGCAAGAGAATACAGTTTTAAATTCAAATGCGGTTGGTCTAGCCTCATCTGGCCAAACTTGTGTTTCAAATTTGTAGTGTTGGTATGTATCTAAAAATTCTGCAGTCATAACAGGTTTCAAGTATTCATTGTCACGGATTAACGCTTCAAGTGAACCTCTTAAGGTATGAGGCATTTGATTGATACCTTTTTCTCTAATTTCATCCAATGAAAGTTCAAATAAGTCCTCATCCATTGGTCCAACAGGCTCAGCTTTTGTTTTAATACCATCAATACCAGCAAGAAGCATTGCAGAGAATGCAAGGTAAGGACATGAAGTTGAATCTGGGAAACGCATCTCAACACGAACAGATTTTTCACCTGCACCGTAAGGAATACGACAACTTGCTGAACGATTTTGCATAGAGTAAGTAAGGATTGAAGGTGCTTCAAAACCAGGAATTAAACGTTTATAAGAGTTTGTTGATGGGTTTGTAAACGCTGCAACGCTTCGTGCATGTTTCAAGACACCGCCGATATACCATCGAGCCATGTCGCTAAGATTTGCGTATTCGCCTTCTTTAAAGAACATGTTTTTACCATTTTTCCAGATAGATTGGTGAACGTGCATACCGTTACCATTGTCGCCGTAAAGTGGTTTAGGCATGAATGTTGCTGTTTTTCCGTTAAGGTGAGCAACCATTTTAACAACATATTTGTATTTTTGAACGTTATCAGCTGCTTCGATGAGTGAACCAAATTTAACACCAATTTCACCTTGTGCTTGCGCAACTTCGTGGTGAACAACGAAGACTTCAAGGCCTACTTGTTTGAGTGTTTGGACCATTTCAGCACGTAAATCTACCAATGAGTCGATTGGTTGAACTGGGAAATATCCACCTTTTGTGCCTGGGCGGTGACCTGTGTTATAGCCATCGGTATAACTTTTTGCGCTA
>DKFS01000072.1 GCA_002452855.1 Sulfurospirillum sp. UBA6790 | reverse complement strand
TTTCTCCATAACTTGGGGAAATTTTGTTGTTTTCATACACGCTTTAACTAAAAATACTTTCTCTTCACACTTAACCAAATCCAAAAGGATTTATGACTATGTTTACACTTCTTCCACTTAAAAATGGTCTGGACAATGTTGCAGGTTTTTTCTGCCAAGGCGTATCGGCAGGCTTTAAACCCAATGGCAAAGAAGATGTCGCGTTTATTCGTTCTAATGAACCCTATGACATTTCAGCAGTTTTTACAACCAACGTCTTTCAAGCGGCACCTATTAAACATTTTTTGCGCTACCCAAAAGGCTTTCAAACCAATTTTATTTTGATGAATGCCAAAAATGCCAATGCTATGACGGGCGAAAAAGGTATTGAAGATATTAACACACTGTTTGAACAACTGAAAACAAAATTTCCAACACTGCACAATCCTGTTATGAGCTCAACCGGCGTTATTGGGTATCGTCTTAATGTTGAGAAACTTTCAGCTGCTTTTGACACATTTGATTTTAATGCCAAAGATTCGCATTCAACAGCGTCAGCGATTATGACAACGGACCGTTTTAAAAAAGAACTTTGCTTAAAAGTTATTTTAGAAGATGGCAGCTTTTTTCATATCGCAGCGATTTGCAAAGGTGCTGGAATGATTAATCCTGCTATGGCAACTATGTTGTGTTTTATTTTAACCGATGCTTCGATTCCAAAAACGGATATGGATGCTCTTTTATTGCCAAGTATCGAATCCTCTTTTAATGCTGTTAGCGTTGATGGAGACACATCCACCAATGATACCGTCATGCTTGTCGCATCTCGTAAAAGCAATGCATACGATAAAGAGGCATTTGAGGAAGCGTTAAACCGCATTACCAAAGAGCTAAGTTTGATGCTTGTACGTGATGGCGAAGGCTCAAGCAAAGTGGTTGCGTTTGAAGTCAGCGGCGCTAAAAGTGTGGCAGAAGCAGAAAAAGCGGCTAAGGCACTTAGTAATTCACTGCTTGTCAAAACAGCTCTTTTTGGAGAAGACCCAAACTGGGGACGTATCGCTTCGACTATTGGCGCTAGTGGCATTACATGTAATGAAGAAAGCCTTGTGATTCACTATGACGATGTTCTGATTTACTCAAAAGACCAACGCTCTTTAGACAATGAGACAGAAAGCAAAGCTGCTGCGGTTATGAAAAAAGAGTCATTTCGCATTCACTGTGAACTCGGAATCGGCGAGAGTTCGTTTACGGCGTATGGTTGTGATTTAGGGCATGAATACGTCAAGATCAATGCGGATTATCGTACCTAATTTCAAAATAATGTACTTTTTGATAAAATAAAACAAATACTAAAGGAGAATGTATGTTACACGAATACAGAGAGGTTATCTCACAATTAAAAATTGAGAATGCACACTTTGCAAAAATTTTTGAAAAACACAATGAACTTGATCAGAAAATTACGGATGCGGATGAAGGCAGAGAACATATAAGTGATGCAGAGCTTGATAGCCTTAAAAAAGAAAAATTAAAACTCAAAGATGAAGCATACGCAATGATTGTTGCTTATAAAAAAGAGAAAAATATCTAAATATCGTTTGGGCTATAAGCCCAAACTTTCAATATTCACTTTTTTCCCACTACTATTTTCTTTACAAAACTCCACAATTTTTCCATGAAACCTCGCATACAGTTCATTGATACTGATTGCTCTTCCATACAACGTTTCTATCTGTGAAGAAGCTTCACTCAGGCCATAAATCATCCACTCTTGTAAAGCGCCGTACGAATCAAACTCATACCCGAAGGCTTCTAAAAGTCTTGAAGTATAGGCATCAACAACCAGAACCTCTTTGGCACAGGCATAACATAAAATAGAATCTGCGCTCTCTTCGCCTATTCCTTTTTGTGAAAGAAGCCACTCTCTATCAACATTAAAACAAAATGATTCAAAATCGCCAAACACATTGTTAATCGCATGTGAAAGGAGATGTAAATTTTTCGCTTTCGTATTGTAAAAACCACTGGGTTTAATCAAATCAGCTAAAGATGACACGTCCAGTTTTGCTAAAGTTTCCAGTGAAGCAATCCCCGCACTTTCTAAACTGGCCATACTTTTTTCGACATTTTCCCACTTGGTTTGTTGGGTTAAAATTGCCCCTACAATGACCCAAAACGTCTTTGATTTTGGCCACCATAGCCTATCTCGTTCACGCCTAGGATAGCCTGCTTTTTTAAGAGCAACCAAAAGCTCAAAACTACTATTCATACAGCGCTCTTGCAAGAAGACGTTCTTGATCATCAAAGACTCTTATTTTTTGCGCGTCGATACATTTTCCCTCATTGATATCCAAAATAATCATTTGAAGAATCTTTTTACATTTTTTTGGGATTTCAAGTGTCGCAGGGAGTCCTGTCAAAAATCGTTTGAGGGGTGCCTCTTTATCCATGCCAATCACCCCATCTCGACAACCACTTAGCCCCACATCACTAACATAACATGTGCCCTCTTCTATCAGAAGGTCATCGGTTCCTACATGCGTATGTGTTCCTAAAATGGCACTGACCTTGCCTTTTAAGAGATGATGCATTGCTCGTTTTTCAGAAGTCGCTTCGGCATGAAAATCAACCAAAATTGTCTTAAGTCCTTCCTCTTGTAGCTGTTCAACCACTTTTTGAGCACACAAAAAAGGATTCTCAACCATTGGCATCGTATAATGACCCATAATATTCACAACCGCCAAGCGTTCATCGTTTACATGTAAAATGCGCACACCACTGCCTGGTACGCTGGAAGGGTAATTATGCGGCCTAAGGATGGGCATGACATCAAACAAAGACAGAATCTCTTTTTTGTCCCAAGAGTGGTTTCCGCCTGTTAAAACATCCACACCATATGAAAAAAGCTCTTTGGCATGTTGTGCGCCAAGACCAAAGCCATGACTTGCATTTTCTCCATTGGCAACAATAACATCCAAAGCAAATTCTTGACGTAACTTTTTAAGATGCATCTCAAGCATACTTCGCCCTGGCTTTCCTACCACATCACCAATAAAGCCTATTTTCATGCTTCTTTCCTTAAATGCATTAACACCGTAGCGATAACATCGTCATCATCGCGACTGCGTGATTGTAGGGTTATTTTTTGCTCATTGTCATATTTAATCGTAATATTCTGTCCATAATTTGAAATCAAACTCACGGCTTTTTGAGTTGCTAAAATTTTAATCTCAATCAATTGTAAAAATTGTTTTGTTGGAACATCAAGCTTTCCAAAACGGTCCACCATTTCTTCTTCAATTTCCAACACATCGTGCAGAACTTTAGCACGACTAAGCCTACGATAAAGCTCCAAACGCACACGGTCTTCTAAAATATAAGTATCACTGATAAAAGCACTGATGGAAAGCTTGATATCCACTTCTTTGGTGGCAATAGGTGTTTTACCCAAAAGTGCATTAATAGCATCTTCTAGCATTTTCAAATACAACGCATACCCAATATTTTTAAGATGCCCGCTTTGTGCTTCACCTACTAAATTACCACCGCCTCGAATCTCAAGGTCATGGTACGCAAGGATAGAGCCACTGCCAAGATATGAATTGGATTCTAAGGCAATCAGGCGTTTTTTTGCAGACTCAGAGAGAGCGTCTTTCTCTTTTACTAAGAAATAACAAAAACCTTGGCGTTTACTTCGCCCCACGCGACCACGAAGTTGATGCAAATCTGCCATACCAAAATGATCCGCTGAATCAATGATAATCGTATTGACATTGGGGATATGAATACCAGACTCAATAATCGACGTACTTAAAAGTACATCATAGGCCTTCTCTTCAAAATGAAGCATCTCTTTTTCCGTGACCGTAGCACTGATTTCCGAGTGTAATGTTAAGATACGAAGATGGGGCATCATCGTTTGTAACTCTTTACGTTTATCTTCGATAGTCGCAATTCGATTATGAACAAAAAAGACTTGTCCTCCACGTCTGAGTTCTCTTAAAATTGCCTCTTTAATCACTTTCTCATCATACTCTTTAACAAACGTACGTACATCTTCACGGTCACTTGGAGGAGTTAAGAGCTGAGAGTACTGTTTAATGGAGCTTAACGCCATATTGAGGCTTCTAGGAATTGGCGTTGCACTCATAGAGAGGATATGCACATTTTCTCGAAAATTTTTCAATTTCTCTTTCTGCTTGACACCAAATTTATGCTCTTCATCCACTACAATCAATGCTGGATTAAACAATTCTACATCAAACAAGGAGTGCGTTCCTACGCATACGTGTAGAGCACCACTTTTGAGTTCTTTTAAAATAACCTGTTTTTGTGCCGCTGTCGTAAAGCGATCCAGCTGTGCCACTTTGATGTTGTACTTCGCAAACCGCGAAGAGAGGCTTTTAAAGTGTTGGGAGCATAAAAGAGTGGTGGGGGCAATTAAAAGCGCTTGATAGCCTTTTTGGACCGTTGCGAAGATAGCATTCATGGCTACTTCCGTTTTACCAAATCCAACATCGCCACTTAAGAGCCTATCCATCATTTTTCCGCTGTTTAAATCAACAAGAATCTCGTTGATAACGCGCTTTTGATCCTCTGTGTAACTAAACCCAGCGTCCGCTTGAAAGAGTGCTAAATCATCAGGTGTTGCATGGATTTCAAGTGCCTCAACCATTTCTCGTTTGGCTGCAATAGCAATAATTTCACTAGCAATCTCTAAAAGACGCTCTTTTGTCTTGGCTTTTAGTTTTTGGAAACTACCTTTTCCAAGACGGTCCACACTGACTAAACCACCACTTTCACCAATGTATCTGTCGATTACATGTAAATTCTCAACGGGCAATAAAAGCTTATCATCACCTAGATATTCGATGAGAACAAAATCTTTGGTAGCTCCTAAAACAGTCGTATTGGTGAGTCCCCTAAAAATACCGATACCATAATGTTCATGGACAACATAATCCCCTGCTTTGAGTTCATCTAAAACAATGCTCACACGCTTACGTTTGATTTTAGTCGAAGGTTTATTTAAAGAGAGAATGACCTCATCCGCACTCATGATATTCACGATGCGTTCGCTCTCTTTAAATTTTACATGTAAAGGATCAAGCTCAGCCATACGCACTAAGATTTCATTCTTCGCAAGAAGTGTTATTTTTTTAGCTTGGTGTAACTCTAAAAATGTTTTGATGTTACTGGGTGCGATTTCACGAAATGCTTTTGCTTCTGGTAGTTTGGGTAATGCAAGAAGTGCTTTTGCGCCTTCTTCGTTAAAGAGGGCAATTTCTGTAATTTCTTCATCTAAAGAAGGGGTTAAATAGCATTTAAACGTCTCAAGGTAATTGGCGCCATGTTCCATAAGAACCCAAAGTCCTAAGGAGTGAACATCTTTCGTAAAACTATCACTTTTAAGATGCGCTATACGTTTTTCCATCGCCTCAAATTGATCTTGCTTTAGCGCAAAAAGTGCGGGAATAATCGCAATACTTTCATGTTCGTCTTTGGCACTTTTTTGTGTTTCACAATCAAAAAAGCGGATACTTTCAATCTCATCATCAAATAATCCAATGCGAATGGCTTGTTCGCTATCGGGTGGGAAAATATCGATAATATCGCCGCGAACAGAGATTTCACCTTTACCTTGGACTACATCAACATTGCGGTAACCCCAATAATACATCTGCTCTTTGAAGCGTTCAAGATGTACTCGTGAACCAAACTCAAGATTTAAAATGGAAAAAAGTTCCGCTTTTGGCAGAGGTGTCAGCAAGGTACGAACAGGAACAATTAAAATCTTTTTCGTAGAAGCGTCTTGGTAAAAAGCATGCAATGTTCGTAAAAGAGAGAACATCTCTTCATGAAATGAGAGTAAATCATCCCCATGATTTGCACGTAAATCTGGCAAAACATAGCTTTTTTTACCACAGTATAGGGCTACTTCTGAAGCTAAAAATGCCTCTTTTTCACCTTGTACACCTAAAAGTTGAACATCTGTTTTTGTCTGTAAGAACTCATAACACGCCGCTTGTAACAAATACTTCCTTTATCCTTCGTAAGACAATGTAGGCGTTGTCTCGCTTTGCGCTTTAATCTTACTTTCGCCTTCAAAAATAGCTTTGGCTTCGATAATCAGTTCTTTTGAAATCACTTTACCGATAAATTTGCCACCCTCTAGTACTTCAACATTATCACACTCTGCATTGCCTTCAAATAATCCATTAATAATGAGTCTGCTAGCATGAATTTCGCCGCTAATTTTCCCTTGCTTGCCAATAATAACAATGCTTTCAGAAATAATTTTACCAATAATTTCACCATCAACATGTAACCGTGTTTGACAATGAAAAATACCTTCTACTTTTGCACCACTTGCTATGATGGTTGTTTCGGAAGCGGGGACTGAGCATTGATCAACTTTATTAAAGATTCCCATGAGACTCTTTTCTCCTTTTTAAAGATTTCCGTGAAGTTAGAACCACGCCACTTTACAAATGGCTCAGGGTCTAACAAGCGCCCGATAAATTTGATTTCATAGTGCAAATGGGGACCGGTGGA
The DNA here is from genome assembly GCA_002452855.1 of Sulfurospirillum sp. UBA6790. Next base: position 3,132 of record DKFS01000072.1, on the reverse strand, counting down.
CATTCCACTGTTTCCAGAATATGCAATCAAATCGCCTTTTTTGACAAATTGTCCTTCTTTCACAACAGGTTTATTTAGTAAATGAGCATAATAACTCTCAAATCCATAATTATGACTGAGACAAATAATATTTCCATACCCGCTATTTTGCCCATACTTTGCAAATTTGACAACACCATCCGCGGGCGCTAAGACAGGAGTGCCCGGAGATGCCCTTAAATCAAGGCCCGGATGAAATTCTTTACGTTTTAAAATGGGGTTTTCGCGCCAACCAAACTTAGAAGAATAATCGCTGTATGCCATTACATCACCACTTGGAATATTGTCGAAAAATGTTTTTTGTTGCATAATATTAATATCAAGTTCGTCTAAACGGACATCTAGATTATCTTTTTCATCTTCATTAACCGTCAATCCAATCATCTCTTCAATCGAGCTAATTTTATCGCGAATATTCTCATATTCTTGCGCTTTTTCAGATATTTTTGACTGTAATTCTTCATTTTGCGTTACTAAAACATTTCGCTCTTGAATCGCTCTGTCTCTTTTTGTCTCTAAATGCGATACCTCTTTAACCAAAAATAAGATGACAAAACTCCCCACTAAAATCACGAGAGCAACAAAGAGCGTAAAATAGAGCAAAAATTTCTTAATCAGCTGATGCAGTAAAAAATGCCTTGAACCATTGACATCGGAGATGGTTACTGTAAATTTATCTTTCACCTAATACCTTTAGAAAAGCCTCTACCACAGAAAAAGAGCCAAAAACCAAATACTCTTTATCGTCTTGTAGAGTTGTAAAAGAAGAGATAGGAAGATTAAGCTCATGAGCAACGTTATAAAGGGCAGCTTCTTCAACAGCACGCGGGCTTTGGATGGCTATCACTAAAATCTCTTCAATAATCGGTTTTAATCGTTTCAAAATAGTTGGATAATCTTTATCTTTATAACTATTATAAATTAAAACAACTTTTTTTCCATCAAATGCTTTACACAACGCATCAGCTGCCATCTCATTATGCCCAACATCCATAGTAACGTTGGGTAATATTTTTTGGCATCGTCCACGTAGAACAGTTGGCGAAAAAAACTCTAAAGAGATATCATACCCAAGTACTTTTAATGCGCAAAGTGCTGTTGTAAAATTTTCTTTCAAAAAAGATGAAAATTTAAATTGTGCTACAAATTGGTCAATTTTTTCGCTCCAACAAGCATCAAAATAGTTTTCTACTCGGTAAAGCTTTACATGTAATGCTTCTGTTTTTTCCAATGCGATAGAATAGACTGCATCGCTATATTGTTTTGATAACACACACTGTGTCGTCAAACTATTGAGTTTTGTATGTGCAATTTCTTCAATACTATTTCCCAAAAAAGCTTGATGATCCAAACCGATAGGCGTAACGACAGAGAGAATTTTTGGGAAGATAGCAGTAGCATCATGCTCTCCACCAAGCCCTGCTTCAAGAACAACATAGTCGCAATAATCGCAAAAAATAGCCATAGCAAGAAGCGTTGTGTACTCAAAATACGAAAGTGAGTCTGCCATGCTTGGCTCCAGCCATGTTGAAAGGCGTAGATGATACACGTCTAAGACCTCATCATCTACGTCAGCGCCATTGATCCATATGCGCTCGTTAAAACGAAGAATATGCGGAGAAGTATAGTGCCCGACACGTAATGCGTTAGCGTGAAGCATTTGCGCTAAAAAGCGTCCTGTAGTTCCTTTCCCGTTGGTGCCTATAACATGAATGATTTTGGGTAATGTGAAATGAGATTGGATGCTCGCATAAATTTTTGGCATGCGTTCATAATCGATTTCATCATAAAAAAGAGGCTTTTGTTCTAAAAAATGTTCTAATTGCATTTATAATATTGGCATAACCTGATTGCGTCCTGCATCTTTTGCTTTATAAAGTAAAGAGTCTGCGGCATTGACGGTTTCGTCTTTTGAAGTATAATGAGAACGTTGAGATACGCCGCAACTCACCGTAACATCAATACGTTCATTCTTATAAAGAAATTTAAATTGCTCAACAATCGCACGGATTTTTCCTGCAAAATGCAGGGCATGTGCAAGATCCGTACTGGGTAAAATAACCAAAAACTCCTCGCCACCATACCTTCCAACAAAATCAACTTGTCGAATATACTTGCGCAAAATCTTTCCAATGGTCGATAATATGACATCGCCCGCTTCATGCCCATAGGTATCATTGACTTTTTTAAAATGATCGATGTCGATAAAACAGAGTGTATAATCTATTTTATAGCGCATAAAAGCATCTTCAACACGTCCTAATTCAAGCGAAAGAGCACGTTTTGTTGCCACATGAGTTAAATAATCTTCCTTCACCTCTTGCTTTGCAATTAATAACGCTGATTCTAATTTGGAAACACGACTTTGAAGTTTCGTAATGGTTTCTTGATTGCTCATCATCTTTTCGCTGAGCGATTTCGTCTCGTTTTCCAGCGAAGATGCGATATGCAGAAGTTTTGTATGAACGGTTTCAAAACCATCATGTGAAAAATCTATTCTTTGTAAATCCGCTCGAATCGTTTTTACTTGTTCATGACTTAAGTTGCTGCTTTTAATGAGTTCGACAATTTTTTTATTGATTTCATCTAAAATTTTATCCAGTGTTGAAACTTTCTTTTGCACTTCTGATTTATCAAGTTCTATTCGTTTCACAATGAGCTGTTTAATCTCTTTTTGGAGTGCAGGCGTTCCTAGGGCATCAGGAGATTGACGTAATTCATGGTTTATGTTGGCTAACTCATCATTCATGCCAGAAGCGATAGAAGGCGAAAGAGAAGCGATAATCAACGGTATAAGGCTTTTATAGATTTCCGTACTGCTGTCTTTACTCAAAATTTTAATAATATCGCGAACCATTGCTTCAAGATCATCTCTGCTAACATGCCCAAAAGCATCCAATTTTTTGAGATAACTGTCATCATAATTGGAAATAAAATCAAACCATTTTTCTTTTACCAGTTCGATGGATTGCACATTTTGATGAAAATCCAAACGCTCCAGTGAATCATTCGCCAAATTCTTTGCTTTTGCATCGTGCAACAGAGTAATCGCTTGCAAAACCCTTTTACTTAAAACCGATAAGGCATTAATCA
>DKFS01000006.1:4136-9383 GCA_002452855.1 Sulfurospirillum sp. UBA6790 | reverse complement strand
TGAAAACATCGGAAAATTAGCCAAAGTTTACACCGAAGAAGCAAATACGACGTATGATATTAAACAAAACATTGATGCTATATTTGCCAAAAAAGAGCTATATATTGCGTTTGAAGCACAGAGTAAAGCACTTCAAACGATTCTTTTAGAAGCACCCTATTTTGAAACATTTGATGCCTTGAAAACATATCTTCTCACCAAAAGCGATTTGACAGAAGATTTGTTGTGCAAATTGCTTCGTTTTTGGCTTACAGGTGCAAACCATGGCCCAGAATTAACGCGTGTTTATCCCTTGATTAAAAACTATTTGAAGGAGATCGTTCGATGATCGTTTTATCAACATTGATTGAAGCTTTAGCCACCTTGTTGCATACGGTGATTAATATCTATATTTGGGTTATCATTATCTCAGCACTGCTCTCATTTGTGCGCCCAGACCCGTATAATCCTATCGTGCAAATTTTGTATCGCTTAACCAACCCGGTCTATGCTTTCATTCGCAAATACGTTCCAACACTGATTGGCGGCGTTGATTTAGCGCCACTGATTGTCATTTTAGCCTTGCAATTTTTAGACCTATTTGCCATCAAATTACTCTTTGCTCTTGCCAATGCACTCTAAATTTTTTTTCGGGCTATTGAGTAGTTTATGCCTTTGTTGTCAGCTTTTTGCAAGCGAACCGATTACCCTCAAATTTTTTGAGGATAAACCAAGAAGCCTCGCAAAAGATTTTTATATCTACGAATATCTGCAACGCGATGAAACAACGCCCAAAGAAGCCAAAGCGCTCTTTGGGCAAGTTCATACAATGAACATGCGTTTTTTTCATCTTTTTGCTAAAAAAATGGACAATCCTGATTATAAAAAAATCTCTAAATGTGTAGATTTAGATGTGAGTTCACTTCTAAAAGAGGATGATGTATGTTTAAACATCGGCCTTACTCTGCCTAAAATCACTTCTTTGCCCAAAAGCCAACTTAAACTCATTAAACCACGCATTCATGGCAATAAAGAGTTTGTAAAGTTGATTACGATTATGGAGAGCGAAAATGTTTATGAGAGCGCGCTACACAGTGATAGCAATACGTTTTTAACGCTCTTTAACGGCAGTATTTCCGCCTATAAAATAGCCAATTTCAATACAGAACCTCTCGCAAAAGTATTTTTAGACACGCTCTCTAATAATGTCAAATTCAACCAATTTGCAATGAGCATTGTCTCCAATGACAAGCTGGATACACTTCAAAAATCACTTTTACAGGTAACACCTTCTTTACATGTAAAATCAAAAACGCTTTTTTATTTAGGTCTCAATGCCCTTAAATATGACGAAATTGATAAAGCAAATACTTTTTTTACCCTTTCAGGTGAACGCGCCACTAAAGAAGAAGAAAAAGACAAAGCCCTCTTCTGGCAATATTTAGCGACACACAATCAAACCTATTTAGAACATTTATCCAAAAGCGATACAATCAATATCTATTCGCTCTATGCAAGAGAGAAGCTTGACCTGCCCTTTACAAATATTATCTCTCCGGTCTTAGAAGGGGAACATCCTACGTTTAATATTTCAGACCCGTTTGCATGGCCGCGTGTTTTAAACCGTGTTTACAAAATGAATGCGCAAGAAGTTGAAGCTTTGGCGAATAGTTTTAAATACGCCAACACCCTGCCCCATTACATCTATTTGATGGAACGTGTGACGCATTATCAGCACAATTACTATCCGATTCCTTACCATGAAGAGATTAGTCACTACTCGATTCATCGCCAAGCCCTTATGTTGGCCATCGCACGTCAAGAGAGCCGTTTTATTCCCTCGGTTGTCTCAACGTCGTATGCGCTTGGGATGATGCAGTTTATGCCTTTTGTGGCACGCGATATTGCAAAAAAGAGTAAATTAGAGAATTTTGATGTGAGTGCCATGTTTGATCCCAGAATCGCTTATCTATTTGGCAATATCCATCTTGATTTCTTAGAAAAGAGTCTCTTTCACCCGCTTTTTGTTGCGTATGCGTACAATGGTGGCATTGGATTTACGAAAAGACATCTCTTAGGCGGTGCTTTTAGTGAAGGAAAGTATGAACCGTTTTGGAGCATGGAAACGATGAGCAATGAAGAGAGTCGCGAATATGGCAAAAAAGTGTTAGCCAATTACGTTGTGTATCGCTATCTTTTAGGGGAAGAAGTATCGATTAGTAGTCTTTTTCAAACGTTGCTGATACCCTCTGTGACTGATCGCTTTCGAAACTAATTTCCATCTTGATTTTCTCTGTCTTTGGGCTTTCTACTAAAACGTAGCTGGCCCAGGCATTGGAAGAGGAGACAAGGCGTAACAGTGGATTATCATGTTCCAATGGCGTCACTTTAACATCTTCGTACGTACCATTCACACTAAAGCCTGAAAGTCTAATTTTATCGTAAGTACCATCCCCCGTTGCCATATACGTGCCCACGATGAATTTTTCCGTATCTTGTGTAATCGCTTCATGCTGAATGGGGTTAAGATACGTAATCGTAACAAATGTTTTGGATGTCGGAGAATTAATAATCTCTATTTTTTTGGAGTTTGTCATTCCATAATCGAGGACTTTTTCGCCTTCAGCGTCAGCAAGTTTTGACGCACAACCTGTGATAACCAATGCACTTAATGCCACTAAGGCGTATTTGTACCAGTGTGAGTTAGTCATTTCTTAAATCTTTTTTTGCTATAATTTTTTATATGTGTATCTTTACATCATTACATGTAAAAACTTTGTTAATAAGATAATAACATAAAAAGTAGGAAAAAATGAAATCTTTAGCAGTTGCCTTCACTGGTCCCTCGGATAGCGGAAAAACAACGCTCATCCTAAAAATTGCCACCATTCTGAAAAAAAAATACGCCCTTGCCATTGTTAAAAATGACCCGAGCGATAAAGCCGTATTTGACGTCGAAGGCAAAGATAGCTGGAAATTTTCACAAACAGGTGCTGAAGTGGTTGTCACATCACCTACTCGTACAACACTCTTTTCCAAACGCCATCAAGAGATTGATGAAATTATAGAACTGTTAAGCGATTTTGATTACTTGTTGGTGGAAGGGCTTAAAACATTGCCTCTACCGCGAATTGCTATTTTTAGAAATAAAATAGACGAAAGTTATTTTGAGTGTTCCGATGCCATCGCTATTGATGAAAGTATTAATATCAATGACTATCAGGTTCCCTCTTCTATTACGATTTTAAACCTCAACGATCCAGAAGCCGTCATTGTATGGATTGAAAAAAATGCTAAAAAAGTGAAATAACATGCAAGAAATATACGAAGCAATTAAACGCTCTGCCATACGTATTCGAGAAGCGATTGAGTTTGATGACACGGGTTATTCTGAAAACATCAACTCCACAGGCGACACCCAACTTAAACTCGACATCAAAAGCGACCTCATTATTGAAGAAGAGTTTGCAAAAGTACCTTCTATCAAAGAGATTGTCAGTGAAGAGAAAGAGAATAAAACCCCTTTACATGCCAATGGAACCTATTGTGTTGGGTATGACCCCTTAGATGGTTCAAGCCTCATTGATGTAAATCTGAGCGTAGGTTCTATCTTTGGGATTTACGAAGGTGGCTATGCGGGCAAAAACTTACAAGCGGCGGTGTATGTCGTTTACGGTCCACGCGTTGAGCTTGTCATTGCAGAAGAGGATGTCAAACTCTTTCGTCTCAATAAAAAAGGTGAGTTTGTTTTTATTAAAGAGATTCAGCTCAAAGAAAAAGGTAAACTGAACGCCCCCGGTGCAACACAAATGGGTTGGGAACCTCGCCATAAAGCGATGATTGATGCGATTTTTCAAGACGGGTATCGATTGCGTTATTCAGGCGGTATGGTGCCAGACTTACACCAGATTTTACTCAAAGGCGGCGGCTTGTTTTCATACCCTTCTACGAGTGATGTCCCAAACGGCAAACTCAGAATGATTTTTGAAGTCTTCCCTTTTGCGTTTGTGTATGAAAAAGCAGGTGGTGCAGCGATTACGGGAACGCAAAGAGTGTTGGATTTAGCACCATCGCATCCTCACGATACGACACCATGCTTTTTTGGCTCACACAATGAAATAGAACGGGTTAAGAAATGTTATGAGTAATGAAGTAACCGATATTTACGAACAAGATTTGCAAGAGAAAAAAAAGTCACTGCAAGCATGTCAGCACGATAAAAATCTTGCAACATGTAGCGACTGTGAAAAGATGTTTGAGTGTGAAACTCGCAAAGCCTATGTCAAAGCTGTTTATGAAAGTATGGCTAAAGGACAAGGCGGCGGATTTGAATTTTGAGTTTATATTTAGTCACGTCTTTAAAGCAAAGCTCTAAAGACTACGTTACCACTGAGGTTTGCTCGGCGCAATGCCCACGCACCTTTGGTGCTTTAAGTTTAATTAGAATACTTATCAACATTAACTAGGAAAAACGATGTCCCAAAAAGCCTACATTACCACCCCAATCTATTATGTCAATGATGTCCCTCATATTGGACATGCATACACAACGATTATTGCCGATACTATGGCACGCTATTACCGCTTAAAAGGGTATGAGACATTCTTTCTTACCGGAACGGATGAACACGGTCAAAAAATTGAAGAAGCCGCTAAATCACGCAATAAAACACCTCAAGCCTATGCCGATGAGATTAGCGGAAAATTTCGTGCTCTTTGGGACGAATTTGAAATCAGTTATGACAAATTTATCCGAACGACTGATCTAGAACACAAAACGGGTGTTCAAAAAGCGTTTCAAGTTATGTTTGATAACGGCGACATTTACAAAGGCGAATACGAAGGTCATTACTGTGTAAGTTGTGAAACCTTCTTTACCGACACACAACTTGTGGATGAAGACAAATGCCCAGATTGTGGGAAACCAACGCGCTTGGTTAAAGAAGAAAGTTACTTTTTTAAACTCTCCAAATACCAAGAAGACCTCTTAAAATGGTACAGCAGTGATGAAAAATGCGTTCTTCCGAAAGGTAAGAAAAATGAAGTCATTAGTTTTGTAAAACAAGGCTTACGAGATTTATCCATTACCCGTACCAGTTTTGATTGGGGTATCAAGTTGCCTGAAACCATGCACGATGGCAAACATGTCATGTATGTATGGCTTGATGCTTTGCTAAACTATATCACCGCATTAGGGTACGGACAAGATGAAGCCAATATGCGTTTTTGGCCTGCGACCATCCAACTCGTGGGTAAAGATATTTTACG
>DKFS01000006.1:0-3978 GCA_002452855.1 Sulfurospirillum sp. UBA6790 | reverse complement strand
GACTTTAGCCAAAAAGCATTGATGGATCGCATCAATTCAGACCTTGGCAATGAACTGGGCAATCTTCTCAATCGTATCATCGGTATGAGCGGCAAATACAGTCAGGGTGTGGTCAATTCCAAAGATGTTGCGACATTTCATGCCAGTGAACTTAAAAGTGTCGATGATATTTTAAATAACGTTGAAAACAATTTATTAGAGATGCAAACCAACCGCTATTTAGAAGAGCTTTGGAAAGCCCTCAGTATTGCCAATCAATCCATTACGGTACACGAACCATGGGTGAAGATAAAAGAGGGTCATGTGGACCAAGCTCTCGCACTTGTGGCACTTGTATCTAACATTTTGGCACGTGTGGCTATTCTTTTACATCCTATTATGCCAAAAACAACGCAAACGATTGCAAAAACATTGGGCTTTGAAATCAATACGAAAACATATGAAACGTTGGTTGTTCAAAAAACATTGTTAGAAGAGTTCACTATCGAAAAAATCCCACCTCTTTTCCCACGTATTGAAGAAGAGTTGATGGTTCAGCCCTCTTCGATGCCTGTTGAGCCAACACCTGCTAAAAATGTTCATAAAAAAGAGGCAAAAGTAGAATCTATTATTACCATTGACCAATTTTTTGAAACATCGTTAAAAGTTGGTACCATTATTGAAGCAAGTATTTTAGAAGGAAGTGACAGGCTGCTTAAACTCAAAGTGGATTTAGGCGAAGCGGAACCTAGACAAATTGTCGCGGGCATTCGTGAATACTACACACCTGAAGAACTTATCAATACACAAGTCTGTGTCGTAGCCAACCTCAAACCTGCTACGATTAAAGGGTTACTCAGCCAAGGAATGCTTTTAGCGGCAAAAGATAAAGAGGGGCTATGCCTTGTTCGCCCAGAACGCCCTCGACAAAGTGGCGCTTCTATTGGATGAAAATAGAAAACTTTGTTCGTATCATTGATGGAGAGTTACGTACTTCTCCTCCCATTGATGCGTTTGCGACGATTCACTTAGAAGCTTCGCGTGTCACGCACGGCGATCTTTTTATTGATGTCAATAACGCACGAGAACAGGTACACGAAGCACTTTCGCGCGGTGCTTATGCGATTGTGACCTCTTTGCATTTTCACGATGAAGATGAAGAGTGTGCATGGATTGAGGTGACGTCCATCGAACAAGCGCTTATCAAACTTTTGCGTTACAGCATTACTCAAAAATCTATACAGTTGATTGTCCTTTCAGAGATACAAGAAGCTTTGTTTGAGATGATTCAAACACCTCCAAAACAGTATAAACGTCTTCGCGGTGATCTTTATAGCATGAGTAAAGTTCTCCTCAACGCGAAAGAAAATGAGTGCTTTTATATCAGTAATCACTTCTTTGCTAACAAGATTGCGCCCAGCGCTAAGAGTGTTACTTCGGTTTTACATGTAAAACCGATTGTGGCAAAAGGTCTTTTTCTCAGCTCATTTTGGCATCAAGACGCCTACTATTCTGACCAGAAAATCCCTTCTTTTTTTGTTGAAGAGCTGCTTGACCTTTTGCGCTTTTGCGATGAAGAAAAAATAGCCTATACGTTAGAACATCTGATGTTTTGTGAGCATTTTCACCCTCAGTTTGTCACGCATGCCTTATGCAAAAAAGAGTTTGGAACCAGCGATAAAGTGCTCATTTTCGAGCCTTCTGCTTCTCTTTTTACACGTGCTCTCTCTTATATGAAGCGCCATTTAGAAGGACAAAAACTGCTTGTCTGTATTCCACAATCCAACCGTAACCTTTTTAGCAGCCATGAATATGAAACATTTTTCTTTCAAGATGCCAATGAATTGATTGGTTTAAATACGATGGTCTTTCATTATGCTTTAATTTTAGGAGACAAAGAGTCTTTTGAAGTGATATACCCTAAGTTATTTACAACCCAACCTACCCTTTTTTAAAGGAGATGACATGCTATTGATCGACAACGAGTCCAATACTCCCATCAATTCTTCTCTCTTAGAGACGATTGTTAGCGAGCATACGAACAAAGAGGTTGAATTAGTTATTATGGATGCACAAGAGATGCATAAACTCAATCTTGAACATCGACACGTCGATAAAACTACCGATGTCCTGAGCTTTCCCATCGACGACTTCCCACATGCGCCTCTTGGAGCCATCGTTATCAATTATGAACTCGCACAAGAAAAAGCCGATGAATTTGAGCACAGTATTGAAGCGGAAATTACACTCTTATTTATTCACGGATTATTACATTTATTAGGCTATGACCATGAAACTGATCATGGAGAGATGCGTCAAGAAGAAGAAGCATGGATTACGCATTATCATTTACCAGCCAGCTTAATTGTTCGTACGGAGGAGGAGTAAGATGATTACCATTGGCATTGTCATTTTTCCCGAGGTAGAAGAGTTAGATTTTATTGCACCTTTTGAGGTGCTTAGTTACATTAATAAACTTCAACCACAGAGTACACAGGTACTTTTAATTGCACCATCCTTAGAGACAGTACGTGCATTTAATGGACTGAAAGTCATACCGGACGTCTCTTTTGAAACGGCTCCACAATGCGATATTTTGATTTTTCCGGGAGGAAAAGGACGCATTAAATGGATGAAAGAGCCCTTGGTTCATACCTTTTTACAGCAACAAAAAGAGCATTTACGCTTTGTAGCTTCCGTATGCACCGGTGCTTTTTTCTTGGCAGAAGCTGGCATTCTTAAAGGTAAAGAGGCCACAACCTACCACAGTGCGTTTGATGAATTGGCCAACTATGGCATCAATGTCGTCTCATCGAAAGTCGTCCAAGATGGCAATGTGATCACCGCAGGAGGCGTTAGTTCAGGCTTGGAGTTGGGCTTTTTTCTCCTAAGAGAACTCTTTGGCATTGCACTCGCACAAGAGGTCGCATCAAAAATCGAATATACAATTGATGTTAATTCGCTGTGAAGCCCTAAAACGTATCGTGTTTTCTGATTAAAGAGATGCCTAGCACTCTGGAAGTTTTTTCGCACGCATTCCAGACGGAATGTAACAATGTTCCTTTAACACGATACGACATTCCTTCATTTAAATGAATAACCTCTTCATCACTGTGTATTGTGACACAGCCTTCTAAGACAGTAAAAAGATGGTCATGTTCATGCGTATGTGCCGGTGTTAGGCCACCTCCATTCACTTCAATGTACGCAATGGCACAGTCCATTAATTCATCGTCTTGATTGTTAATCAGAGGCTGTGCTTTAAAATGAATGTGATTTTTCGGAATAACAAATGTTTGCTCAATGGGTGTCATTATTTTCCTTTAGGCGTATTAACGGTAATATAGCCCAATTCATACAATTTATCAAAAATTTTAGAAGCGATAGGTCCACCTTCACTACCACCATGGCTACCGTGCTCAATTAAAACAGTGACAACATACTGAGGATTATCATACGGTCCATATGTTGTAAGCCATGCATGAGAACGTTGGTAGTATTCCATATCTTCTTCACGCATACGTTTTTTCTCTGTTTGTGAGATACTGACAACTTGTGCGGTTCCCGTTTTAGCGGCTATCTTAAAAGGTGCAGAGACGTTAATGTGTCGTAATGCCGTACCACCTGGAACATTGGCAACTTCATACATTCCCTCACGACTGACTTTTAAGAAACGTTTTTCACTCTCACTCACGATATGCGGATCAACCGGAAAATCAATCTCTACATCATTGATTTTTTTTAGAAAATGAGGCGTTACACCATTACCTGTGGCCAGAAAAGCGGTATATTTAGCAACTTGCAGAGGTGTCACCAAGAAATACCCTTGACCAATAGAGCTAATCAATGTTTCACCTTGTGACCAGCCTCTTCCAAAGCGCTCTTTTTTCCATTCACGACTGGGAACGGTTCCCACAAATTCACGTGGTAAATCCACCCCTGTTTTAGCAGCAAAGCCTATCTTTGATAAAAAGGGAGCTATATTGTCAATACCGGTTT
>DKFS01000102.1 GCA_002452855.1 Sulfurospirillum sp. UBA6790 | reverse complement strand
GAAAATATTAGGGAGTACAGCCATATCACACGCACCTTGAACATTTTGTTGTCCACGAAGCGGATAATCGCCAGAACCCAGTTCACCAATATTACCAGTACACAAAAAGAGGTTAGAAATATCAAAAACATTACCGACACCATGATTAAAGTGGGTTACACCCATACCATGTGTGAGTGCTGCTGGTTTGATTGTCGCATACAGATGCGCCGCTTTTTCAATCAACTCTTTTGGCACATTTGTCATCTTTGAAACATACTCAGGAGTGTACTCTTTGACAGTCTCTTTCACATAGTCAAAGCCCGTGGTATACTTCGCAATAAAGTCATTATCACACAAATTATTGGCGATAATATAGTTGAGCATGGCATTGATAATAGGAATGTTGTGTTCTGGAGGCAATTGAATATGAACATCCGCTTTTTGTGCCATTTCTGTAATAATAGGGTCAATCACAATGAGTTTTGCCCCACGATCTAGCGCTCTTTGAATATGCATCGCCGCAATGGGGTGACCATTTTCAGGATTCGAACCAATCATTAAGATACAATTACTGTATAAACCAATTTCTGTAAAGCTGTTGGTTGCTGCACCGTTACCTATTGTTTTAGCCAAACCGGCTACTGTAGGTGCATGTCAAACGCGAGCACAGTGGTCTACGTTATTGTTTCCTATTGCAACTCTCATCAATTTTTGTGAGACATAATTTTCTTCCAATGTACAACGTGCAGAAAAGTTACCTGCGATAGAACGCTTGCCATATTTTTCAATGGATTCTTTAAATTTGGAAACAACCAAATCAAGCGCCTCATCCCATGAAGCCTCTACAAATTCTCCATCTCTGGAAAATTGTCCATCTTTTTTACGAATCAGTGGGTTTTTTAACCTGTCATTCGCTCCGACATAATCCCAACCGTAAAGTCCTTTAAGACACAATTGTGAGTCATTAACAGGATGGTCTTTTGTACCATTTGCACTCATAATCTTATTGTTTTCTACATGTAAATCAACATTACACCCAGTTCCACAATAAGGACATATAACACGTGATGTACTCATTTTCTTTCCTTTCATAGAGTCGAGTTCTTGTAAGAACTCTGAACACGCTTTTAAAGCAAAGCTTCAAAAGCTACGCTAACACTTGGTTTTTCTCGGCGAAAAGCCCACGCACCTTTGGTGCTTTTACTTCTTAACAAATTGAGTTTTGTAAGAAGCCTATTTAATTTTTTTGACTTTTTATCGTGGTTTTCATTACATACATTCCTCCTTCTACAATGTGCTAAATTGGCATATTTGTCTTCAAAAGATTATGCATGAGGTACAAGTTTGTACCCCATGCAATCTTTCCTTATTGATGATGGTGATCTTCATAAATAATTTTTTGAGAATAAAATTTCTCTTTTTTCTCCATCAATGTCGCAAAATACTCTTCTGAAGTAATCTTTCTCATTTTCACCGCCGCTTTATAGGTTGGCGTAAAAGAAATGGCATCTAAACCATTGCTCGTAAGCTCATTGGAGTGTGCTTCCCAGTAGTGAAATGCCATTTGCATAATGCCTTTAGGCACAATCTCAGTCACTTCCACTTTAATGGCAATCGAACCATACCTGCTTTCTACTGCAATAAAATCACCCGCATCAACATCGTACTCTGCCGCCGTTAGGGGATTAATCTCTGCTGTTGGACCAAAAACATCCGCACCACACTCCAATGCAGGTGATCTTCGTGTCATAGTACCTACGGTATAGTGATATACTTTACGCATTGTCAAAAGTTTGATTGGATACGCATCATCTGTTTTTTCATCTACGGAGCCAACCATATGCGGATACCCCTCAGGAAGTTTTAACTTCTCAGCCAATGCTTTTTGCGCTTCGGGTATTGCACTTTTTTCATCCACAAATGTCACAGGTGCAAAACGTGCTTTTTTGTCAGGTGTATAAAATTTTTTATCCATATACATGAGTGGTGTACCTGGATGCGTTAAAGTTGGACATGGCCAATGCAAGCCATTTTCTTTCTCCAACCTTTCATAACTCATACCGCCAAAACGAGCAGGATCAGAAATGCGCACCTCTTCCCAAATTTGCTCAACTGAGGTATACTCAAATCCTTTAGCTCCTAAACGCCTTGCGATTTCTGAAATAATCTGCCAATCTTGTTTGACGTTACCTACGGCATTAACCGCTTTATGATTGCGTTGAATACGACGTTCTGCATTGGCATAACAGCCATCTTTTTCTGCACCGCTAACGGCAGGTAAAACGACATCCGCTTTGAGTGCCGTTTCGGTTAAAAAGATGTCTTGTACAACGTAAAAATCAAGATGTGCCAACCCTTTTAAGAAGTGATTGGTATTGGGTTCTGAAATGACAGGATTTTCACCAATGGTATAAAAGACTTTAATTTTTCCATTCATAATGGCATCGGGAATTTGGGTTTTATGAATGCCTATTTTGTCATCTAGTTTGCATCCCCATAATTTTTCATAAAACGCTTTCGCTTCTGGGTCGGTCACAGGTTTTAAATTCGGAAAAATATTAGGTAAAACTGCCATATCACACGCACCTTGAACATTTTGTTGTCCACGAAGAGGATGATCTCCAGCACCTAAATTCCCAATATTTCCTGTGCATAAAAACAAGTTTGAGACATCATAGACATTGCCGACACCATGGTTAAAATGAGTCACACCCATACCATGTGAAATTGCCGCTGGCTTGATGGTTGCATACAAATGTGCTGCTTTTTCAATCAACTCTTTTGGCACACCCGTCATAGCAGAAACATACGCAGGCGTATACTCTTTGACAGCCTCTTTGACATAATCAAACCCTGTGGTGTATTTCGCGATAAACTCATCATCGCACAAATCATTCGCAATAATATAATTGAGCATGGCATTCATAATAGGAATATTATGCTCAGGTGGCAATTGTAAATGCACATCCGCTTTTTGGGCAAACTCTGTTTTGATAGGGTCAATGACAATAAGTTTAGCTCCACGGTCTAGCGCTCTTTGAATATGCATCGCCGCAATGGGGTGTCCACTAGCGGGGTTAGAGCCAATCATCATGACACAATTACTGTATAACCCAATTTCAATAAAGCTATTCGTTGATGCACCGCTTCCAATGGTTCTTGCTAAGCCGGCAACGGTTGGACCATGGCATACACGCGCACAATGGTCTACATTGTTACTGCCAATAGCAACTCTCATAAATTTTTGCGACAAATAATTCTCTTCAAGTGTACAGCGCGCTGAAAAATTGCCAACAATAGAGTCAGGACCGTATTTTTCTTTTGCTTCTTTAAACTTGGAAACAACCAAATTAAGAGCCTCATCCCACGTTGCTTCCACTAATTCACCATCTTTTGAAAACTTTCCATCTTTTTTGCGAATCATAGGGGTTTTTAATCTATCGTTCGCACCCACATAATCCCAACCAAACATCCCTTTAGGGCACAACTGAGAATCATTAACAGGATGATTCTTTGTACCAACAGCACTTATAATTTTATTGTCTTCCACATGCAAATCAATATTACATCCTGTCCCACAGTAAGGACAAATAACACGTGATGTACTCATTTTTTTTCCTTTGTTATGTTAGAGTTTTACAAACTCTCAAGATTTAAAAAATCAAGCTTTAAAAACTATGTTTTACCAAGGTACACGGCAGATGTCTTCCCTGTATATTCCATACTTTAACCACATTCCTAACACCGATATTTGTCTTACAGAAAACTCCTTTTTTTCACGCTATCAATGCCGATTCATCTTTTTACATGTAAAAATCTAAACGTGCGAATTGAGCCTATATTTTTTATTTATCATCTCAATTCTTTGACGTTTTGTTGTATCAACGCCATAGTGATAAAACTGATCGTAAGCACCTCTATCCACATCATGTTGAGAGTGCGTTTTTGCACCCTCCTTCTCTACGAGTGGATGCATAGCCAAAAAAGAGATGAAAAGAG
>DKFS01000094.1 GCA_002452855.1 Sulfurospirillum sp. UBA6790 | reverse complement strand
AACTTTGCGAGATAATCGACACTGTCAAAATCGCCTGTAAAGTACTGTGGAGCGCCACAGCATTTTTGTTGTTTTATAAGATATGCGTCTATTTGCAACTCGTTTAAAATTTCAAGTAATGCCTTGCCAATATCGGTGTACATGTAATTGGCTAAACAGCCAATAAAAATACCTACTTTGCCTTTACCACCATTGTAAATGACATCAGGGTGTGCGTTCAAAAATGTTTTTTTCTTCAAACTGGGAAAGAGCCTGTCCATCTTAATGATAGGGAAGTTTCGAAGATACATGGAACTTTGCTTTTCCACCATCTTAAAACCACAGGTTTGAAACATGTAACCAAAGCGTGCAAGCACATCCATGATGTTACGGTTGCGCAGTAAAAAGAAAGCGAGTTTTTTATACCACGCAAGTCCAAATTTTTTACGAATATCATTACGCGCTTGTTCGATAAGCATATCCACTGGCAAATCGTTCGGACAGACATCAACGCAATTCGTGCATAAAAAACAGCTCTCAAAGATACTTTTCGCATTTTTATCGAGTTCCAACTCACCTCGTTGATAAGCACCCAAAAGGTCTAGAAAGCCTCTAGGACTGGTAACTTCATCGCGATTGACCTCATGAATGGTACACACAGGAATACACTTACCGCACTTAACACACGCATCGCTCGTTACATTAAATTTAAACATCTGTTACACCGTTTTACTGAAGCGTCGTAGCTCTTCAGGGATTTTTTTCAAGTACGCATCAAAAGGCATTACGATATTACGAATCAGTAGGGTGCCTGTTGTATTTACCAAAATCTTTTTGCCCTCTTTATCAATGTTCACAAGCTCTTCTTCCACAAAAGGAGAAAGAGCCGACATGGCATCGGCAAAATAATCAAAAAAGTCTATGCCAAACTGTGCTTCAATGCCAGCGATGTTAAGTTTAAAATTGCTCATCATTTCCATAATAACCGCTTTTCTCAGCACATCATCTGCGCTCAGAGTCAAACCTCGATGTACCGGTAAAATACCTGCGTCAATTGCTTTTTCATACTCGTCCATCTCTTTGAAGTTTTGCACGTAATGCGTCAATCCTTCACCGATACTGGTTAAACCTATGCCAATTAAGTCCGCACCACCTTTGGTTGTATAGCCTTGAAAGTTACGATGCAACTCTCCTTTTTCAATCGCCAAGAACAGTTCATCATCGGGTTTGGCAAAATGGTCCATACCAATCATTTGATAGCCATTAGCCGCTAAATAATCAATGGTATAACGCATAATAGCAAGCTTGACACTTGGATGAGGCAGAGTGGTTTCATCAATTTTACGCATCGACTTTTTCATCCATGGCACATGCGCGTAGTTAAAAACAGCCAAACGTGTTGGATCAAGTGAAACGGCTAAGCGAAGCGTTTCTTGAAAACTTTCAAAGGTTTGATACGGAAGTCCATAAATCAAATCCATGTTAATTGATTTAATTCCTGCCTCTTTGGCTATCTTAACGGCGTTACCCGTTACATCATAAGGCTGAATGCGATGAATCGCTTTTTGCACCTCATCGTTAAAGTCTTGAACCCCATAACTGATGCGGTTAAACCCATTACGAGTCAGCACGTCTAACTGCTCTTTGGTTAAAAAGCGTGGGTCAATTTCGCAACTGATTTCGGCATCGTTTGCAAAATTTTTGAAGTGTCGTCTAATCGCACCAATAATGCGTTCTAATTGTGTTGTGTTGAAAAACGTTGGTGTACCACCGCCAAAGTGCATTTGAATGACTTCACGTGAGGTATCAAGATGATGAGAAAGCAGCTCTAATTCTCTCTCTAAATAGTCAATATAACGCTCTTTTTTATCTTCTTTGCTGGTGTAAACAACGTTACAGCCGCAAAAATAACAGGCACTTCGGCAAAAGGGAAGATGAAAATACAATGAAAGTTTGCGACTTTTATCTTGCTTCGCCAAAATACTTTCATAACTCTGTGCTGTAAAACCCTCATGAAACTCAGGAGCCGTAGGATAACTCGTGTACCTAGGCCCTGGTTTTGAATACTTCGCAAACTTATCAAAATCAATCATACATGCATCCTAACGCTCAATAGCACTGATAATACTTGCCCCTTCAGGTATATAGAGATCTTTGAGGTCTAAAAAGAGATTGGGGTGCTCTTTCTTGATTTTTTTAATCAATTTATCAAAGTCGATCTCACGTTTTTTACTTTTGTTTATCTCTTCCATTGCAACAGTCCAAACATCTTGGAAATCAAGAGGCAAGTGTTGCAAAATACTTTTTTCAAGCTTGAGAAAAAGTGTCTCTTGCTCTGCTTTTTTAAAATGTTCTATCATTTTACTGAGTGTTTCAATGGAGAGTAATGCGTGCAGCTTTTGCTGTTCATCATACACTAGCCATGGCTCCTTGGTATTGTCCCATGAGCCATTTTTAAGACGAAGAAGCTTAGTATTTTCTTCTTCACTTGGCACAATCTCCAAAACCGTTTGCTCTTTCTGTTTGCTTAGGTTAAGACCTTTTGAAATTTTTTCTATCATCTTAAACTCTTTTTTTCGTGTAAAATCCATTAGTTATTTCTGTGCCTATCGAGCCATACCATGACTGCTTTTTGGGCATGAAGTCTATTTTCTGCCTCATCAAAAATCTCATCGGCATGTGCTTCAAAGACACTCTCACTGACTTCATAGTCTCTGTAGGCTGGTAAACAGTGCAAAAACATCGCATCCTCTTTTGCCAAAGCCATCATGGCATCATCAACCATATAGCCTTGAAAGTCGCTTACGCGTTTTGCTTTTTCACTCTCTTGTCCCATCGAAACCCAAGTATCCGTTGTTACCACAGTTGCGCCTGCAATGGCCTCTTTAGGGTCATTACCAATTGTGATAACCGCACCACTCTCTTTAGCAAAGCCAAGCGCATCTTCTAAAATGTTAGCATCAACCTCATACCCTTTAGGGGTTGCGATACGAAGCTCAAACCCAAGTTTAGATGCCATCATCAACCATGAATGCGTCATGTTATTGCCATCTCCGACATAAGCAACGATTGGGTTTTTATCTTTTTTATATTCAACCATAGTCATATAATCTGCCATCAATTGCACTGGATGATACGAATCACTCAGACCGCTAATCACAGGGACTTTAGAATACGCCGCAAACTCTTCAAGCGTACTTTGAGCGAACGTTCGTATCATAACCATATCTACCATACGGCTAATCACACGCGCAGTGTCTTTCATCGGCTCACCTCGTCCTAATTGCAAATCGTTGGAAGAGAGAAATAATCCTTTGCCACCCAATTGATGCATACCCACTTCAAAGCTCACTCTGGTTCTGGTACTGCTTTTTTCAAAAATCATACCCAATGTTTGGTCTTTTAAATAAGGCACATAATTTTTTACTTTTGCCTCTTTTTTAATAGCAAGTGCTAGATCAATAATCTCTAAAATTTCTTGCTTGCTATAATCTTTGAGTGTTAAAAAATGTCTCATTATTTCGTTATCCCCTTTCATTTACTCTATACATGAGCGTTTAAATCATATATAAAGCATTTCAATACTAGTGTCGGTTTAAAATTTCAGCCACTTCTTTAGCATGGTAGCTGATGATAATATCTGCGCCTGCACGTTTGAATGCGACCATCGTTTCCATCATCACACGGTCATAATCTATCACGCCTGCTTTGGCAGCGGCTTTTAAAAGCGCATATTCACCACTCACATTATAAATACACAAAGGTGTGGTCGTTGCGTTACGCACATCTCGTATAATGTCTAAGTAAGCAAGTGCTGGTTTTACCATTAAAATATCGGCACCTTGTTTCTCATCTTCTACCGATTCAGCAATGGCTTCTCTGCGATTTGCTGGGTCCATTTGATACGTTTTTCGGTCACCAAAAGAGGGAGCTGATTCTGCGACATCGCGGAATGGTCCATAATACGCGCTGGCAAATTTCGTTGAGTAACTCATAATCGGCAGGTTAATGAACCCTTCGCCATCAAGTGCTTCACGCAATGTTTCAATCATACCATCCATCATGCCTGAAGGGGCTATCATATCGGCACCTGCATGCGCATGCACTAATGCTTGTTTGGCTAAAATTTCTAATGTTGCATCGTTATCAACGCTTTCATGTTCCATATCTAAAATACCACAATGTCCATGGTCTGTAAATTCACAAAAGCAAAGGTCTGTCACAATAAACATCTGCGGAAAACTCTTTTTAATGGCACGAATAGCACTTGCAATGATTCCATGCTCACACAATGCATCGCTTCCGATACTGTCTTTTACTTCTGGAATACCAAAAAGAATAATTGAGTTAAGACCTAAGTCTTGGAGTGTTTGGCACTCTTTGAGAATTTCATCGATGCTCATCTGGTAAACACCCGGCATTGAGCCAATCTCTTTTTTAATGTTTTCACCACTTTTTACGAACAACGGATAGATAAAATCGTCCAAACTAAGAGTGGTTTCGCGAACCAAAGAACGAAGGGTCGCGTTCATTCTAAGTCTTCTAAATCTCTTAAACATTCTTTTGCCTTATCTTTGTTAAAATTATGTCTTCTTATAAAAAGATACGATTTTAGCATAATTGGATATAAAAAAAGATGAAAATAGAAATTTCCGAGGTTGCAAACCTCCCTTCTCGCTTTGGAACCTTCAAAATTCAGTCATTCAAAGAAGGTATCAAAGAGCATTTAGTTATCTTAAAAGAGCCATTAGGCGAGATTCCTTTAGTCAGAATTCACAGCGAATGTTTAACCGGAGATACCATCGGTAGTCTTAAATGTGACTGCCGAGATCAGCTTGAATATGCTCTCAAAATGATTGAAAAAGAGGGAGGTATGGTGATTTATTTACGTCAAGAAGGTCGTAACATTGGACTACTCAATAAAGTCAATGCCTATGCACTTCAAGATAAAGGCTACGATACCATTGAGGCCAATCATCAATTAGGCTTTAAAGCCGATGAGCGAACGTATGAAGTGGTGGAGTTTATTTTGAACTACTATGCCATCCCTCGCATCAAACTTTTAACCAACAATCCTCGAAAACTAGAGAGCCTCAAGGGAATCGACATAGTTGAGCGCGTTCCTGTTATCATCGAACCCAATAAGTACAACGCAGGCTATCTTAAAACCAAAAAAGATCAAATGGGACACCTATTTTAGGAGAAATCTTATGATACGAAGTGCTACGATACAAGACTGTGACGCCATCCAAGCACTTCTCACTCAATTGGGATATGCCAATACCGCTTCTTTTCTGGGTGAACGCATCGAGACATTACTAACCCACCCCGATGCAATGCTCTTCGTTTATGAAAAAGAAAGAAAAGTCTTAGCGCTGCTTTCTTTACATATCATTCCACAAATTGCCCTTTTGGGCGCTTTTTTGCGCATCAGTTATTTTGTTGTGGACGAATCCGCACGCAACTTGCGCATCGGTTCAGAACTGGAAGCATACGCAACGCAGATTGCCAAAGAAAACAACTGTGATCGCATTGAAGTGCATTGCCATAGCAGACGTATTGATGCACACCGTTTTTATGAACGACAAGGCTATTTACAATCACCCCGCTATTATGTGAAAGAGATTCAAAATGACTAAAAAGGAGTTGAGATGTTAAAAGAGTTTCGCAATTTTTTGATTAAAGGCAATGTTGTTGATATGGCGGTTGGTTTTATTTTTGGTGCGGCATTTGCGACCATCGTAAAATCCCTTGTTTCCAATGTCATTATGCCTCCTATTGGATTATTACTGGGAAATGTTGATTTTTCTTCTTTGTTTATCGCGCTTGATGGCAAAACGTATGCATCCTTAGCCGATTTGGAAAAAGCAGGAGCGCCCGCCATTAAACTCGGTGTCTTTTTTAATGATTTAACCTCGTTTATTATTTTGGGATTTGTGATGTTTATGATGATAAAAGCATACACAAAAATCATGCCAAAAGAGGTAGCAGCACCTACGACAAAAGCATGCCCAGAGTGTGCGATGAGCATTCCAGTTGCCGCTAAAAAATGTCCTTATTGTGGCATTGAGCAAGCATAAAATCTTTTACATGTAAAGTCTCAAAGCTTTACATGTAATTTAAAAAATCTTCCAAACTTTATAATCAATTTTGCGAGCGTCTATCAAGCCAAACACTCGACTATCAACACTCATGGCATCTTTGCCTTCGACAAAAATACCTTTTTTTTCAATGCGAGTAATCTGTTTAAGCATCATACCCACACCCTCATAATAAAACAGGACCAAATCACCTAGCTTTAATGACAGTGGTCGAAAGGCGATTATCCAATCGCCTTCCTTTGCAAGAGGGTACATGGAATCACCCTCAACTTTAAAAATCTTCATCATAGGATAGGATACACCAACTCCTCATTCGGTAAGTAAGGCGCTTTTGCCTTTTTGGTTGCAACACCTTTAATTTCCCAGAAAATAGCCGCAAATTCATTCACCGCATCCAATAAAGCCATCGCTTTTTCACGAGAAACATGTTGTTTAGCTGCCCCACCCAACCCCATAATCGTATGTACGAGGGTATGAATATTTGGGTATTTTTCAACATGGGCTGGCTTAATAAAATCACCCCAAATCACACGGATTTCTTCTTTACACTTTACGGCTTCGCTCTCTTTAACGGCGATATAGCGGCTTAGTGTATTAAAATATTGAGCATCATTGCTCACAGGTAAAGCTGTAATCTGATCGACCATACGAACCACACTTAGCGCTGCAATTTGAGCAACAATAGGATCATAAATACCACACGGAATATCACAATGCGCATGTGCTATTTCAGGGGTAAAAAACTGGGATAACTGTTTCATTTCTCCTCCTTATGATTGTTGGTTTTATGGCTTTCATTTTACTCTTTATTATTAAACAAATATTTAACATTTTAATATACAATTAATTTTATCTTTTGATTCTAAGGAGACAACATGAAACGAAGAGACGCCTTAAAAGTTGCTGCGCTTGCAGCTTTAGCTACCACCTATGCATCAGCATACGACTCAAAACTCATCGTCAATAAACAAATGGTCTCGATCAAAGATCCTGCAAATCCCACAGAAGCAGAACTCAAACACTCTCCTGAAATCACTATTGGTGCAACAGACGCAAAAGGATATGCGTTAGTAGAAGTCAATATTGGACAAAAAGGTATTCTCCACCCAAGCGAGGAGAAGCATTGGATTTACGAAATTGACCTTTTAGCTGATGGTAAAAAAATCGCCAGTGTTGCGTTAGAGCCCGTCATTTCACGTGGGTATCTGGCCGCTAGAGTCAATGCTAAAGAGGTCAAAATGGTAACGGCTATCTCTAAATGTAATATTCACGGAGAATACACCACAACCGCCAAACTTTCTTAAATCGCATTCTATCTCACCATCAAGAGCAATCACTGCTCTTGATTTCTTTGACTTATGTCATTGCATTTTGCCTTCTATCCTTGGGATAATATAGAAAATTACCAAAAGGGAATACAGATGCGACGCACCATTAAACTACAATTAGCTTTAGTCTCTTTTATTGTTATTACTGCAGCACTCGCTTTAGGGTTCAAATCACTTTATGATGGGAAAGAGCAACTTAATGAACTCGATCAACTCCAATCACTGGTTCAACTCTCAACCAGTATCAGCCTTTTTGTTCATGAGACACAAAAAGAAAGAGGTGCAAGTGCTGGCTTTTTAGGCTCTTCGGGTAAAAAATTTGCCGATAAACTTCCACCGCAGCGTGCATTGACTGACCAATACCAACGCGGCTATCAAAATGCACTCATTTCCCTAGAAAAAGCAAATTATTCTAAGTCCCTTCTTGATAAAATCGCAAAAATCGATACCCTATTAAAAGAATTGCCTTCCATACGTAAACGCGTCGATACCTTGCAAATCAGTGCCCAAGATGAAGTGAACTATTACACACTCCTTAATAAACACCTCTTAGACATTGTGGCATCAACCGCCGTTCTTTCCTCTAACCATGAAATCGTTAAACAACTCTCCGCCTATGCCAATTTTTTAAAAGCAAAAGAGCGTTCAGGGATCGAAAGAGCCGTACTATCCAATACTTTTGCCGCAGGAAAATTTGCACCGCATATGTTTGAAAAACTTATTACACTCATATCGGAACAAAGCTCCTATATTGACTCTTTTATAGGAACAGCATCTCTTACGGCTACAAATTTATATGAAAAAACTATGCAATCCCCTATTGTTGCCGACGTAGAAAAAATGCGCAATATTGCTATTGAAAAAGCGCAAAGCGGTGATTTTGGTGTTGATGCCACCTATTGGTTTGACACAATCACTCAAAAAATCAATCTTTTAAAAGAGGTGGATGATGCCCTTTCCAAAGAGGTTTTAGCAGCGTTAGATACTCTGCATAACGACACAAAATACAATATGACCCTTCACAGCGGTGGCTTATTTCTTGTAACGTTGTTTGTGATGATTTTATTGTATGCCACGTTTAAAGATATTATTCAAACTATTCAATTATCACAAAAGAAACTAGAAACCATCGCCTCAAATCTTGATTTGACACTTTCACTCGAACTCAACCGAGACAACGAGATTTCAGACACCTTAGGGCAAGTTCAAAAACTCATTCATAACTTTCGTATGGCGATTACCAAAGCCATTGATTCTTCCAATCAAAGCGTGGAAGCCAGTGCTAGTTTAGGAAACGTCTCATCCAATTTAGCCCAAAACATCACCAAACAAAATCATTTTATTCATTCAATCCAACACGAGATGGCATCACTGAAAGAGAAAGAAAATACCATGCAACAGATGTCTTCTACAACAACGCTTGACTTACAAGAAACAAAAAAAACACTTGAATCCTTTGTTGCCAATATGAGTAAAGTTGTCTCGATGATTTCACAAGGAGCGCAAAAACAGCATGATTTAGGAGAGCAAGTCGATTCATTATCAAAGCAAGCCATACAAATAAAAGGTGTTCTCGAAATCATTGGCGATATTGCCGACCAAACCAATCTTTTAGCGCTCAATGCGGCCATAGAAGCAGCACGCGCGGGAGAGCATGGACGAGGGTTTGCCGTGGTTGCGGATGAAGTACGAAAATTGGCCGAACGGACACAAAGCTCGCTGCTTGAAATTAGCGCTATGACCAATGTGATCGTACAAACGATTCATACGGTTACAACCGAAACGGAAACAATTTCACAATCGTTTTATCATCTCTCGCAAGAAGCAACGACACTCATCGACCAATCCAATCACACGTCTAATAAACTAAGCCATACCGTACAGATTTCTGAGCAACAAACGTCTCAACATCATATAATCCGCAAACCGTTGAGACATTTCAACAGCATATTGATGAAGTAACGCTTCTTTCAGAACAAAATAACACCTTAGGCGAAAATGTTGAAGAGATATCAAAACATCTTTCCCTAAAAGCTGAAAGTGCCAATATCGAGTTAAAACAATTTCGCATCCATTAAATAAAGATGTCCACCTAGAAAAAGAGGCGTTCTGCACATTTTGTAGAAAATATTAATACATCATTAATCCCTCTTTCGATAGGATATATTCTTTATTTAGCACAGAAAAGGTCTGTAGGTATGGCAGCATTTGAATTACCCTCTTCTTTTTGGCAGCAAGTGGATGTTTTTACAACACTCTTGCTACAATACAACCAAACGCACAATATCACAGGCGCAAAGACAAAAGAAGCCGTTATGAAGAATGTTGAGGATAGTATCTATCCTATCGAATATTTAGAGGTCGAACATCTTCACAATGCCATTGACGTTGGAACAGGAGCTGGATTTCCTGGTTTTTTACTCGCATTGGCTTTACCGCATGTTCAGTTTACGTTATTTGAGCCTATTGGTAAAAAAAGTGCTTTTTTAC
>DKFS01000019.1 GCA_002452855.1 Sulfurospirillum sp. UBA6790 | reverse complement strand
GTTTTAGGAATTGCGTAGTACAAAGTGTACTACGCATGACATAATGTTGCTATTTCATAGCCAAGGTGTGTTATCATAGAGCGATCTCGCTCAGGGAGTTCACCTTTCGTTGTTAAGTAATCACCAATGACGATAGCATCAGCCCCCGCTTCAAAAATATCACAATCAGCACTTGTAAACGTAATTTCACGTCCGCCTGCAACCATTAATCGTGTGTTTGGAAGGGCAGCTCTTACTTCTTTAATAATATCAAGTGCTTCTTTTTCACTCAGAGGTTCTGCTTTAAGCGGAAGGGCAGGATTTTGAATAAAAAAGTTTAAAGGCATCGTATCGGGAGCCAGAGATTTGACACTCTGTATAAAAGCAGTTCGCTCTTCCTTACTTTCGCCTAAGCCAAAAATACCACCACTGCAAAGCGACAATCCTACCGCATGTACATTGAGACAAGTTTGGTAACGTTCTTGCCATGAATGGGTTGTACAAATCGTGTTATAAAAACTTTCAGAGCTTTCTAAATTATGATTATAGGAATTAATGCCCGCATCTTTGAGCACGCTTAGTTGCTCTATCGTTGCTAAACCATTGCATGCAATCAAATGAATATCCGGTAATTCAGCTCTCACCGCACGAGCAGCTTCACAAACAAATGCGAGTTTTTTATCATCCAGTCCAAGTCCTGATGTCACTAAGCAAAAGCCAATGGCTCCATTTTTAGTGGCATTGTGTGCTTCAAACACAATTTGTTCAATCGGTTTATATTTGTAACGCTCAATGTTTGCATGGTGATGAGCGCTTTGCGTACAAAAGCCACAATCTTCCGCACAGCTTCCACTGGATATATTGCTAATAGCACATAAAAAGATTGATTTTTTCATCAATAAAGATTCCTTACATGTAAAGTTATGGCTTCTTGCGAACTGAAATTCGCAAGAAGAAAAGCGCCAAATGTGCGACGGTTGTTGGGGTAAGTGTGTTTATGCATCTTCTTTGTGTTTACACTTGATGCATTCAAAAATTTCTTTTTTACGCAATTCACGCTTTGACATAATATAGCCACACTCAGGGCATTTTTTATCTGTAGGTTCATAGTTAGAGATAAATTTGCATTTTGGGTAGTTGCCACAACCGTAAAATTTACCTCTGCGTGAACTTCGCTCAATAATCGCTCCGCCACATTCAGGACACGGAATTGCTAGTGTTACTTTTTCTTTGGGAGCCGTTTCGCTGACTTTTTTGAGATTTTGCGTGTATTTACATGTAGGATAAGTACTGCATGCGATAAACTCACCAAAACGACCTTTACGTCTTACAAGCTCTTTGCCACAATCTGGGCACATTTCTCCTGTAAAAACGACAACTTTTTGGCTCTCAATATTGGTTTTACCTGCGACTACTTGTTTCTCAAATGGTTCGTAAAAATTCCATAACGTTGTTTGCCAATTTTCTTTATCTTCAGCAATTAAGTCTAACGTTTCTTCCATTGTGGAAGTAAACGATGAATCGACTATTTGAGGGAAATGTTTTTCTAACAGCTCGGTTACACTAAATGCTATTTCACTAGGAATCAATTGTTTTTTTTCAATCGTAATGTAATCGCGTGCCGTTAAGACGGAAATCGTTGGCGCATATGTCGATGGACGACCAATGCCAAGACCCTCTAACTTTTTAATCAGACTTGCTTCTGAGTAACGAGAAGGTGGTTCCGTAAAATGTTGATTGGCATCCAGTTTACTTAAGGTCACTTCTTGTTTAAGCGCAAGGTCTGGAAGCAATTTGTCTTTATCGTTATCGCCGTAAACTTTGTAAAATCCATCAAATAATAGTTTTCGACCACTGGCTTTAAATTTACCGCTTTTGCTTTCAAAAAGAAGCGTTTGCGACTCAAAGCGTGCATTATTCATTTGAGACGCTAAAAAGCGATTGTAGATTAATGCGTAGAGTTTGAGTTCGTCCGCTTTAAGATACTCTTTAGCAATCTGCGGTGTAAACGCTAATATGGTAGGGCGAATCGCTTCATGCGCTTCTTGCGCACCTTTGCTTTTATTGGCGTAATAGCGAGGTTTTTCAGGGAGATACGCTTTGCCATAGTATGTGCTAATTTGTTCTCGTGCCGCCTCAATAGCTTCTTTGGAAACATTTAACGAGTCAGTTCTCATATATGTAATGACACCTTGCACGCCTTGGTGTGTTTGCACACCTTCGTAGAGTGTTTGGGCGAGCATCATCGTCTTTTTAGGAGAAAAACCAAGTGCGCTAGAAGCGCTTTGTTGCAACGTTGATGTCATAAAAGCGGGGCTTGGGGAGCTTTCACGCTCTTTTTTTTCTAAAAGAGCGACGTGAAATGTTTCATTGAGCAACCGTTCTTTGATTGCGTTGGCAAGAGTAGCATTGGTAATGCTCATCTTTTCAATTTTTTCACCATCAAATTCCACTAAGAGTGCTTCAATACTCTTATTGAATAGGGCGTCAATACTCCAAAATTCTTCTTCTTTAAAGGCTCTTATCTCTTTTTCTCTATCCACAACAATTTTTAGGGTAGACGATTGAACACGCCCTGCGCTGAGTCCTTTTTGAATCTTTGATGAGAGTAGCGGTGAAAGTTTATAGCCTACGATGCGGTCTAACAAACGTCTGGTTTGTTGCGCGTTGATACTACTTTCATCTAAAATTCTCGGATTTTCGAGTGCATGGGTAATCGCATTTTTCGTAATTTCATGAAAAACAATGCGTGGAAGCGATTTTGGGTCTTTGCCAATGGCCGTGGCAATATGAAAGCCTATGGCTTCACCTTCGCGATCCTCATCGGTTGCGATATAGACTTGATCGGCACTCTTGGCTAAGTCTTTAATTTCTTTGACCACACTGGCGTGATCTTTTGGTATCCGATATTCTGGAATGAACGCTTGATTTTCAATCTTGATGCCAAAACTACTTTTAGGAAGATCGCGGATATGACCCTTTGATGCAATAACAGTGTAGTTTTTACCTAGAAAATTTTTAATCGTTTTCGCTTTGGTTGGTGATTCGACAATAATGAGGTTTTTCACAATTTTTTCCATTTTACATGTAAACATTTTTGTGTATTCTATCTAAAAAAAAATCTTTTTAAAAATAACGTATAAAACTAAAGTTTTTTTTTGAGTGTCCGATTTTGTTTCCATCAAAGGCAAGGAAGCCTGAGAAATACAAAAAGATAAAAGGATTTATCATGAGTTTCCGTATTAACACTAACGTTGCAGCGTTATCTGCACAAACAAGTCTTACTAAGACGAACAACGCTTTGAGTAGCTCACTTTCTAAGCTCTCTTCTGGTTTGAGAATCAACTCTGCGGCTGATGATGCATCAGGTATGTCAATTGCTGACTCTCTTCGTTCACAAGCTAACTCTCTTTCCCAAGCTATCTCAAATGCGAATGATGGTGTTTCCATCTCTCAAATTGCTGATGGTGCGATGGATGAACAGATTAAAATTCTTGACACTATCAAAACGAAAGCGACACAAGCTGCACAAGATGGACAAAGTACAAGTTCACGTAAAGCGCTTCAATCAGACATCTCTAAATTGATGGACGAGCTTGACAACATCGCTAGTACAACATCTTACAACGGTAAAAGCCTTCTTTCTGGTACATTTACCAACTCTCAATTCCAAATTGGTGCGTATTCAAACCAAACTGTAACCATGAGTATCGGTGCTACAAGTTCTGATAAAATTGGTCAAACACGTTTTGAGACAGGCGAAATGGGAACATCAACTGGTACGGTGACCATGACATTCTCAGCAGCAACTGGTGCTGATGTTACGATTGCTTCTGTTATCATTAGTACCAGTGCTGGTACAGGTGTTGGCGCATTAGCAGCTGAAATCAACAAAAATACTGATGCTACAGGTGTAAGTGCGAGTTGGACTTTAACTCAAACAGGTACAGCTGCAGTTGCTTCTGGTACAGTAAGTAGTCTTACGATTAATGGTGTTACTATTGCATCTTCACTTGATGTTCAAAAAAATGACAGCGATGGTGTTTTAGTTAATGCAATTAATCAATACTCTTCAACAACAGGTGTTACGGCAAGTATCGACTCTAAAGGTCAATTAGAGCTTACATCAAGCGATGGACGTGGTATTAATGTCTCTGGTTTAGGTTCTCAAGGTAATATTACCAACGGAACATACACTGGTCGTCTAACATTGACAAAAGCTGGCGCTGCCGATATCAGTTATAGTGTTGGCTCTGGTGAAACGGATATTTTTGCTACATCTGCAAATCAAAAAAGTGTTGGACTTAGAGATATGATGGGTTCAATCAGCTCTTCTATCGCTGAAGCAATGGGTGCCTTTAAAAATGACAACGTTGTTGGTGCTGGAGAAGATATTGGTGCGGGTGTTACAACCTATGCGGGTGCTCAAGCAATGATTAAAATTGCTCAAAGTGCACAAGAGACATTGGATAGTATTCGTGCGAACATTGGTTCTGTTCAAAACCAATTGACTTCAACGATTAACAATATCTCTGTAACACAAGTAAATGTCACTTCTGCGGAATCTCAAATCCGTGACGTTGATTTTGCAAGTGAGTCAGCGACTTTCTCTAAAAATAACATCCTTGCGCAATCAGGAAGTTATGCGTTAAGTCAAGCAAACTCAGTACAACAAAACGTTCTCAAATTATTACAATAATTTGAGGTTGTTTCCGAGAAAACGTTCTTAAACTACTTCAATAGTTTAATCAAGTAGCGTACGCTACGAGAATGTTTCTGTGAGGGCTGATGAGGTGACTCATCAGCCCTTTTTTTATCTACGTATCAAAATCAACAAGGTATAAAAATTGCTTTAAAGCATGGAAGAAAACGCATAAAGGGTTTGTATGGATTTATATAAAAAAAATATCACTGTTTTAGAAAATATCAATCCCTCACTCGCTTCTTTGGTCGCAAAAGGACATACTGAACTGTGCTATGAAGTATTTATGGATGAAGGTAATCTAGCTAGTTTAAATCTTATTCATAATCAAACGTTTCAGCCTCTTTATGATTCTAGACCCCAAGAATTCATCGCAGAACAAAAAGCCTCGTTTGTAAAATTTCAAGAGTATCCTTACCTCTATTTTTTCGGTCTTGGTAATGGGATATTGTTGAAAGATTTATTGAGTAATCCTCATCATCAAAGAATCGTTGTTATTGAGCCTGACCCACTTATCCTCTACGTTGTTTTTCACCTTATAGATTTTACAGAAGAGCTTGTCCAGAAGCGTTTAATTTTATTAGGAGATGGACAAGTAAACTTCCCAACGATTGCGGCACTGTTTAGAGAAACAACGACTCAACGTTACGTAAGGTTGTATGATTTGCATGTTATGAGTCCCTATTATGAGACCTTTTTAGCAAGTATTGATCACACCAATCATTGCTTTATTGAAGCAATTCATCATACGATTGTGCTAGCAGGCAATGACACAAAAGATGCCTTAATCGGTTTGAAGCACCATGTGACCAACACAGCGTTTATCCCTACAACACCGCCCTTGTATGATTTGTTTGCCAAAGCTAAGACAACGGATGTTGCAGTATTGGTTTCAACGGGTCCTTCTCTAGGGAAGCAATTAGAATTATTAAAAAAAGTAGCTCCGTATGTCACTGTTTTTGCGGTTGATGCCAGTTTGCCAGTCTTGATTAACAATGGAATTAAACCTGATGTCGTGACTTCTATTGAGCGTGTATCGCTTACAGCTCGTTTTTTTCAAGCTGTCCCACAAGAGAAGATGCAAGACATTGTTACGGTTTTAAGTTCTTTGCAGCATGCGGATGTCATTAACAGCGTTCAAGGCGGACAAAAGGTTATGAGTATCCGACCTTTAGGCTATATGCGACTTACAGGACCCAAAGAGTGGGGGTATATCGGCATTGGTATGAGTGCTGCTAATATGGCGTATGAACTTATTTATCATAGTCAATTTAAAACATGTATTTTAATCGGGCAAGATTTAGCCTACGGCAATGATGGGAAGAGCCATGCCTCAGGACATGTCTTTGGGGAAGATGATGTCAAACAAAGTGATCTTGATGGTTGGACAACGGCATACGGTGGTCAAGGTCGGGTCAAAACAACCGCTGTTTGGAATATGTTTCGAGGATTTTTTGAAAAAGATATCAAAGAGGCAAAAGACAGAATGCTTACCATCAACGCGACGGAAGGGGGCGCGCAAATCTTTGGAGCACAAGAACTTCCTTTTGCAAAAGCGATCTCTTTACATGTAAAAAAAGTGAAGTCTAAAAAACCGATTAGACTCCATGCATTAGATGCTTCCCAACAAAAATACATCTTGCAACACAGTATGAGTAAAGTTGAAGAGATTGAACAATACATTAACGTGCAACAACAAAAGACAGAAGCGCTGTTCTTGGAAGTGGCAACACTGTGCGATACTCCTAATTTTGATCAAAATACATCCACTAAGGATTTTGAAGTGCTTCTTCAAAAAATCGCTCTCTTTAGAGAAAGCTTTAAAGATGAAATATTTGATAAAGTCATATGGCATATTGCTCAAACGATGGTACTATCACAAGAAATAACCATCGCACCGATGGAAGTTATGTATGCGCCCGACGACATTGCTAAAAAAGAGAAATACAAAAATCTTCTACTCGCTTATAAAGGGTGGCTTTTTTCTTTAGCTGGCTGCATGGATGCTATTAATAAAACAATTGCTTATGCCAAAGCAAGATCACTGATTTATACGATAGATACCATTGATGTCATGCTAGACGATCAAAAGATTGATACCATTACATGTAAAACAATGAAAGCGCAACATGGGTGTGTTTTTGATGTCGATATGAGGGGAATACTGTATGACGTTTCCAAAGAGTTTTGCCATGATGGACAGCATATTACGTTTAGAGACGTTATGAATTTGTCGTTATTGCCACAAACATTTGTGTCTGTCTTTTCTCATGATGATATAAAATATGGTGAGTTGAGTTTCCTTAAAAGTATTGAAACACCGTTGGATTTTAATGCAATGATACCGTTTAAACAAGAAAATTCTATTGGCTTTTTAGCTTTGGAAGACAATCTGAATGATGGACGATTTAAAGCATTCATTCAACACGTTTCAATAACATTTCCAGATGCAAAATTAAAAGCATTTTATTTCAATACAAAAGAGTTGGAAACATTACAAGACTACATTCATACGCAGGATATTGCATGTGAATGTATTAAGATTTCTCATGTTTTGGAGATGGTAAATAACATTACGATTTATCTCTCAAATGTAAAAGCACTCACCATGAGCAATCCAACAGAGATTATGGCATCGCGTTATTTGTTTAATCTCCATGACAAAACGAATTTATTGGTTTTGAGACTCTCGTTAGATGTAAAAGATTCTCTTCAAAAATGGGATCAAGAACACGGCAAAGGTTATACAAACTATATTCATACTATGAATGAATTAAAAATTCTTCCTCATGAAATATCGCCTGAAAGAGGCATTGATTTTCACTTTGCCATTATGGACGCATTAATTGTAAAAACGGGATTAGATACGGCATTTTGTTTACCTTTGAACGGACATATGAATCAATTAAATGAGATTATGGTGCGATATGCTTTACAAGACACATCTTTCTTAAAAACATTATCAGCCATTTTTTATGCAATGATTTTGAATAACCCAAATGAAAATTAGAGATTAGCATTCGTATGGAAGTGATTATTTTAGCAGGCGGATTTGGTACAAGGTTGCAAAGCGTTGTGAAAGATGTGCCAAAACCGATGGCGGATATTAATGGTAAACCGTTTCTTTCTTATCTGCTTTCTTATGTGAATCAGTTTGATGTTCAATCCATTATTTTAAGCGTTGGGCATAAAAAAGAGTGTATTCAAAACTATTTTCAAAGCACTTTTCAAAACATTCCTCTTTTATATTCTATAGAAGACGAGCCACTTGGTACAGGTGGTGCATTAAAAAAAGCTTTAGAACAAACAGATGAAGAATATGTGCTTGTTTTGAATGGCGATACGTTTTTCAATATCAATTTAGACCGCTTATTTCAAGCAAAGACCAAAGATGTAACGATTGCCGTTCAAGAGATGAAAGAGAGTGATCGTTATGGTACGTTGGACATAGACACTATAGGAAACATTAGGGCATTTCGTGAGAAGCAGTGGATTCAACAAGGGTATATTAACGGTGGAATTTATAAAATTCATCGATATCTTTTTTCAAAGATAAAGAGCAACTCTTTTTCTTTTGAAACATTTTTAACGGAACATATTCATACTCTCAATGTTAATGCTTATCATGAGCCTGATGCGTATTTTATTGATATTGGCATCCCACAAGAATATGCAAAGGCTCAAAAAGATTTCAAGGAGTTGTTTTGATTATATCACGAACACCTCACCGTATATCATTTTTCGGCGGTGGGACAGATTATCCAGAATACTATCTGCATCATGGTGGAAAAGTTTTAGGCGTTGCTATCAATAAATACTCTTATCTAAACATTAGACAATTACCACCTTTTTTTGAGTATAAGCATCGCGTTGTTTACTCGAAGCAAGAGAATGTGAATACACTTGATGAAATCATGCATCCTTCTGTACGAGAGACACTTAAATATTTAGATATCAAATATGGGCTTAGCATTCATCATGACGGCGATATTCCTGCTCGTAGCGGTATGGGAAGTAGCTCTGCATTTACGGTTGGATTATTAAATAGTGTGCATGCCTTAAATGGAAATATCACCTCTAAAATGGAACTGACCAAAGAAGCTATTTATATTGAGCAAAAACTGATTCAAGAAAATGTAGGCAGTCAAGACCAAGCCTTTGCGGCACATGGCGGATTAAATATCATTAACTTTATGGAAAATGGCGAAATCAGTGTCTCTCCAGTGATTCTTAAAAAAGAGCGATTATTGGAGTTTCAAGATAATATTATGCTGTTTTTCAGTGGGTTATCTCGAACGGCATCTGAAGTGCTGGATGAACAAATTAAAAATACGACCATTAATATTCCTAACCTGAATAAGATGAAAGATTTGGTGGATGAAGCGTATGCTGTTTTGGTCAATCCATTACGTCCTCTTCGAGAATTTGGAGAATTATTGAATTACACGTGGCAGTTAAAAAAATCACTTTCGAGCAAAGTCACTAACGAAAATATTGAAAGCATGTATAAAAAAGCTATAGAAGCTGGGGCTATTGGTGGAAAACTTCTAGGAGCAGGCGGCGGTGGCTTTATGGCCTTTTATGTTGAAAAAGAAAATCAAGAACGTGTGATAAGAGCACTGAATGGCTATTTGCATATACCGTTTAATTTTGATTATGATGGATCAAAAATAGTGGTATATGAGCCAAATTATAAGGAAGAAGTATGAAGTATGAATTAGCGTATTCAACTTTTAGTGATGAAGAAAAAAAAGCGATGTACGATGTCATTGAAAGCGATATGTTTACAATGGGCAAAAACGTCAAAGCATTTGAAAAAGCATTTGCGCAATTTTTTGGGAAAAAATATGCTGTCATGGTCAATTCTGGAAGTTCGGCAAATTTAGTGGGTGTCGCCTCTTTATTTTACAGAAAAGAGAAACCATTAAAACGAGGTGATGAGGTGATTGTGCCTTGTATCTCATGGGCAACAACGTTCCATCCTTTGCATCAGTATGGACTAAAACTCAAATTTGTAGATATTGATTTAGAAACACTTAATTACGATATTGAAGAGCTTAAAAAAGCGATAACTCCCAAAACAAAAATGATAGTAACCGTTTCTGTGCTTGGGAATCCCAACTATTTTGATGCCATTGAGGCGCTTTGTGAAGAGAATGATATTATTCTCTTTGATGACAATTGTGAATCTATGGGTGCGCGTTATCATGGAAAATATACCGGCACATCAGGATTAATCAATACCTATTCAACGTTTTTTTCACACCACATCTCAACGATGGAAGGTGGTTTAATCATGACTGACGATTATGAAATTTACTGTTTATGTAAATCCTTGCGCAATCATGGTTGGACACGTGACCAAGACGAGGATAGCCCAATATTTAAGCGTAAAGAAGATGATTTTTTTGAAGCGTACCGTTTTATCTTACCTGGATACAACGTGCGACCTGGCGAGTTGCAAGGCGCATTAGGGTTGCAACAACTTAAAAAACTTCCCGATATGCTAGAGCAAAGAAGAAAAAATGCACGCTATTTTCAACAGAAATTTATAAACGATAAGCGCTTTATCATTCAAAAAGAGGTAGGTGAGAGTAGTTGGTTCAGTTTCACAATGATTATCAATCCCCAAAGTAACGTAAAACGTGAAGCAGTTTTTGCCGCTTTGAAAAAAGCAGATATTGGGTATCGCATCATCACAGGTGGGAATTTCTTGGAGCATGATGTGATTGCGTATTTTGATTATGAGGAGACAAAATCCTCGAACGCAAGTTACGCACGTAACTATGGTTTTTTTGTGGGCAATGCGCCTAAAGACATGACACAAGAGATTGATTTATTAGAAAAAGCATTAAAGGATAT
>DKFS01000083.1:3068-3876 GCA_002452855.1 Sulfurospirillum sp. UBA6790 | reverse complement strand
TTAAATCTTTAAACCGTTTAATGAGTTTCTCATAATCTTTCAACGCTTCATCGCTGGGTGTGACTTTGTTCTTACCAATATTTGCACCGAAGGGCGTTGCAAAAGGGTAAAGGGCTTCTATTCTTTTGGCAATAACATTCATGCCATCGTTATTAAAACCCATGGCATTTTGAATCGATTCTTCTTTGGGAAAACGAAAGCATCTTGGTTTTGGATTGCCACTTTGAGGAAGCGGTGTCATTGTCCCGTATTCGATATAACCATACCCCAGAGCAGTGAGCATCTTAATCATGGTACCATTTTTATCAAAACCTGCACCAAGACCCAAAGGATTTAAAAATGTACGACCAAAAAGCTGTTGTTCAAGACGTTTATCATGAACAAAAAAACGTTTTGCAAGGATTGACAGAATAAAAGGAGCGTATTGTGCACCATTTTTGAAAAAAAACTCAGCAATATGGTGAGCCGTTTCCGGAGAAAAGTTAAACATCAATTTTTTCATCGTGCCATAATCAAACATCTTCTATTCCCTTTAAAATATAAAGTACGCGATTATACCCCATGTAAGATAAAAGATGGTTGATTGTAGGCACTTTTAATGTTGTAAACCTTTAAGATGTCTGTATTCTTCTGAGTGAGCAAGTAACTCTTCATCACTGCCAATTGCAGAAATTTTACCATGCTTTAACAGTGCAATTTTATCAGCTTTTTTGATAGTAGAGAGTCTGTGTGCAATCACAAACGTGATTTTATCTTGGATGAGATGTTCGATGGCTTCAGTGATTTTTTGCTCACTGTGTGAGTCCAG
>DKFS01000083.1:0-2855 GCA_002452855.1 Sulfurospirillum sp. UBA6790 | reverse complement strand
GATATTGTTACGTAAATCATGGATGTCAAACTCACTAATAGAGGTGCCATTGATCAATATGTCTCCTGAAGTAGGCGCATAAAAGCGCATTAAAAGATTCATTAAAGAGCTTTTCCCTCCACCGCTATTTCCTATGAGTGCAATCATTTCACCTGATTTCGCCTCAAAATCAACAGCCTGTAACGCTTGTTTATCACCATAAGATAACGAGACCTCTTTAAATGCAATAGTATCAATGGTGTCAGGTAAAGCACGTGAACCATTTTTGATAGTTGGTTTTTGGTCTATTAAAAAGAAGATTCGCTCACTTGCGACCAATGCATCTTGCATTTTATTATAAAGACTAGAAATTCTCTTAATAGGGGTATAGAGCATAAAAAGAGCTGTTAAAAAGGAGAAAAAAGCACCCACACTCATAGACCCTTCAATGACTTCTTTTCCCCCCACTAAAATAACGACGGCAACACCAATAGAACCCAACGTTTCCATGACTGGACTGACAAGCTCATTTACTTTGGTCGATTTCATCGTCAGTTTAAAATAGCGTTCATTGTTCTCATGAAAAAGCTTGTGCTCATATTGCTGTGCATTATTGGCTTGAATAATCTCAATATTATTAAATATTTCACTCAGTTTTGCGGTAATATCGGAAACTTTTTCTTGCGATTGGCGCGATATTTTTTTCATTTTACGAGAGAGAATACTGAGTGGATAAATCGCTAAAGGCATGATAATAAGCGCATAAAAAGCCAGTTCTGAACTTTGATAGATAACAACACCAACCAGCCCAACAATCGTAAAAATTTGACTAAAAAATTCTGGTATCAGATTGGATACGACGGTTCGCACACGCTCAACATCGTTTGTATTACGACTAATAAGCTCACCTGTGCGGTATTCATGAAAAAAGGCGAGATCAAGTCTTAAAAGGTTTTCTAAAATTTTATCTCGAAATCGTTTGATAATATCTTGTCCAATATAAGCCGTAAAATAGGCTTGCGTATACCTTCCACCTTCTTTAAGGGCATAAACGGCAATAATCGCAAAAGGCAGCAACTCTAACATATGCTGATCTTTTGCGATAAAGATTTTATCTAATAGGGGTTTGACAAGATATGCCGAATAAGCCGTTCCTCCACTAGAAAGGGCCATGCCAACTACGGCTAAAAGAAAATAGGGAATATAGTCTTTAAAAAAGGGAGCAAATCGGGACAATACTTCTTTTAATCCATATATTTTCAAAGTAGTTTCTCCCATTGTGTTCCATTTGCTGTATCCATCAATTGTATCTGTTTACTCTCAAGTATGGAACGGATTTCATCAGCTTTCGCAAAATCTTTTGCTTTTTTAGCAGTCGTACGCTCTTCAATAAGGCTTTCGATCTCTTGTTTTTCTCGCTCATCAATGCCTAATTGAAAATAAGCATAAGGGTTATACAAACCAATACCTAAAAGGGTTTCTATCCAAAGCAGATTGGCATGTACTGTTGCTTTAAGTGCTTTGTCTTTTGGATTGCTATCTAATGTTTCATTGGCAGTGGATATCATCTCATCCAATACAGCCAGTGCTTTGGATATATTAAGATCATCACTTAGTGCTTCAAGCATCATTGTTTTAAAGCTTTCCGAAACCTTACTTGGCGTGCTTTCAAAAACTCTCTTTTTCAGTCGATACAATTTATCAAGCCTCTTTTTTGTAGTAAGAAGGTCTTCTTCCGCGAAATTGAAATTGGCACGATAATGTGTGGCTAATAGATAAAATCTCAGCACTTCACCACTGTAAATAGCCAGTGCATCTTTAAGAAAAAAGCTATTTCCTAAAGATTTACTCATTTTCTCACCGCTAATGGTGACAAAGCCATTGTGCATCCAGTATTTAGCCAGTTCTTGATTGCTTTTGCATCGGGTTTGCGCCGCTTCATTTTCATGGTGGGGAAAGAGTAAGTCGGCTCCGCCAGCATGAATATCAATCTGGAAATCACCACTGGATGCAAGATGTTTTTCAATCATAGCGGAACACTCAATATGCCAGCCTGGACGCCCAATGCCAAAGGGGGCAGGGTAACTGGGTTCATTTGCTTTAGAAAATTTCCATAACGCAAAATCTTTTTGATCTTTTTTTTCTTCTTTTTGTTCAACTCTCGCTTGTGTCGCATCTTCTTCAATGAGGCGATGACTTAATGAGAGATATTTTTTATCTTTAGATGTATCAAAATAGATGCCATCACTTGTTGCGTATGCAACGTGTTTGTCAAGCATTTTTGAGACGAAATCGATAATTTCATTTACTGTTTCAGTCGCTTTGGGTTCAATATCGGCATCGTTTACATGTAAAGCATGCATTTCATTTTTATAACGATCAATATAAAATGATGTAATCTCTTCTAAAGATTTTCCGCTCTCTTTCATTTTATTGATAATTTTGTCATCAATATCCGTGAAATTTTTTACAAAAGTTACTTTATATCCAAGCGCTGTTAAGACACGACGTAAAAGGTCAAAAGCAATAGCACTTCTAGCATGTCCTAAATGTGCGTCATCATAAACGGTAGGACCACAAACATAGATTTTAACCTCATGAGGCTTAATAGGGATGAATGGAACTTTTTTTCTCTCCACTGAATCAAAAATAAACATGTATAAAATCCTTTAAAAGACTAAGCAAAAGCGCTTCACACGCTAAAACCATGAATAAAATAAGTAACTTTTTATCGCGAAGTATAGCAAAAAACGTTTTGGCACCAAAAGAACGAATCGTAAAAATAAGCAGCACATATCCTGCTAACGAACCAGCAAGGGCTAGACCTGCAACTCCCATAGGCTTAATCAATGCAAAAGAAAAAAATAAATTTGAAG
>DKFS01000014.1 GCA_002452855.1 Sulfurospirillum sp. UBA6790 | reverse complement strand
GGGTTGCGTAAAAAACGACGGGCTAAAAAGCCCGCAAGGTATTTTTCTTTATAGGTACGCATTAGGGTTGCCCTATTTTAAGCGTTGCATACATGCCAGGATATGCTTGAGCATTTTTACATGTAAATGTTGTTTTGAGTTTAAAAGAGTGTGTCATTGGATTGGAACTAGGCACAATCGCTTCAATTTTTCCTTCACTTTGACATCCAATCGATGGGATTTCCACAGCAACACTATCGCCTATTTTAATGGATTTGAGATAGGTTTCAGCAATTTCAGCCGTAATTTTTAAATGCGTAATATCTGACAATACCAATGCAGGAACACCGGCTAATGCCATTTCGCCCGCTTCAATATGTTTTGCAGTCACAACGCTATCATTAGGCGCTTGAATTTTTAAGTAATGGTACTGATTTTGAACTTCTTGTCGTTTTTGTTTGGCTTGAGCAATCTGTTTTTGTGCAATATCCATCATCGCTTTCAGATTTTTGGTTGAAAGTTCCAAATTTTCTACATCATATTTTGAAACCATATCTTTTGCCAAAAGTCTTTCATAACGTTCTTGATTCAGTTTGGCGTTTAAATATTGGTTTTGATACATCTCATAGGAAAGCTCTGCTTGAGCTATGGCTAAATCTGTTTGCGCTAAAGCCGTATCAATCTCTTTTGAATCTATGCTGTAAAGCAAATCACCTTTTTTAACAATATCACCCTCTTTGACACGCACTTCTTTAACATATCCCATATAACGGCTTGTAATGCTTTTTTCATTGTCTGAAATGACACTACCGCTTAAGGTTAATTCCGCTGCGTTTAGCATTAAACTACTCGCGCATAAGGCAATGGCTATTTTTACATGTAATGTCTTCACTTGGTTTCCTTCGCTGCTATTTTTTCTAATTCAAAAATAATGTCATTACGTGCATTTTGTACTTCTTTGAGTTTTAAAACAATACGTAATTCTTCAGACTGTTTCATCATAACATCATTAATTGAAACAAGTTTTTGCTCATACCTTCCCGCATAATTTTCGTAAATCAAATGAGCCACTTCCACCTCTTTTTTGAGACTTGCTATTTCATATTCATGGCTTTGCATCTGTGTTTGCAACTGTTTTACATGTAAAGCCATACTCTTTTGTGCCAGTTGCAACTCTTGCGCTGCTTTTAGATTTTCAACGCGCGCTTTTTCATAACCTGCTTTATCGCTTCCACCGTTAAAAAAGTTCCACTTAATTTGAACACCCGCAGTATAAGCATCGTGTTTAGCAAAGTCATTCATAAGCTTGTCATCACTACTGCCATACTGAGCAAAAGCGCCCACTTGCGGAAGAAATGCGCTCTCTTGCAACGCTATCTTCATTTTTGAAATCTCTACGCCTTGCTCTGCTTTTTTGATATCGAGGTTGTTGGTTAAAATAGCATCGCTATTCATATTCATATCAGGTGCTGCTTCATACGTTCCCTTAATCTCTGTGACAGGCTCATTAATGAGAAATGAGAGGTAATGATAGACCAGTGTCTGATTGGCTTTGGTTTGTGAAATCTGTCGCTCAACATCGGAAAGTCTTGCTTGCACTTCTAGCAAATCTACTCTTTTGGCATACCCTTCTTCCATCATTGCTTGCGTTGTTTTTTCCAATCGTGCAATATTTGAGGCAATAATATTCAAATTATACAAATAGGTTTTCAATAAAGAGAGTGTGTAGAAATTCTTTTTAACCTCTGAGACTTTTTGCAACGTGAGCTCTTCACGACTTAGAGTACTTAGGTAGTGTAAAGCCTGTGTTATTTTGCCATACTGCTCCAATTTGCCACCCGTATAAATTGGAAGGTTATAGGAAAGTGTGGTTTGAAACAAATTGCGGTCTTTTGGATAATTAAGATCACTAGGTTGTGTATAAAAATCTGGACTTGACATATTCAACTGTTTAAATCCAAAATCAGCAAAGGTTGCTTCGCGTGATTGCAATTTAAAGCCAAATACGCTTAAAGCATCGTTACTGCGTAGAGCCAATTGCGTCAAATCTAAACTACCGTACGATTGACCTACTGCTATTTGATGTTCTAAGTCTTTAATCTCTTCATCAAACTTAGCAATAGTGATCTCTTGATTATTTTCTTTGACTTTTTGTATAGCACGCTCTAAGGTCAATGGCTCTGCTCCAAAGCACACACCGAAGAGGATTAAACTCACCAAAACAATTTTCATGCACTATCCCTCTGTCAATTTTAATTCTCTTATAGTATAACAATATTATCAAAACTATAATATTTATTTATTTATTGAAAAGAATTAAGCACATGGTTTTAGCTAAAGATAATAAAATTTTACTTTTATAAGCCTAAAAACCATTTTTTCAGGGGAAAATAGAAGAAAATAAAGTTAATTAAATTTTACAAAAGTTAATTCAGAGGGAGAAATTACTCCTCTGAATTAACCAAATCACTTCTTATAAAACGGCGTACTCAACCCATACGCATGTTTCAATTTTATTAAGTTCCGCGATCATTTTTTTATCAATATCCGTATCAACTAAGATAACAGCCATCGCAAATTGATGAGCCCCTCGTCCTAATCTAAAGTCAGCGATGTTAATACCCTCTTTTGCTAAGATAGATGCAATATTGGCAATAACACCAGGGACGTCATTATTTTTGAAAATAATCATTTTGCCTTTTGGTTTGAAGTCAAATTTAAACCCATTGATACCTACAATGCGTTGTTCATCTTCACCAAAGACGGTTCCACTAATACTCACAACATCTTTTTCTGTCGTCAATGTTAGGGTTACTTTATTTTTATAACCGCTAGTGCTACTGACCGCCTCAAATTTACTTTCAATGTTTTTTTCTTTTGCGACAAATTCAGCATTGACATAATTAATTTTGTTGTCATTTGCTTCTTTGAGAGAGCCTACAATGCCAAATGTCAATAAAGATTTGCCATAGGCTCCAATATCACCTTCAAGTTCAAGTTTAATGGATTTAATAGCTGAACGATTCAATTGTGCCGCTAAAAATCCCATTTTCTGAACAAGCTCTAAATATGGCTCAACTGAAGCAGGTAGGTCTTCGGCTTTAATCGGAAGGTTGAGTGCATTCGGGTAACTAACACCACGCGCTGCACTAATAGCATTTTCGGCAGCTTGCATCGCAATTTTTTCTTGAGATTCTAATGTATTGGCACCAAGGTGAGGTGTCACACAAATATTTTCAAGGTCTAAAAGAGGATGACTGGTTGCGGGTTCTTTTGAAAATACATCTATGCCCGCGAAAGCAATTTTACCGCTTTTAAGATTATCAAAAAGAGCTTGTTCATTGTATAGACCACCACGCGCACAGTTAATTAAACGCACACCATCTTTCATTTTAGCGATTTCATCGTAAGAGATAATATTAATCGTTTCTTTATTTTTTGGCGTATGAATGGTAATGAAATCACATTTTAAAATATCATCAAAATTCTCAGTGTATGTCATACCAAGGTCTGTTACTTTTGATGCTGAGATATAAGGGTCATAAGCAATAACATCCATGCCAAACGCTTTAGCGCGGATAGCAACACGGCTACCAATATTACCAAAACCAATCACACCTAAACGTTTTTCGCATAACTCAATGCCATACCATTTTTCACGGTTCCATACACGTTCAATTTTTAAGTGGTTATTTGCATTAACAAAGCTTCTTGCCGTTCCTAAAAGATGCGCCATTGTAAGCTCTACGGCAGCAATGGTATTAGCTGTTGGAACATTCATTGCGATGATACCACGTCGGCTACA
>DKFS01000100.1 GCA_002452855.1 Sulfurospirillum sp. UBA6790 | reverse complement strand
CTTTCCGATGCTGTTTTGATTTTTGCAGGGGTTTCAGGCTTTGGGTATCTAATAGAGCAGTTTCCATCTTTGCAAACCATTGCAAAATACGGAGGATTTGCCTTTTTATTGGTGTATGGGCTCAAGAGTTTTTACTCTGCGTGGAGTATGACGCATGAGCTAAACCCTTCAACGCAACTTACCACTTCTTTGAAAAAAACCATTCTTCTGACGTTAGCATTTACATGGCTTAATCCCCATGTTTATCTAGACACCGTCATTTTATTGGGTTCTGTTTCGACGAAATTTGGCAACCTTGCACCGCTATTTGGACTCGGCGCGATGAGTGCTTCTTTTACGTTTTTCTTTAGTCTAGGCTATGGCGCAAGGATTTTAACGCCTCTTTTCCAAAAGCCACTTTCATGGAAAATTCTTGAAGTGCTTATCGGTGTTGTGATGCTCTCTTTAGCCTTTACGGTACTTGGATTGTAGGAGGAGAGAACGTTTTCACGTTATCTCCTCAGAAAACGCGGAGTTAGAGGAGTATTAGCGCAGTTACGATTTAAACTGGTTTAGTTTACTATTAAGATTTTCAGCCAATTTAGAGAGGTGGTCTGCCGCACTTGCAATTTCTTCAACACTTCTGGCATTTTCACTGGTCAGTGTGTTAATATTATTCACCATCGTGATAATTCTATCGGTATCACTCGCAATGCGAATCGAATTTTCAGCACTGGTGGTTACTGAAG
Organism: Sulfurospirillum sp. UBA6790; assembly: GCA_002452855.1. The sequence continues at coordinate 22,944 of DKFS01000100.1, read as the reverse complement.
TCACGCTCTCTTGCATCACACTTGATGTTCCTAGTATCGTCTCTTCAACACCCGTTGAAACATCAGAAAGTCGCTGAATATTTTTGGCATTTTTACCCATTTGCTCGGAAGAGTCCACAATAGATTGCACGATAATATTAATCGTCGCGTTAATCTCAGTCAGTGATGTTTGTGTACGCTCAGCGAGTTTGCGTACTTCATCGGCAACAACGGCAAAACCACGCCCATGTTCGCCTGCACGCGCCGCTTCAATAGCGGCATTGAGTGCTAAAAGGTTCGTTTGGTCGGCAATATCAGAGATAACGATTAATATCTGCTTGACTTGTTCTGCATCATGGCTCATTTGCTCTAACTTTGATGCCAAAGCGGTTTCTGCTTCACTGGCAAGTCCTACTTCATTACGAAGTCTAATAACTTCCTTTTTGGCATTATCGAGTTTTTGACCTGCATCGGTGATGCCTTTTTTCATACCTTCGGAAAGTGTTGCCGTCTCTTGTACAAACGTTTTAATCGTTGCAATCTCTTGAATGGTCGTCTCGACAATAGACGTGCTTTTTTCTGCGTTGCGCCCTATTTGCATACTAGTCGAACTGAGTTCATGCGAGACAGAAGCATTTTCGCTCGAAGAGTTCTTAGCATCAACAATGGTTTGCTCCAGTGTCGTAACTAAGGCATTAAAGCTATCGGAAATGTCTCTGAGTTCATTGTTCTTATCGTAATTTATTCTAAAATTTAACGCTTTGTTTTGAACAAATGTTACCATACTATCACGGATGATATGGACACCCTGAATGATATTGCGTCGAATCGAAAAGCCTATAACAATAAGTACCATCACCGAAGCCAAAGAGACCAACATCATAATGATTGTTGCACTGTTTTTTTCACTGATGGCGTTATCTGCCCCTTTTTTTGCAAGCTCTACGTTATACTGCATATGGTCTGCTAATGCCTGTGTTAGATTTAAAATAACTGCTTTATTGTCGCTAACCATAGCATTTACTTCTGTTCGTTTCTTTTCACGTGATAAGCTGATTAAGTTTTTTAAAAGAACAGAATATTTATCCAATGTCTCATTGTCTTTTTTGAAAAGCTCTCTGTCTTTGTCATTGGATAATAACAGTTCATACTGTTTTAAACTTGCTTTGAGTGCAGTATCGGCTTTTTCAATGTTTTTTTCGACTCTATTCCACTCTTTTGCTTCGGATTGAGAGATATGCTCCCATATAGCAAGCCTCAGTGTATAAGCATTTTGCATAGCATCATTCAGTGCCAATACGCTAGGTAGAGAATTAACATTACTGTAATTTGTCTCTTCAAAAACTCGATTCATTTTTAGAAAACTGATACCAAAGATAACGCCCGTGGCAAGTATTGCGATGGTAAGCATCATTAAAAGCTGTTTTGAAATACTCATGTTAAACTCCTTTTCGTTTCTATGAGTAAATCATAACAGCGCAACGTTGCAAACACGTTATATTTTAAATTATCATGAAGAAATGACACAGAAGCCGAAAAATATTGTGTAGGTTTTAGCAAATATTGATTAAACGCTCACCTGTTCTGTTAGATGTTTTGTATCAGTTTTTGGTGGTAAGCCAAACATGCGAGTATACTCTCTGCTAAATTGTGAGGGGCTTGCATAACCCACTTGAAAAGAGGCGGTTGCCGCATCGACATGTTGGCTCAAAAGAAGTCTTCGTGCCATTTGAAGACGTACTTTTTTTTGGTATTGGATTGGTGTAAGCGCTGTAACTTTTTTGAAATTACGATGAAACAAGGAATTACTCATACCAAGACTATGCGCCATCTGCGAAATGCGTAAAGGCTCTTCAAAATGCGTGTTAATATGGTCAATAGCCTGCAAAATACGGTGTGCGTAACTTCCCATCGTTGCAAACTGTTTGATAAACATATGAGGATGATGGTCCAAAAGACGGTATAAAATCTCTTTGGTAATTAAAGGGGCGAGCGTTGGAATCATTTTGGGTGTTTTAAGTAATGAAACCAAACGAATCAAAGCGTCAAACAACGCTTCATCCATTTCCCCCATAACAAGGGCACATTCACATTTTTTGGTGCAAGGTTGTTTAAAGGAATCATCTACTTCTCGGACAACCTCAATGATTTCATCAAGATTAAATGTCAGTTTGACCGCTAAATACGATGACGTCTCACTGGCTTCTAGAATTTTGCCATTAAGAGGTAAATGCGCCGATGAAATGAGATACGACGTCGCATCATACGTATAAAGCTGGTCAGCAAGATTGACCTGTTTTGCCCCACGGGCAATAAAACAAACCGAAGGCTCATGAATAGAACAGATAAAATCGGATGATTGAGAAATGCGTGAAAGACTAAGCCCAGGAATCTCTGTCTGCGTGACACCATCGTGTGTAATTAGTGTTTCTAATCGTTGAATCAATGTGGTTCGCTCTGTCTCAAAACGCATAAGCTATCCTTTTACATGTAAAACAAAATTGTACAGTATTAGGCAATAAATTTATCTAAATTATCTATCGGTTTTATTAAGACTCATGTTACAATTCAATCAATACATACCAAAATATAGAGGAGAACTAAAAAATGAAAGTTGTCGCCATCAATGGTAGCCCAAAAAACAATGGAAACACGGCACAATTAATTGATACGATTGCACAAGAGTTAGCCCATGAAGGCATTGAGACGGAAGTGTTGCATGTCGGAAACAAAACGATTCGCGGCTGTTTTGGCTGTGGCGGTTGTGCAAAAAATCAAGATGAACGCTGTGTCGCGAAAGATGATGAATACGTCAATGTATGCATTCAAAAAATGAAAGAAGCTGATGGCATCATTCTAGGAACGCCCGTTCACTGGGCTGGCATTGCGGGAACGATGAAGTCGTTCTTAGACCGTGCTTTTTATGTCTCCTCTGCCAATGGCAATCTTTTCCGTCACAAAGTGGGTGCAAGCATCGTCGCAGTTAGGCGCTCTGGTGGTGTGAGTACGTTTGATGCCATGAATCACTACCTTACTTACGCTGAGATGATTATGCCAGCTACAAACTATTGGAACGTTGCGCACGGAAGAGTTCCGGGTGAAGTGCATGAAGATTTAGAAGGTATTCAAATAGCAAGAGTGTTAGGAAAAAATATGGCTTGGACACTTAAAATGGCACAATCGGCGAAAGAGCAAAACATCATTCCACCGATTAAAGAAGCAAAAATTATGACCAATTTTGTACGCTAAACTTTTACATGTAAAAGCTCTAAGACCTGCCTTTTTTAGGGCTTTTATTCTCTTTTTGTTATTTTCTCATGCCTCGAAATAGCTGGCTAAAACGTGAACGTCGTGAAATTTCAGTTGGAAATGTTGCATCGCTCACATGCCTGACATCCTCAATCGAATAAACAGCTTGTGGGTTGTAATGTAAAATAATCGGTGTAATGATTTTAATGTTAGAGCGTTTAATCAGCGTAAAAACGATATTCACAGCACCGGTATTGCCTTCTGCATCCGCTACCGTCACACTGTATCCTAACGTTCTTAGAGCCGAAACCAACGCTTGCGAGTCACGCTTCGTGATAATACGTACAACCACCATACCAATCGCCAAACGGTTTTCAATATACATTCCAAGGTAATTTCCCAAAGAAAACCCGAGTGCATACGCGATAAAATTGGTTGCATTGGTTAGATTTGCCATAACTTGCGTAATAGCCGCCAACCAAATACTGACTTCAAAAAAACCAAGAATCGGCGCCCAAAGCCTAAAACCTTTGGCAATAAAAATAATACGCAATGTCCCAATGCTGACATCACACACCCTTGCAAGTGCAATGAGTAGAGGAATACCATAGATAATAAACCACTCTTGATGGATAATTTCATTCATTGTTTAACCTCGCACATTGAAGTAGATTTTTTCATTATAACACCTCCACTTTAAACCAACCCATTGATGCCTAACTTAAAAAATAGACACAAATAAAAAAAGGCGTAACCAAATTATGTTACAATCATTATAATAATTACTAATGAGAAATAGATGCTTCTAAAATTGAGCCTTCTTTGTTTTTTTATCTGGACTAGCCTTGGAGCACACGAGTATGTTTTTGCGATGTATCCATCCAATAACCCCTCCAAAATCATTCAAGCCTTGACACCTTTGATGAATTATTTGCATGAAAAAAGTGGCGACACCTTCAAACTGATTGTCACTAAAGACTATGATGAACTAACACAACGTATTAAAGAAAAAAGCGTTGATTTTGCATGGATTAATACCAAAAATTACGTGCTTATCAAAGAGCAAATTCCTTCCATTCATTACCTTGTTACCTACCAAGAAGTTTCAAAAACAGGAAAGATAACGTCTTATTATCAAGCATTTATTGTCTCTTTAAAAACATCTCAAATTCATTCTCTTAAAGAAGCCAAAGATACAAATTTTGCCTTTACCGATAAAGATTCTACCTCTGGGTATGCGTATCCTATGATGATTTTTGAAGATAACCATATTGAGCCCTATACGTTTTTTAAAAAAGTCTTTTTTCTTAAAAAGCACGACAAAGTCATCGAAGCGCTCATCAATCACTCCATTGATATAGGCGCGATGTCCGATGGAACGTATTACAACGGGGTTGCAAAATATGGCGATATTTTCAATGTTGTTGCTACCTCACAGCCTATTCCCCTTGATGTCATCATTGCAACCGACGCAATCCCAGAAAGCGAATGCAAAAAAATAACCTCACTCCTAGAAGACATACCGTTAAAATCACCATCAAATCAAGCTTTAGTAGACCATTTAGGATGGAATAGCGCTGGATTTGTAAAAAAAGATGAAGCATTTTATGAGCATTTTAGACAAATACTACACGCGCATCATCAATGAAACTGTATAATAAAATCCTCACACTAACCATCATCCAACTTGTGGCTATTTTTATCTTTGGTATCTACCAAATCCAATCCCTCTACCTCACCCAGCGCAAAGCATTTGACCATAAAACGCTCATTCAAACAGAGATGGTACAAACACGCTTTGAAGAGATGATTCAAAATTTACAAAAATCAGCTCATATTTTAATGAACTCTCAAGAAGTAACAACGGGTGTTATCAGTGATGATACCGATTTATTGTTCAACTGGGGAAAGCTCTTTTTAACTTCAGCCAGTGATAAAATCCATTTTATGGATTTAAACGGTATCGTCATCAGCAGAGGCGAAGCAGAATATCGCTTTGGTGATGATGTTTCCAAAACATTTTATTTCCAACAAGCACTCAATAACGATACGTTTTTAGGAATTGACACCATTGATAAGCAAGAGTGTTTGGTGTATGCAACACGTATTAAGCAGTACGGCGAAAAACCTATCGGTGTGATTAGCGTTGCTATTGCCATTGACCATCAGCTTTTGGATAAAATGGTTATAGGAACCAATATGAGCATTACCTATCGTTCAGCGCATCAAAACCTTTCAACCACCAACGGCAAAAAACTCTTTAATGCTTCTTCTTTGCACGTCAGTCTTCAAACCATTGGAGTACAAGAAGCCACATTTCAGGTAGGACTCACATCCGAAGAAGAGCTTAGTGCTCTTGAACAAGCTCGCACCCATTTTTTACTCGGTATCGCTTTAGCGTTTGTATTACTCTTCATTGCTTTACATTTTATCTTACTCAAACATCTCAAAGATTATGAAGATTTAACCCAACTACTAATAAATTTTTATGAAAATCACATCTCGATTAAAGATGTCATCACACGAACGCGAAAAGTGATTCATGACCGCACCGCACCTGAAGTTAAAAAAATAGCGGAAGCACTGTTTAAAATGAGTCAAAAAATAGCCGACACCCAAGACGAACTAGAAGCACTCAGCACTACCGACCAACTCACATCTCTTGCAAACAGGCGCAAACTAGAAGAGTGTTTGGATCATAAACTCAAAGAGGCCAACAGAGGGTTACAATTTTCAATTATCATGCTCGACATTGACCGTTTTAAAACCATCAACGATACTTATGGGCATGAAGTTGGAGACCGTGTTTTAGTGCAATTATCCCATACCATGCATCAAGCGATGCGCGCTAGTGATATTGTAGGACGTTGGGGTGGCGAAGAGTTTTTGCTTATCTTACCCGAAACACCTTTGCAAGGTGCTCTCGTGCTAGCAGAAGAACTGCGTGAAAAAATCGCTACGCTCACATTTGAAACCTATCCACATGCTGTGACAATTAGCCTTGGTGTTGCAACCTACTGCGCACGAGATACATCAAATACTCTTTTACGTAGAGCAGACACCGCACTCTACAAGGCAAAAAACAATGGAAGGAACAAAGTGTTTCATGAAGATTAAAACGATAATAATCCTTTTAATATGGCTATGCACCGCATCACTCTTTGCTCAGGACAAGCTTGTCTTCGGCGTCAATCCGTACCGAACTCCTGAAGAGCTTCGCGCACTTTATAGCGAATTGATTGCGTATTTGGAAAAGTCTTTAAATAAAGAAATTCTCTTTGTTATTTCCAAAGATTATGACCATCTAACAGGCTTGATTGAAAATGGAACCGTTGATATTGCTTCTGTCTCTCCTAAACTTTTCGCTTCATTACGACAAAAAAAAATCGATATACGCTATATAGCGACACTGGAGATGCTCAATGAAAACGCTCAAAAAGAGAGCTCTTATCAAGGACTTATAGTAGCGCGACAAGAGAGTTCTATTCGTACGCTCAGTGATTTAAAAGGAAAAGTGTTTGGCTTTACCGATGTTGAGTCTACTTCTGGGTATTTGTACCCGCAGTTTTTACTGAAACAAAATGGTATTGACCCTATGCATGATTTTAACAAAATATTTATGCTCAAAAAACACACAAAAGTATTGCAAGCTCTTCTAGAAAAATCGATTGATGCAGGTGCTGTGGCAAGTGGAGCGTATTATAATTTATCCCAAGATGAGCAAAAGAAGATTCGCATTATTGCTATCAGCGAAGAGATACCACTGGATGTCATGATTGCTTCTTCAAAGCTCAATCCAACATTACTAAAGCAGATTCAACAAAGTCTCATGCATTTTTCGTCTCAACAAACCAAAAACGATGCGATTGTAGGTTTTACGCAAAAACCATTGGATTTATACGATAGACTCCATACGCTAGAATAACCTTAAAAGATTTACATGTAAAATATTTTATGGCGTAACCACACGTCCCATTGCGATAGCATGTTCACTTATTTTTTTACTTTTATCAGACCAATACAGTCCATTAGGAACACCGTGTTCATCCACACGAAACCACATCGTACCAATGCCAATCCCTGTACTCGTTTCATCACGACTGTCATTGGCATGTTTTCCTTTGCTCGAATCCATGACACGAATTTTATAGCGCCCATCGGCTTCAAGGATGGGTTTTTCATAGACCATCACCACATGCCCTGTATCGGTTTTATGAAGTGATGGGTCATACTTCCACGCAATAATATCGCCTTTTTCAAGCTCATCCATACGTGCAATGCCCATCCATCCGTCTTTGACTTCCGATGCGCTTAATCCCTGTAAAAATTCATAAAAATTTTTAGCAAGTGCTCGCTTATGAGGAGCATCTATGGGCAAAATTGCATTGGCTTTGGGGGAGACTTTTTCAATAATAAAACCGATAAACGAGGAGCAATCCACATTATAAGTACCGCTTGTTTCATCAACAAAACGTTTATGTTCGTACGAAGAACGCTGCATTGTATTATAGATGTGTTGGGAAGTTAGAAATACAGAGGATTCAGTAGCAAACAGAAGCGTATTAAAAAGAAGTATTCCGAGAAATATGTGTTTCATTTTTTTAAAAAGATACATCATGTCAATCTTTAGAGAATAATCTCTTTGACGCGCCCTACTTCGCCACTTTCTAAACGCACTTTAATGCCGTGAGGATGGTTGGCGGAATTGGTTAAAATGTCTTTTACGACACCTTCTGTTAGTTTGCCACTGCGTTGGTCCTCTTTCAAAACAATCTGCACTTTCACACCTTTGTGAATGTTACTGCGAATCTGCCCTGCACTCATTTTTATCCTTTACATGTAAAAGTGTATTGTACCCTATTGCACATTTTTTCTTTACATGTAAAGACTAGGAGAGCTTTTCACACAGTTCCAAAAACGCTTCGCCATAGCGCTCAAACTTCACTTCACCCACCCCACTAATCTCTAACATCGCCTCTTTATCCAGAGGAAGTTTTTCTGCCATCTCTTTGAGGGTTTTATCGCTAAAGACGACATACGGTGGAATGCTATTTTCTTTCGCAATTTTTGAGCGCAACGCGCGTAACTTCTCGAAAATGGAGAGCTCAAACGTACCCAACACGACTTTTTTAGCTTTTTTGACCTTTTGACGCTCTTCCAAACGTTTCGCATGAATGCTGACACTTAAACGCTCTTTGATGATTTGCGCACCGTATTCACTGAGGCTTACCACGCGATATTCACCCACATTGAGCGCTCCTAGCTCCATCAATCGATCGCCGATACTGAGCCACTGCGCTTTGGTTTTATCGTTGCCGATGCCAAAAACGGAGAGGCTTTGATGAGCGTTTTGCACGATTTTCTCATTGGTAGAACCCATTAAGACATCGACCACGTATTGCAGTCCAAAACGCTGTCCCGTTCGGTAAACACTTGAGAGAAGTTTTAACGCTTCATGCGAGATGTCCACGCTCTGCTTTTCACCATCGATACAATTATCGCACCGCGTTTTACATGTAAGAATCGTATCGTCAAAATAACGTGCAATTTGCTGATGCCTGCAGACCTGCGACGAGGCAAATTTTGCCATCGCTTCGAGCTTTTCATATGCCACTTTTTGATATTCAGAAGTAGGCTGTTCGCTAATACGACGTTTATGTTCCACAATGTCAGAATTGGAAAACAAAAGCAACGTGGAAGATGGCAAGCCATCACGCCCTGCGCGCCCGATCTCTTGGTAATAGTTTTCAATGGTTTTAGGCAATGACATGTGTGCGACAAAGCGAATATTGCTCTTATCGATGCCCATTCCAAAGGCGATGGTTGCGACGACAACTTGAATTTCATCGTTTAAAAAAGCGCGAAAGGTCTCATTTTTCTCTTCGGTCGGAAGTCCTGCATGGTAAGCACGTGCAAGGATGTTGCGTGTGCTTAAGAACTGCGCCAAGCTTTCCGTCTCTTTGCGACTTAAGGTGTAGATGATGCCGCTTTCGTTTTCAAACGCACTCAAAAAAGAGAGAAGCTGATCGCGCCCGTTGGAGTTGCGATAGTCCGCTTTGATCGTGAGGTTATCACGTTCCACTTTGGCACGAATGATGAGGGGATTTGAGAGGCTTAATTGATGCAAAATATCGTGTTCAACGATTTTCGTCGCTGTTGCGGTAAACGCGGCAATAGGAGTTTGCGGAAAATAACGTTTAAGGCGAAAGAGTTGGCGGTAATCTTCCCTAAATTCATGCCCCCACTCACTCACACAGTGCGCTTCATCAATCACAAAAAAGTTAATCGGAAGGGTTTGTAAGAAGTGCAAAAAAGACTCACCTTTTAAGCGCTCAGGTGCAACGTATAACAGTTTAATCTCACCTTTTTGGCATGCGAGCATCGTCTCTTGGATTTCTTGGGGAGATTGCATGGATGATATCATCGAAGCGCGAATGCCAAAGGTAGAAAGTGCGGTGATTTGGTCGTGCATCAAGGCTAAAAGCGGTGAAATCACCACGCTCATGCCTTCCATCACTAAGGAGGGAAGCTGATAACACAATGATTTTCCAGCCCCCGTGGGCAAAATCATCATAATGTCTTTGTGCGCTAAAATGGCATTGACAGCTTCTTCTTGGTACGCTCTAAAACTATGGTGTCCAAAGACACGGTGAAGAATGCGGTATGGCTCAGTCACTTAGAGGTCTATCTCGTCTTTATCAATGCCATCGCTCTCGAACCACTCGTCTTCGATAAAATCGTTTTCAACGATTTGATTCACATTACGTTTCATATAACGACCTGACGCGGTAACGGCGACGTCACCATTAGGCAAAATGAGCTCACCCGTACCTTCAAAAATGCGCCCTTTATCGCTCACGATGCGTCCGATAACTTTAAGTTCCACATCCAAAGGAACAGGTTTTTTGTATTTGAGGTTCAGTTCTATCGTCACGCCAAAACTCTCTTGACCGTAATGCGCCATAATCGCTCTGCCAATCGTTTCATCCAAAATCGTCGCTGAAATACCGCCATGCAAGATGCCGGGGTAACTTTGCAGATACGTATGCGGGGTAAAATACGCCACAATCTCTTTGTTTTCAAGCTCGTAAAACTTCGTTTTTAATCCAAAAGGATTTTGTACACCACACACCAAACAGTTTTTAGAAATATGCTGTTTCCCTGTTACTCTAAATTTCACGCCCCTACTCCATGTACCTTTTCAAGCTCTTTTCGCACCTTGGAGTACAGTTTTAAATCAATCACTTTATAGCTTTTAAGCAGTCCATCCAATAGAGCATGATTCAGTTCTTCTTGATTGTCTTTATCGTTAGGCACGATTTTATCTTTGACATTACAGTTGTTGCAAAAATCAAAAACATTGGTCATATTCACTTGATAATCCAAACGATGGGCAAGGTCGTTTTTAAGCTTTCGTGTCTCATTCATAATGACAAATTCACTCTCGCTGACAATTTTAAGCGCTCGTAGCTCTTCAAGCAATTTAAATTGTGTCATACTTCGCGATGAACTTGGAATCAAAACTTCTGCGACAAACTCATAATACGCTTCAATTGCAAGGACCATCATATAAAGATTTTTACCCAGAGGACTCTCCTCTTTTTCGATAAAATCTTTAAAATAGTGCAGTTTTTGCATCTCAATCATTTCTAAACCTTCTTTATCTATCAAAATTTTTTATTTTACTTTACAGTTTTTAGCGCCAATGCCACAACTTGGAGTTTGTTTCGCTTTTTTGGCTTTTGCCAGTTTAATCTCTTCGCGCTTTTTCTTGAGTCCCATCGGGCGTTTATTGGCTTTTTCACGCTCAATCTTTGCTTTAATTGTGTGTTTTTTCGACTCTTTTTCCAACCAAACTTTTGTTTCAAACCCCGGATAAAAATCTGCTTTGATAGCGTATTTTAAAATCTTTTCAATCTCCTTGAGTTTCGGTTTTTCTTCTTGGAAGACCAAAGAAATCGCCATGCCTTCTTTGCCTGCACGCCCTGTACGTCCTGCTCGATGCATATAATCTTCTGCATCGCCTGGAAGTTCATAATTAATGACATGCGGCAAATCTTCAATGTCAAGTCCACGAGAAGCAATGTCTGTGGCAACTAGAACACGAATTTTATTCTCTTTAAATGCCAAAATGGCTTGGGTACGTTTCGAATGGGCTTTATCGCCATGCAAGACAAGCGTTTTTAAACCGCTCTCTTCAAGGTATTTTCCAACCTCATCCGCACTTTGTTTGGTTTTGGTAAAGACTAACACTTGATGCCAATTTTGAGAGCCAATCATAAAAGAAAGAAGTTCGCACTTACGCTCAGCATCGACAAGATAGATTTTTTGTTCTACTTTTTTAGCAAAATCGCCTTGGTTGTTGATGTCAATTTTAATCGGTTTTTTCAAACTCATCTCAGACAAACGCTTGAGTTGTTTTGACATACTGACTGAAAAAAGTAGGGTTTGGCGTTTTTTACTAAGTAAAGATAACAGCATTTCCACTTCATCCCAAAAGCCCATATCTAAAATACGGTCCGCCTCATCAAAAATCAGCATTTCAACACGCGAAAGGTCCACATTATTGAGCTTCACATGCTCCAACAAACGCCCGGGTGTTGCAATTAAAATATCCACGCCTTTTTCTAATTTTTTCACTTGCGGTGTAAACTTCACACCACCATAAATCGCAACGCTACTGAGTTCGGTATATTTTCCGTAAGCTTGCATACTTTGCCATACTTGAGACGCTAATTCGCGTGTTGGCACAAGAATCAATGAACGAACGACTTTTGAAGGTGTTGCTTTTTGGGTTCGCTTTGTCAAGAGATGCAAAAGCGGTAACGCATACGCTGCTGTTTTACCAGTACCCGTCTGGGCAGTCGCCATCACATCTTTTCCCTCTAGTACCGCAGGGATTACTTTTGTTTGTACGGGGGTTGGTTTGACATAACCTAGCTCATCAACCGCTTTTTGAATGACTGACATTAAGCCTAGCTTTTCAAATACCATCCTATTCCTTTTCAATAATGTGATTGTGTAATAAGCTTTTATTGTATCTAAGTTTTATTGAAAAGAACATTGCTGCAAGGTAAATGAACTAGGAGTCAAAGCTAAGTAAAATTGTGTACTATGTTCTTAAAGTTGTTATTTATTTATCATACTGTATCATCTAGTAACAGAAAAAAGTTAAAAGTGAGACACTATGCGTGGCTTAGCTCATGTATTATTTTTGATATACTTTTTACTGATGCCTCTTGAAGCAAGACCTTTGGTTTTTGCGCCGCTGCCCTATTCTCATAAAGAAGACCTTTTTGAAGATTTTTCGCCGATGATTCGTTATTTGGAGCAAACACTTCATACTTCTATTACGTTTCGTTACGAATCAAAATATGACTATCTCATTGAAGCGTTTGTACAGAACAAGATTGATATTGCCTATTTAGGACCTTTACCTTTGCGCATTTTAATGGAAAAGTTTCCAGATGCCTTGCCGCTTGTCTCTTTTAACGAAAAAAATGGAAAGCAAAATTATCGTTGCGTTTTAGTCAAATTTCCAGAAGATACCATTGATACGAGTAAACCCAAAACCATTACGGTTGCCTTAACACAACCGCTCTCAACCTGTGGATACTTTATGAGCGATGTACTGCTCAACTCTTCTTTGCATTTACCTTTAAAAAAAGTACAGTACCGCTATGTCAATAATCACGATGAAGTAGCCCTTTCTGTAATCAGAGGCGATTATTTACTCGGTGGTATGAAAGAGAGCCTTGCGCAGGAGTATTATTCGCTAGGATTACGCATCTTTGCATACTCTGATTTTGTTCCGGGATTTGCGCTGGTTATCAACGCTCAAACGGTATCGCCTGAACAAATTATCGCCATCAAACAAGCATTATTGTCTGCCCCTTCTTCTGTGTATAGCACATGGGGCTCATCCATTTCACATGGAATGAGTGATGCACGTAAAGAAGATTACTTGCGTCTTGATATTAAAAAATTGAATGAAATTCCTCAAGAAGGTAATTTCTAATGAAACATTTTTGGATAACGCTTATCGTCGTTTGTTTCACCTATTTTATCTTTTTTACCAATGCATCTAGTCAAAAAGAACATGAAATAGAAATACTCTTAGGCAGTAAAAATAAAAGCCTTGAATCGTCTTATAAAGCTGTCAGTTCGATGTACCAAGTTTCCATTGAAAATTATTTTAAATATGTCATTATGCAACCTGCCGTCCTTGAGATTTTAAAAAAAGTTCCAAAAGCCAATGAAGAAGAAAAAACGCTTTTACGAGGCAAACTGTACCGATTGTTGTATCCGATTTATCAACATGAACTTCTCAAACATGGCATTCGCCAGTTGCATTTTCATACCGACAAAGGCGAAAGTTTTTTGCGATTTCACCAACCCACAGAAAATGGTGATTCACTTTTTGATGTAAGACCAACACTAAAAAAAGCTGCCACAGAACATACGTTTATCTCTGGATTTGAAGGTGGGCGTGTTTATCCTGGATTTCGTTATGTCTATCCTATTATGGATAATCAACTCTTTTTAGGAACGGTTGAGTTATCGCTTTCGTATGAGCGCATCGTTTTGGAACTTTCAAAATTATTGACATGCAAATATTATATTTTGTTGCTCAAAAAAGATATCACAACCAATATAGCCTTTGAACAACACCAAGAACATTTTGTTCCATCAACACTGTCGGATTTATATACCATTGAAAACCCTAAAATATCTGTATTAAGTGCGCAAGCACTTGAGTCCTCATTGATTGCTCGTTTAGATGCGTTGATTAAGAAGAATTATCATATAGAAGCATTACTCGCTCGCGGTCAAAATTTTTCACTCCCTGTCATTGATGATGTTCAAGGCTATTGTGTCAATTTTCATCCCATCTTCACTATTGACAATACCTTAGCAGGCTATGTTACGACGTATGGAGCATTACCCGAACTGATAGAAATCACTACAAAATATTTTTATGTCTATTGTGTAGGTTTTTTTGCCATAAGCCTTTTATGGATAGGTGTTTATCTCCTCTTAGTACAACGAAAACGCCTTTGGGTTGAGAAAATGCAGTTTGAAACCATTGTGACAAGTTCAGCCAATGGCATCATGCTCTTATATGCCGATGGTACGATTAAATTTATCAACCAAGCGGGGTTGTCCTTGCTTGGGTACCATGAAAAAGAGATGATAGGACAAAACGCACATCAACTCATTCATGTTCACAACACAGCAGACCCTCTTTATGTCTGTCCTATTTTAAAAAATATGACGCTTGAAAAACACTATATTGGAGAAGAAATTTTTAGCAAGAAAAGTGGCGAACATGTGATTGTCCATATCAATTTAACCCCTTTTTTACAAGACAATAAAGCAATTGGTTCCGTGCTCATTTTTCGTGATATTACTGATGAAAAAAGAACGAAAGAGATGATTGAACATTTAGCCTATTACGATTCACTCACGGAACTTCCCAATCGAAAATTGCTGCTTGATCATTTGGCATACACCATTGCAGCGACAAAACGAACACATGAATATTGTGGTCTTTTGTATATTGATTTGGATAATTTTAAAGCGCTCAATGATACCAAAGGACATGAATACGGCGATTTGCTTTTACAACAAGTTGCGTCACGTCTCAACAAAACCCTGCGTCTTTGCGATACGATTTCGCGTTTTGGAGGTGATGAATTTGTCGTTTTAGTCACCAAGTTGGGTAACGATGAAGAAGAGGCACATGCAAAATTAACCCATATCGGCTATAAACTTTTAAATGTTCTTGATGAGCCTTTTGCACTCAACGATTACGACTATACCTGCACCGCAAGCATCGGTGGTACGCTCTTTGTCGATGAAAATAAAACCATCAATGACATCCTAAAAGATGCTGACTTAGCAATGTATGAAGTGAAAAAAAGCACGAAAAACGAAGTAAAAATCATTTAAAAAAAATGCTAAACGTGTTATACCCCTCATCATAACTAAGCGTTAATTTAAACTGCTGTTTGGCTAAAATCTTCTGAACGATATTTAATCCCAAACCAAAACCTTGCGTGTTGCGGGTATCATCTCCTTGCGCAAAAGGCTCACAATAATACGCTAAAGGCTGCTCTAACGCCTTGCCATAACTTTTTACATGTAAAACATTCTCAGAGACTTCAACTTTAATGGGAGCGCGCGTTGTGTACTTAAGCGCATTATCAATCAAATTCTTAAGCGCTATCGCCAAATAATTTAAATCGCCCTCTATATCAAAACTTTGGTGAATGGACATATCAATCAGACTTTCATCCTCAATCATGAGCTTGCTCAACGCCTCAGAAATCAATGTTTCAACATTGAAATGCTGCACATTGAGCTCTTCCATATTGGCATTAATACGCTCAATCTGCAACAATTCATTGGTCAGCATATCAATTTGGCAAATGGCTTTTTGAAGGAGTTTTTGATGTGCATTGTGTGGCATCATTTCCAAAGCTAATTTTGATTTTGCAAGAGGAGTTCGCAACTCATGACCGATATCGCGAAGCAATTGCTGGCGCGAATGCACCAATGCTTCAATGTTGGAAGCCATAGCATTAAACGTATCGACCAATTTACCAAGCTCATTGGAGCCTTCAGGTGACATTCTTACATGTAAATCACCTTCACCAAAGCGTTGCAATATGTGCGTCATCTTTTTTAGCGGAAACAGTAATTTTGCTATCATCAAAAAAATCATCACTAAAACTGCAATATCCGCATAAATGAGATACCCTACTTTGTTATGATCTTCTAAATACTCCGCTTGGTCTTTCGCCTTAACACGAATGACTTCATCTAAGTAGGTCATAACAAGTATCGTTTCATCATGACTGTCTTTGACAATTTTGATTGCGCCAAAAGAGCTTTTTTGCTCATAAACAACGATTTCATTTTCAACGTTATTGGCATTAGAGACCATTTCAAATCCCAGCGCTTGTACTTTTTTAGCAAGGCTTGCTTCATCGTTGTTTGCGAGGTCTTTAAAGAGTTCATTAGAGGCTTGAAGGTATTTCTCTTTCAGTAACGATTCCATCTTCGCTTGGGTAAGTTGATTGGTCTCTTTGGCTACAAAAAACATTAAAGCAAAACTCGCAAGAAACAGAAGAAACAGTTTTGTAAAAATAGACATGTTAGCCTACCATCTTATACCCAATACCCCAAACGGATTTGATGTATTTTGGTGTTTTAGAGTCGTCCCCTAGTTTTGCGCGCAGGTTACTGATGTGCATATCCACCGTGCGGTCTTTCGTGTTATAGCCGATGCCATTAATAGCATTAAATAAAACTTCACGGGAAAAAACTTTACCGACATTATTGAGAAAAAGCAGCAAAATATCAAACTCTATTTTCGTTAAATCCAGACGATACCCTTCTAAAAAAATTTCCATCTTCTCTTCATCAATTTCAAAGTCACCAACCTTTTTTTTGGCATGCATATGACGACGAAGGATGGAGCTGATTTTGAGAACAAGTTCACGCGGTTCATACGGCTTGGAGAGATAATCATCCGCGCCCACGCCATAGCCTAAAATTTTATCGCTCAGTTCATTGCGGGCAGAAGAGATGATGATATACACCTCTTCATTAATGGCGCGTATCATTTTACACACATCAAAACCATCCATTTGAGGGAGCATCAAGTCTAGGACAATCACGCTGTACTCACTAGGATGCGCTTTGAGGTGGATAAGAGCCTCTTTGGGTTTATCAAAACAGGTCACGTCAAAATCGTAATTGCCCAAATACTCTTTGATAAGAGATTGCATTTCTAAGTCATCTTCTATTAGCAAAATTTTATCACTCATTCGACTTCCCACTCTTCAAGATTATGTGCAAATTTCTCGCGCTGTTTGGGTGTAAGGAGCTGGTGCATTTGTAACAAGAAGCGATTTTCAACGGCATTGGCTTTTTGATAAATGGATGTTTGCAATCTCAAAAGCGCCTCTTCATTCAGCGTATTTTCGCTAAAAAGCTGCTCTTTTTGCTTTTCAATTCCTTCTTTAAAGTCACGATACTGCTTTAAATCATGTCGGTATGTTTTAATAATGCCTTTTGCACTCTCTTGTTGGGGTTCACTCAGTTCTAAATAAGAGAGGTCTTTACTTAAATGATGCTCTTTTTTATCGTGCTCACTTGCAGATGCTACGCCCAAAAGCAACCAAAGAATTATCAACCATTTCATCATTTAACCTTTGATATCTCTATCGTTAATTGAGCCTTGCTCAATATAAGGATGGCAGGCTTTACAGTTGGAAATTTTGCCAATTTTTGGGTCATTTAACGCCACTTTTTCAATTCCTTGATGTCTTTTTTTCCAAAATTTCGTTTGCGTAATGCTTTCAGGCATTGTACCATTTTTCAATCTTGCAAGCATATAAACAGCCGCTTCCTTGGTAGAGTGTTCCGCGCTATTTTCATCTAAAAACGTTTTAATCGACTGCGTGGTCTTCGCATCTAAGGAGGCATCATCCCCAAAATGATTTTCAAGTGAGCTCATCATGCTATCCCATGACGCCTTTGGCAAAAGATGTGGAGGATAAAGCATATGACAACTGCCACACTCTTTTGCAAAAGCGGGGTGAAGGGTGGCGTAGTCCACCCTTGGGTTATTATCGGCTAGCAAAACGGACTTTGGAGATGCTAAAAGATAGACAAGTGCAAACATTGCTAAGCCCAACCACACAATACCAAATGCTTTTTGAACCAAACTAAGCTGAATACTTTTCCCCTCGCCCTCTTTGTACCCATCCACCATCGAACGCAAGATGAGTTTTGAGTGCAATAAACGGTCAAGCAATGCTCCTGCGATATGCGCCGCAATGAGGAAAACTAACGCATTGGAAAAAAACTCATGCACCTCTTTAAAAATTTTCATTTTTGCAAATACGGTGTGGTTTAAAAAAGAAGCTATTCCCATGCCTTCTTGAACCCCATACGCTAAAGCACCCGAGATAATACTCAGTAACAAAAGAACCATCATGCCGATGATGGCATAGCTTGAGGCAGGATTGTGCCCAAGATACTGTTTTTTATTCCCAAACACATTGAGGGCATACGATTTTAATTCGGCAAAATTAAAGTTAAAGTCTTTAAATTTTGAATAGGGAATGTCTAAAAATCCCCACAAAACTCTTCCTAAAAAAAGCGCTCCCATGGCGTAACCAAAACTGGCATGAATACTCAGCCATTTATCTTCGCCACTGCTCAAATACGCTCCTAACATCATCACCATAGCGAGTACATGAAAGACTCTGGTATAAATACTCCAGACTAAAATCTTTTTCATTCCCATCTCCCGTAATTTGGAATTTTAATCGCTCGTTCAGAGTAATTGCCTTCTATAGCAAGTGTGTGGCATGCACTGCAATTAGAAAGTGAACTCACCTCTTTTTGTGTAATTAACCGTGTCGGTATTTCACGGTGTTCCCTCATAAACTTAGGAGATTGCGTAATCCGCATGGAGGTGTTGTCACGTGCGAGCTTGCTTCCTCCTGCATTTTGGAGCAGATACGCCAAAATAGCATCGTGCTCTTTAGGGTTTAACGAGGCATCGGTTCCAAAATGGTCATTTAAATGTGCCATAACATTTTGCCATGATGTTTTTGAAAGAAGTGCGGGTTGATACCCAAAATGACAACTGGCACACTCTTTTTGATACAATGCATCGTTTGCAGGGGCAACATTACCCGCAAAAAGAGCTCCTACTAAAATTGCCCATACGCCTAAAATTTTTTTCATCGCCCTCTCCTTATTGTGTGATGATATAAGTTAAAACATCGCCTTTTTCAAGCGCAGTGCCTTCACGCGCAAATACATCATTAAAATTGCGTCTGAGCCATTTTTGTACTTCACTGACATCTGTCAGTCGTGTGGCATTCACTGAAGGGGCAAGTGCTGTGATGGTTTTATTGGTATTGACATTTTGCCCATTTTGCTTAAGATTGGTGGTGTGGCATGTCGTACAGCTCATTTCAGTCCCTTTTTTCCCTGTATGCTTAGAAACAAAAAGGCTTTCTCCTCGCTTCGCATCAAAGCCGCTAAAGTTTGGATTTTGCGCTTTCGCTTCGACACTTAACTCATTCATATAAGCTTTCATAGGGGTATTAAACTCTTGCGCATTTAGCAATGAAAGCGTTACAAAGACACATCCGAGTATTTTGTTCATCGTTTTCTCCTTTATTGATACTGAAATCTTAGGATAACAGTGTCAATAAAGGATTGACGTTTCCTTTACACTTTCTTTACATGTAAAAGTTTACAAATGCTCGCTACGTGGCTCAAAGGGAGAAATATTGTTGAGGAACAAAGCCCCGTGCGGTGTCTGTTTTTCGATGTCATAATAACAATCAATCAAAGACTTATTGGAGGCAATCGCACCTTTAATAATGCGAAGAATCTTAGCGGCATCTTCCCGATTGACATGGTGTGGTGCTTGAGACGCAGAAGTAAAATAACGGTGCATGCGGTAAATCAGTTTTTTATTGCGAATCTCAACAATCAATGAATCAATAGGCATTTTAAAAAACATAAAATTTTGCTTCACATTAATGGAAATATAGGCCGTATCCATGCCGTAGATTTTCGTGGAGTGCGAATCAAAAAAATAGAGGCTTTTGTTGTAGTTGTCATAAAAGGTGTCGTGCATCAACTCTAAGATTTGTATCTTTTCACTCTTGGTGTAAAAATTACCGATGTGTGAAAAAGCAAAACGTAGAAGCGATTCAATGGAGTACCACTCGGTGGATTCAAAGGCATAGTTTGAAATCTGCTCATAGCGCAGTTTTTTAAGCTCAACCGCTTCAGCTGAAATAACTCTTTTGTAAGGGGTAGGAACAATCTTATCGCGATACGCAGGTCCTGGAAATTGCGGATGAATCACAAAACGGTCTTGCGCCTCTTTGTCTAAAATGTAACGAAGCCCGCCTTCATACCCTTGGTCGATAATGCGTATCTCTTCTTTGGGAACGTGTTCTAACATATCCTCAAAATCAACCCCATTACACTCCTCTTCCC
The DNA here is from genome assembly GCA_002452855.1 of Sulfurospirillum sp. UBA6790. Next base: position 2,673 of record DKFS01000100.1, on the reverse strand, counting down.
AAATACTAGCAGGGTAACGAAAAAACTTAGAAATTGCCACTTTGACCTCATTTGAAGGCTCTTTTGTGACCAATTTATCAATCCAAGCGGTGAGCGTTCGGCGGTCTTTATTGATGATAGCAGCAAATTTGGAAATACTCAGACCAGAGCGGTTATAAATAGCAACTATTTTATCAATGGCATTGTCGTACATTACATCTACCTTAGTGCTTTTTTAATACATTTTGTATGAAAACTATACAAGTCTAGCATCTATGTCTGAAAATTGCATTAAAAAATCAAAACTAGTACACTGAATTAAAGCTTAAGTCGTTATATAATTGTTCAAAATTTGTACTATAGGAAACGCCAGTGTCAATGAAGTATAAATCAACTTACAAAGAATCCATTGAAGACCCAGAAAAATTTTGGGCACAAGCGGCGACAAAAGTTCATTGGTATCACCAATGGGACAAAGTCTTAGATGTAGTCGATAACCACTACCGATGGTTTGTAGGTGGGTGCATGAACAGCTGTTACAACGCGCTGGATTTGCATATTGACAACGGTAGAGGGGATCAACTTGCCTTGATTTATGATTCACCCGTTACCGATACCAAACGAACCTATACCTACAGAGAACTGCGCCAAAGGGTCTCTAAAACAGCTTCCATTTTGGTCAATAAAGGTGTTGTGAAGGGTGATCGTGTCGTCATTTATATGCCGATGATTCCAGAAGCAGTCATTGCAATGTTAGCGTGTGCGCGTATCGGAGCGATTCACTCGGTGGTCTTTGGAGGGTTTGCCGCACATGAACTTGCCACGCGCATTGATGATGCAAAGCCCCGTGTCATTATGAGTGCGTCATGCGGTATTGAAATCAGCAAGCTGATTAAATACAAACCCCTTCTGGATGAAGCCATCAAACAATCGACTCATAAACCAACCACCTGTGTTATTTGGCAACGTCCACAAGAGAGAGCCAATATGCTTCCATGGCGTGATATTGATTGGGAAGAAGAAGAGGCAAAAGCAGGTTTAGTTGAGTGCGTGCCTGTTGATGCCACCGACCCATTGTACATTCTCTATACCTCAGGAACCACAGGCAAACCCAAAGGAGTTATTCGTTCTAACGGCGGTCATTCCGTTGCTATGAAATGGTCGATGGATAATGTTTACAACGCCAAACCCGGTGATGTCTTTTGGGCGGCAAGCGATGTCGGTTGGGTCGTAGGACACTCTTACATCGTCTATGGACCACTGATGAACGGCTGTACTACCGTGGTGTATGAGGGCAAACCCGTACGAACTCCCAATCCAGGTGCATTTTGGAGAGTGTGCGATGAGTACAAAGTCAATATTCTCTTCGCCGCACCCACCGCATTTCGTGCGATTAAGAAAGAGGACAGCCAAGGCGAATGGGTCAAAAAATACGACCTTAGTTCCCTTAAAAGCATTTTCCTAGCAGGCGAGCGTTGCGATAGCGATACGCTTGAGTGGATTACTAAAATCACCAATAAACCAGCGATTGACCACTGGTGGCAAACCGAAACGGGTTGGGCAATCGCCGCCAATCCGATGGGACTTGACCCACTTCCTATCAAAGCAGGCTCACCCACCAAACCGATGCCAGGATTTAACCTCAAAGTCTTGGATGAACAAGGCAATGAGTGCAAACCCAATCAACTGGGCAATCTTGTCTTAAAACTCCCACTTCCGCCTTCGTGTTTAATGAGCATTTGGTCGGACGATCAACGCTATAAAAAGTCCTACCTGAACTTCTACCCTGGCTACTACCTCACGGGTGATAGCGGCTACATTGATGAAGACGGTTATGTCTGGGTTATGGGACGCATGGATGGGGTTATCAACGTTGCGGGTCATCGTCTTTCCACAGGGGAGATGGAAGAGGTCATCTCTAAACACCCCGATGTTGCCGAATGTGCGGTCATCGGTGTGGACGATGAGCTTAAAGGTGAAGTACCGATGGCGTTTGTGGTGCTTAAAGATGGTATCGAGCGCGATCATCGCTCCATCGCCGATGGTGTTATCCAACTCGTGCGTGAAGAGATTGGTGCTGTGGCGGGATTAAAACTGGCTACAGTGATTGAAAAACTTCCTAAAACGCGTAGCGGTAAAATTTTGCGAGCCACCATGCGCTCCATCGCCGATGGTAAAGAGTGGAGTATGCCTTCCACCATTGAAGACGAAAGTGTCTTAACAGGTATCCAACAATCTATCGAAAAATTGGGATACCCTATCCCTAAAAAAGGAAAAAAATGAGTATCATCAGTGCAGGTTCACTCTTTAGAAAAGCCGTCAAAGAAAATCATCCACTCCAAATTGTGGGTGTTATCAACGCTTACAGCGCCATGCAAGCCGAACGTGTCGGGCATAAAGCGCTCTACTTAAGCGGTGCAGGCGTTGCCAATGCGAGCATCGGACTACCCGATCTTGGTATGACTAACTTAGAAGATGTCTGCATTGATGTCAGGCGCATCACCAGTGCAAGTTCGCTTCCTCTTTTGGTTGATGCGGACACAGGTTGGGGAGGCGCTTTTAACATCGCTCGGACTATCAAAGAACTGACCCGTGCAGGTGCGGCGGCATGTCATATTGAAGACCAAGTGTCTCAAAAACGTTGCGGTCATCGTCCCAATAAAGAGTTGGTCAGCAAAGAAGAGATGTGTGACC
>DKFS01000046.1 GCA_002452855.1 Sulfurospirillum sp. UBA6790 | reverse complement strand
TGTTATGTGATCAATGCTCTATGAGTGCAATCGGTGGCTGTGGTTCTAAAGGTCAAGAGGTAGGAACGTGTGGCAAAGATGCCAACTTGGCGAAGCTTCAAGACATCATGATTTACGGTCTTAAAGGGCTCAGTGCGTACCGAACCCACGCGAATGAATTTGGTGCCGATACCAAAGAAGTCGATGATGTCATTGCGCAAACGCTTTATTTTACACTCACCAATGTAAACTTCAACTTCGACGACCACATCACTCAACTGATGAAAATCGGCTCTGCGGGTGTTAAAATGATGGACATCTTAAGTGATGCACACACCTCTCACCTTGGCATTCCAACACCTGTTCGCATCTCTCAAAACAAAGCAGAAGGCAAAGCGATCTTAGTTAGTGGTCACAACCTTGACATGTTACTTGAGCTTCTCAAACAAACCGAAGGCAAAGGCATCAACATCTATACGCACTCTGAGATGATCCCAGCGCACGGCTACCCAGAACTTCGCAAATACGCACACCTTAAAGGTAACATCGGTAAATCATGGTTTGACCAAACCAAACTCTTTGAGCAATGGGGCGGAACCATCATCGTGAACACGAACTGTATCGTTCCTCCAAAATCAACATCAACCTATGTTGATAGACTTTATACCTACGACATCGTCGGCATCAAAGAAGGCAAAAAAATCCACAATAACGACTTTAGCGAAGTCATCGCACAAACCTTAGCCCTTCCAGATGTAACAGGTTTTGACAGTGACGAAACACTGGTCACAGGACACCACTATAAAACCATCTTAGGTCTTGCTCCACAAATCTTAGAAGCAGTCAAAGCGGGTAAAATCAGCCAATTCTTCGTCATCGCGGGTTGTGACGCCCCAGGCTCAGGAGGCGAATACTACCGAAAAATGGCAGAGAGCTTACCAAATGACTGCGTGATTTTAACATCAAGCTGTGGTAAATTTAGATTTAACGACATCGACTTTGGAACCGTTGCAGACACGGGCATTCCTCGCTACCTAGACCTTGGTCAATGCAACGACAGTAACGGTGCCGTTCACATCGCATTAGCACTTGCTGGCGCACTTGGCGTGACTGTACATGATTTGCCAGTTTCGATTGTTTTGAGTTGGATGGAGCAAAAAGCAGTTCTTATTCTTCTAGGACTCTTTAGCCTTGGCATCAAAAACATTTACCTCGGACCAAAACCACCACAATTTGTGAACGATGACATCTTCTCATTCTTGCAAGAAAACTTTAACTTGCATTTGACCGATGATGCAAGTTCCGATATGGAAAAATTGTTGATTAAAAAACCTGCGTAAAACCTTACATGTAAGAAAAAAAGAAGCCTCGAAAGGGGCTTCTCTTTTAGATAAAATCCCTTTTTATTTTTGAACAATATATGTTTTATCTCTGTGAAGTGAAAGTTAATTTTAGTTCATTTCTAAAATATTTATTGCTTTTTGATAATTGTCAGTGTCACCATAAAAATATTCTTCTAAAAGTGGTTTAATCTTATATCTTTTGACAAAATCTAAATCTATGTTTTGCATAAAATAGCTATGCCCTAACATATAATCTTCCCCAAGATTTTCTTGAATAAATTGATTGAGGTCATCCATCAAGGCTTTTGATGTTGGATGCGTAACTAACGAAGAGTTAGGTTTCATTTTCAAGAAAGTAAATCTTCGTCTTAATGCTATGTCTATGGTTGCGATAGATTTATCCGTTGAGTTCATAGTCGCAATGATATAAAGATTTTCAGGAATTAAAAAAGCTGTTTTTGAATATGGCAGAGTTACTTCATACTCTTTTTTCCCTCGTTTATCTTCTTCGATAAGTGTAATGAGTTCTCCAAAAATTTTTGAGATATTCCCTCTGTTAATTTCATCAATAATAATATAGTAATTTTTTTGTACTTCTTTTTGTTTTTGAATGGTATTCACATTTAATGTTTTTTCAAATTCTGAAATTTTTTTATAAATCATAAAATAATACCTAGCATTTCCATGAGTACTCTTTTGAGATTCGTAAGTTGGTTTTACATCTTCATAAGATTTTATATTTCCATTTTTAAACTCAAGATAATCTCTTTTTATAATATCTGGAGTCAGTCTTTGTGTATTTGTCTTGATTGAACCACCTAAAACAAAAGCTCCTCTATCATTGATGCTTTCTATAGTAATTTTTAAATCGATAAAAAACTTTTCTTCCTTATCTAAACTATCTTGAACATAATTTGTAAATTTTTGAATCAATTCATCTAAATCAAGTTGTTTCCCATCTTCATTAATTTGGCTATTTTCTAAATTCTTTCTTGCGTTGTCGGCAATTCTTTTGAAAATACCACCTTTCTTATCAAGTTCAATACTTCCATTTTCATTAGGTCTAAATCCTTCGACAAAATCTTCATATGAATAATTTTGATGAAAGGTTACAAACTCTATTCTTTTTTCATTTTTTATAGTTTTATATAACTCGTCAATACTTCCCTCTTGAATTTGATCATTCTTATTATTAATGACAAAATCAAAGATTTCACTTTCGGTAAAATTTGCACCTTCAATTAATGCAACAAGTTTTTTACAATTAAAAGTTTTACCAACTCCGGGAGCACCGTAAAGCATTATGTTTTTTGTTTTCATGTTTATATCTTTTTTATTTTGAGATTTGAAAAATTCAATATATTTTTTTAGTGACGAAACTGGATAATGATTTTTTTCTAAATTTATTTCTTGCAATTCATCTTTTTCTTGAAAAGTATCCAAAATATTTTCTAACTTTTTTGAATCTTTTATATCAAATAAGCTGCCAACTTCTATGTTAATAGTTTGTAAAATATCTGGAATGTATTTGTCAATATACAAAATATAGTTACTTTGAGCACTTTGTGACATTCCAATTTTTTTCAACCATTTTTTAAACTCATTTTTCATTTATCAACTCCATTCTATTTCTAATTATTTCTATATACTTTTCAAAATCATTACAATCAAAACCCAACTCAATGCTTTTCATTTTTAATGCTACTCTTTTATCATTTTGACCTAAGGTTGTATTTTTATCAATAACATCTAAATGTTTTGGATATAAAAGCATCGTAATATCAATATTTTTAAAGTTATTAGCATACACATACATTTGGTATCTATCATCTCTACTTGCGATACTATTTTCTTTTAATATCTTGTATTTACAATCTATTATTAAATTTTTACTTTTTACGATGATATCTGGCTTTAAATTTAATCCATCAAAGGATATATAACCTTTTAGTATTTCTACATCATCATATTTTTCTTTTACAATTCTTGCTATAAATTTTTCAAATAAAATTTGCATATCAAATAAAAAAGCAAATGACTTTTTATTATGAGAAAAAAGTGGGATAGATTGTTTTAAAAGTAATAGTGCAATTTCAAAGCTAGTTGTAAACCGTTGATTAAGTCTGTTAAAATGAAAATTCAATGTATTTATATCTATGTATTTATATTCAACTTCATCGAAAATGAGTTCACATTGTTTTAATAATTTTTTGTCATTTACAAATTTTTTTAAAAATTTAACTGCATATAAAAAGAACTGATTCAAACTGTTATTTTCGCAAAATTCGTCATATTGGCAATAGATTTTATCTTTTGTAAAGTTATATTTTAGATTTTCATTGATAAGGTATTTGCCTTTTAAAACTCTTAAATTGTCTTCTTGGATAATATACTCTTTAAAAATTCCTTTTTTAAGTTCTTTTAAAAGATTTTGGGCAAACATTTGAATAAAAATTTCCAAAATAGTATGCTTATGATTTTGACAAGAAGCAATTTGTTCATTTGAGAGCTTTATATTATAGGCATACATCAGCATGTATATAAAAATATTTAGATTTTGCTCATCACTTGTATTGGCTATTTTAGGCAAGATATAAAAGTCTTGATGGTCGAAATTTAAAATTCCACAATATTGTGTTGCTTTTAACGTTTTCCAATCAAGAGTAAAATATTTATGTAATGCTTTATTGTCAATAATATGTCTAGATAACTCTTTGTGTGTTACTTCTTTATATTCATAGATGATTTGCATGTAACAATTATACTTAAAATCTACAATAAAATTTTAATGCTATGCTTTGCTTGAAATCAATCAATAAAAAACAAGACTAAACCTCTTGCTAACTTTCACTCTTCCTCCACCAACCTCTGCCGTATCACCTTCAACTCTTCTTTCCGCTTCTCATCCGCTTCAGGGTAGTGCATATCAAGCGAATTAAGCGTATCGAGGAGAATATTTGAGATGATGAGGCGGGCATTTTTTTTGTCGTCTGCGGGGACGATGTACCATGGGGCGTGTTTGGTGCTGGTGGCGCTGAGGCAAGACTCGTAGGCGTGCATGTATGCTTTCCAGTATTGGCGCTCTTCCAAGTCTGCGAGGCTAAATTTCCAGTTTTTATTGGGTTTGTCGATGCGCTCAAGAAAGCGTTTTTTTTGTTCGTCTTTGGAGAGATGGAGGAAAAATTTGACGATTTTTGTGCCGTTTCGGTGCAGATGATTTTCCAAATCCATGATGGAACGGTATCGCTCCTTCCATATGCTCTCATCTTCTAGCAGACTATCGGGAAGTCCTTGTCCTTTTAAAATCTCTGGATGAACCCGAACGATGAGCACTTCTTCGTAGTACGAGCGGTTAAAAACACCTATCTTTCCACGTTCAGGCAAAACGCAGGTCGTACGCCAGAGAAAATCATGCGCTAACTCTGTGGCGGCAGGGTGTTTGAAACTGAAAACTTGACAGCCTTGTGGGTTGATGCCTGAGAGAACATGGCGAATCACGCCATCTTTTCCCGCTGCGTCCATCGCTTGAAAAATCAACAAAACGGCGTATTTGTTGGAGGCGTAGAGGAGTTGTTGCAGGTCGCTTAGCGCTTCTATATTTTCCCTAAGCGTCTCTTCGTACGCTTCTTTGGAGGCGTAAAATGCTTTGACAAGCGTGGGGAATTTTTTAAGCTCAACTTTTGTGCCCTCTGGCACGAGGAAATCTTCGGTTTTTAGTTTCATGATACGTTTTTCTCCTTACATGTAAAGAATCATAGAGTCCCAAAAAGTAAAAAAGAACGTGCGATTATTGTAACAAAATAGAGATCATTTTGGAGCTTTTTACTTTTACATGTAAAGATACTAGTGCGCAAAATCCTTCAACAGTTCGATGATCTTTTGAGCCGCTTTTTCGGAACCATACAAAGAAGCATCCATCGTAACATGGTAGTTGGTTGCATCTTTCCAATCGTGCTTGGTATAGTGAAGGCAGTAATTGGCGCGATTTTTATCGGACATCTCTAAGTCTTTGTCACTGCACGGTGGGGTGACTGCGTATTTTTCATTGACTTTTGTTTTACGATACGCCATGTTTGCGTGAATGAAGACATTGAAACAATTTGGGTCGTCTTTCAAGATAAAATTGGCACAACGCCCGACGATGACACATGCACCTTTGGCGCAAATATCGCGGATAATCTTACTTTGCACCATAAACAAAACATCAGCAGGCGGAAGTTGGTCACCCACGTAAGCATAGTTTTGCTCGTAGAGTTCATAGAGCAATTCACTGGCTAAATGCTGTTCGTTGGCTTGGATGTATTCCGCCGTGTAGCCCGTCCCTTCGGCAGTCAGCTTAATAAGCTCTTTATCGTAAAAAGGAATGCAAAGCTTTTTGGCGATCATCTCTCCTATCTCATGTCCGCCACTGCCGTACTCTCTTGAAATGGTAATGACCAGAGAATTAAGCGCTGTTTCTTGGGTGCTTTGTGTTTGAGGAGCGACATGCGTTCCCAGCCATTGTTCGACAAACACCAATTTGGTACTGTAAAATTTAATCAACGCTCCGACGAGCAACGCGGCAACAACACTACCTTCACGTATGCCTTCCAGTCGATTTAAAAAGGTAAAAGAGCTGATGACCCCTATGATGACCATGGAGCTGTCTAAACTAATTTTGACTTTACCAAACTCTTTATGATACGTGTGCGAAATCGCAACCGCCAAACCATCGAGCGGTAAATAGGTCAGTTTTGTTTTTAAGAGCAAAAAGATACCAAATGCCAACACACAGCACGCCGCTAAACACCAAAAAGCTTGTGCGACATACGACGTTGGACTTAGCGAAGAGAGCAGATGCATCGTAAAATCAATGCAGTACCCAAAAACGATCACAGAAGGGAGTTGAACCAGTTGCGCCCATTGGTAGTTTTTGCGTAGAACCGCCATTTGTAGGGCAATAAAAACAAGGTTGAGCAAAATGGTCAATTCGCCCAAACTAAGAGGCATCGTTAAACTGTACACATACGGTACACATGAAATAGGCGAAACACCGAGATTGGCTTTAACCGAGATTGGCTTTAACCGAGAGTGAGACACCGAACGCCATGACAAATTGCCCTAAAATAAAAACGGCAATTCGCTTCGTTTTGTTTAAACTTAGCATAGTTGAGTCTTCCTTCATGAATGCAGTAGCGACAAAAAACGTTTTGAGGGTGCATGGGAGTGTTTAAAATGAAGGAGGTACTATACTCCAAACTAAATTAGAGAAACAAAAGTTTTTTAAAGTAAATGCGTCTTATTTCACATCGAAATGGCTTTAACCTCGATGATTTCACTGCACGCTTCGATCTTTTCGCCTGCAACGATTTTGGCGCGCTTCCTTGTCTCGACTTCGCCGTTTCGTTTCACCTGCTCCTCTTCGATGAGCATCTTTGCTTGCGCGCCACTTTCGGCTACGCCTGTGACTTTAAGCAGTTTAAACAACTCGATAAAATCTTCTTCTAATTCAAATGTCATTTTAAGTCCTTTGTTGATGTGAAATCATATCCGAATCCATCTTTACATGTAAACTTTTTCTAAAGACAGAGCATCGTATAAAAATTCTATTGATGAAAGTTTTGGTAGAATGCTCATGCGTAAAGCGTGGCATAAAGGAAAATTGGAATGGATAGAAACCGAAGAGCGGTGAATTACTCGCTCTTAGCATTGACGGGAACGGGGATGTATTTTAGCATCGGTACGATGTTCCAAACCTTAGAACCACCCAAAAAAGCGCGACTGGACGCGGCTACGTTTATCGATACGACGACATTACCCCTGAATGAAATCTCCTATTTTATGTGGCAGAAAAAACCACTTTTTATTCTCAAAAAAGATGCTTCGATGACGCTTGATAAGAAGCGCGACATTCACATTGGTGAGTATTATTACACCGTGATGGTTGGGATTTGCACGCATTTGGGCTGTGTGCCAAAGTATGATGTGCTCGTTAAACGTTTTATTTGTCCCTGTCATAATGGGCAGTTTGACTCCAATGGCAACGCCCTTGCGAGTCCCGTGAGCAAGCCCTTGGTGATTCCGCCGTTTAAACTAAACGGTGAGGTGATTATCGTCGGGGAAGTAGGTGAGGCGTACCTCCAACTCATGGAGGAAGCCAAGGCATGAATCTAAGACTCAAAAACTTTAATCTTTTACTCTACACAGGCGCCATTATGGTGGTTTTGTGCCTTTTGTTATTGTGCTCAGGCATCTTTTTAGCGATGCATTACATTCCTGATGCCAACAAAGCTTTCGAAAGTGTTCATACGACGATTATGCAAGAGGTCAATTACGGCTGGTTATGGCGAAAAATTCATGCGCTTGGCTCAACCTTTTTCTTTTTACTGCTCTACATTCATCTTTTAGGCATGCTCTATTTTGGGTTTTACAAACACGGCAAAACGAAGTATTGGTACAATGGAATGGTGCTTTACTTTTGCTGTATGGTCATCGGTTTCACGGGTTATGTGCTTCCGATGGGGCAGATGAGTTACTGGGCGGCGCAAGTCATCACCAGTTTACTCGAGTATATCCCAGGAGCGGGTGAGGACATCGTGCTGTGGGTCAGGGGCGATTTTAGTGTGAGTGGCATTACGTTATTGCGCTTTTACACCTTGCACATTGTCGTGATGCCTTTGCTCATCAGCATGATGATTTTGGTGCATACGGATTTTATGAAGTGGTACGCCACCACAAAGCTTTCATGGAATCGTAAAGGTTTACATGTCAGTAAAGAGGAGCGTTTTAGCAAACGCGACATCAGCCCCAAAGAGCCAAAACCCTTTTTCTCTAATGCCGTTTTAAAACCTCTTTTGGCATGTTCGCTCTTTTTGGCACTCTTTTTTTATTGCGTCTTTTTTTATGATGAGATAGCATTTGACGCACTCAACCTTACCCCTGCCAATCCAAGCGATACACCTGCACACATTTACCCTGAGTGGTATTTTTTATGGATGTTGCAGTTGCTGAAAAGCTTTTTCTTTGACATTGGGATGATTAAAGGCTCGTACATCGGGATGGCTTCGTTGGTGGTGGTCAATGTGGGGCTTTTACTGATGCCCCTTCTTGATAGAAACCCTCGTCGCATTCCTGCGCATCAGCGCCCGTATTTTTTGGTGTGGTTTTGGGCGTTGGTCATCTCTTTAATAGGACTTACGATTCTTGGAAAACTGCCGAGTTCGACGCTTACGTTGTGGGTTGGATTATTCTTTTCTGCGGTGCTGATGGTACTTTTTTTCATCTTGCCGTTTCTCTCCAAAAAGGAGTCTCATGCCAAATCTTAAAATTTTTACAGCAATCGTATTGTGTGTTTTTGTACTTGTCATTGGGCTTGAGTGGTTGCCAAAACAGTATGCTCCTCAAACGAGTGCCGTTGCTATGGAGCAGACACTAAAGACTCCAACGAATGAAGAAAAAGCGATTTACGACAAAGAGATGAACAGGCGTGATGTGATGGGGTACAGCGTCGTGGGGTATTTTCTGTTACTCTCAGCGCTTTTGTATCTTAAAATTCTTCTGCAACGCTCCAAGTCCAGTGAATCAGCAAACGCTTTACATGTAAAAGATTAAGGCTTCTTTTTTCCATCCAAAATCATGTCGATAATCATGGCGAAAATGCCTAGTGTAATCAGTGTAAATGCCCATGAAAAGCTCTTCGTGACGACATAGCCGACAATCAAAATAGCCAAAGCTGTCGGGACTTCGTTGTAGGCTCTGAAAAATTTCCCACTTTTCGTGCAGGTGTCATTGGCAAGTTCCAAACGGTACTTTTCCAGCGAAAAAGAGTAGAGTGCAAGGGCAATGAGTACGGTAAATTTCGCATAAATCCACCCACCGCTTGAGAGCAGTTGAGGGTCAAGTAAAATCATGCCAAGCCCACTAGCAAGGGTTGCCAAAAAGGCAGGAAGACCGATGTACTTATAAATCTTGTACTCTTGAATTTTCACCACTTCCACAAACGCTTTTTTTTCGGCATATTCGACATGATACACAAAAAGACGTGGCAAATAAAACAACATCGCCATCCACGACATTAACGCGATAACGTGAAACGCAAGCAACCATTTATAGTGATCCACCATTTATCCTTTGACATTTTACGGACGTATTATAACACCAAAAACTTACCCTAAAGTGCCTTTACATGTAATCTTTAAAACCTCCTCTAAAGTGAAACTATTCTACAATGACGCAAAGACTCAAAGGACGCATGCATGCCATTTTCAAAACTCTCTTTGCCTCTTCAACAAGCGCTTGTGGAAGCACGCTTTAGCACAGCGACACCGATTCAAGAAAAGGTGATTCCTCTTGTGTTGGAACGTAAAGACATCATGGCACGAGCGCAAACGGGAAGTGGTAAGAGTGCTTCGTTTGTGTTGCCCATTTTGGAGCTCTGGAGTGCGAGCAAAAATGAAGGCAAAGCGAAGATCAAGGCGTTGATTTTAACGCCTACAAGGGAGCTTACGGTACAAGTAGCGGAGGCGTTTACGAGCTTTGGAAAATGCTTACATGTAAAACCAAAAGTAGTGAGCATCATCGGTGGTGAGAAGATTGGGGAGCAACTCTATGACATCCAACAAGGGTGCGACATTGTGGTCGCAACTTCAGGACGATTGTTAGACATTATGAGCAAAAAACAGATCGACCTTTCTCGCGTGGAGTTTTTTGTCCTTGATGAAGCGGATAAGATGCTTGACCTTGGTTTTGAGCAGGAGTTACGTTCTATTCTCGAAGCATTGCCAGAAAAACGCCAAAATCTTCTCTTTTCCGCAACCTATCCTGAAAAGATGCAAGCCATCGCTTCTAAGATAACTAACTGTGCAGTGGAAGTGAGCATTGAAGCAGAAGCGCCAACGGTGGAACGTATACACCAGCGTGTCATTGAAGTGAGTCGTGAAAACCGAGCGCCACTGTTGCGCCAATTGCTTCGTGAAAATAACTGGGAATTGGTGTTAGTCTTTATGGCAAACAAACGCGCATGCGACAACATCGCCGTCAAATTTCGCAAGCACGATTTTTTAGCCGAATCCTTTCACGGTGATTTGATTCAAGAAGACAGAGCATGGACGCTCAAATCCTTTAAAGAGCGTAAGATTCGTGTGTTATTTGCCACAGACATCGCCGCACGTGGGCTTGATATAGAAGATGTCAGCTGTGTGATTAATTTTGATTTGCCTCGCTCTACCGAAGATTATATTCATCGCATCGGGCGAACGGGGCGTGCGGGTAAAGAGGGCTTAGCCATCTCATTTATCGACCATGAAGATAAAGCTCATTTTGCACTCATTGAAAAACGGTGTCATATCAAGCTTCAAAAAGAGCAGATAAAAGGCTTTGAATTAGAAGGTGTTGCGCCTGTAAAAGAGAAAGGGAGTGCACCTATCAAGGGTAAACGTAAAAGTAAAAAAGACAAGTTACGAGAAGCGCAAAAAGAGGGTGCAAGCTCTTAGAAGCTTGCACATGAAAAACTTAGAGTAGCACCATCGATAAAATTGCTACCACGATAATAGTCACAACACCTTGCACAAGTGTTGCTGTTGTATAGGCTTTATAGGCTGTTGGAACGTCCATTTGGCTAAAACGAGAAACGACCCAGAAAAAGCTGTCGTTTGCATGGCTTACAGTCATTGCACCTGCACCGATTGCCATAACCGTTAAGACTTTGCCGATTTCACTATCAAGTCCTAAGCTTGCAAGCAACGGATACATAATCGTTGAGGTAACAACAAGCGCGGTGGTTGAAGAGCCTTGTGCCGTTTTGAGTGCGGCTGCGATGATAAATGGCACAAAAATTCCAAGGCTAAGGGTTTGAAGGCTCGCACCCAAGTAATCACCAATGCCACTGGCTTTAAGTACCGCACCAAGCGCTCCACCTGCACCGGTGATAATAAGAATTTCACCTGCATTTTTGACACCTTCGCCAACCCAACCTGAAAGAGTCTCTTCATTGAATTTTGGCAACAATAAACTGGCAAACAAAACACCGACAAAAAGCGCATTGGCAGGATGGCCTAGGAAGACAAAGAGTTTATAAGTGAACGTACCGCTAGCATCTTTAAACGCAAATTTTGCGATACTCTCTATGGCCATAAGCAGTACAGGAATGAAAATAGGTGCAAACGCTTTAAAGGTGCTTGGGAGTTCGCCGTATTTTGCTTGGACTTCACTGTCTTGTTCCAAATCCACATCAAGGTCTTCGCCACTGGTAAATTGTTTTCCTTTTTTCATTGCCCAAAAATAACCCGCAAGCATGGTAAAAAGAGCGATAACCAAACCAAACACGATGACAAGACCGAGATTTCCGACCATTAAATTTCCCGCTGCAGCAATTGGCCCGGGTGTGGGAGGAACAAGCGTGTGCGTCGCATAAAGCCCCGTTGCAAGTGCGACACTCATTGCCACACCTGAAACTTTGAGTTGTTTTACCATTGAGCGTTTAAGGGCATTTAAAATGACAAAACCGCTGTCGCAAAAAACGGGAATGGAAACGATATAACCGATGATAGACATTGCTAAAATAGGTCGTTTTTTACCAACAATTTTTAGAACAACATTTGCCATTTTAACAGCAGCACCGCTTTTTTCCAAGATAACACCGATGATAGTCCCCAAAACAATGACGATACCGATGTAGGCTAAGATGCCACCAAACCCTGACGTGATGGTTTTAGCGATGTCGGCATATTTCATACCTACGCTAAAAGCGATACCATATGCCGCAACGAGCAACGCAAGAAAAGGGTGCAATTTCCATTTGCTGGTTGAAACGACAATAAACCCAATCGCTACCAGTAAAATAACTACTAGCATTCTGACTCCTTTTTGAAGTGTGTAATTTAAATCTATTGTTTAAATTAAATGCACAATTATAGTGCAAAAGAAGTCAATTAGAGACGAAAAAATTGAAAAAATGAACGTCTTTTATTGTTTTACATGTAAATCTATTTTAGGCGACAATTTTTGCTTTTTTTGGTTCGAGTTTATCGTACAAATCAAGCATATTGACATAGTGCGCATGAAGGCTTACATCAATCAGATAGTCTTTACCATCTAAAATATTCACGGCATGTCGGACTTTTTCTTTACCGAAAATATCCCCAAGCGCACTTTCATATTCACTCCAGATACGTTCTTGCTCACGTAGAGAGATGATCTCGCATAAAAGTCGGCTCATAGGGTTTTCACTAAATGCCAAAAGGGCTTGCGCTTCTTCATAATTTTCCAACAGCAGATGGACTTGTGCTTTCAGGTCAATCATCTGAAAGTTTTGCTCAAAAATGACACCAATGTATTTTTCCATATTGAGTGAATCTTCCAGTGGTTCAATCGCATCGAGCAATGCTTCGTGATTTTCTTCTTTGAAATTCAGCACAGCATGGCGTATGAATTTTCCACTGTTTCTGTTTTGATAAATCATGTCTTCGATGGGGTATACTTCTGAGATGGAAGGCACAAGCATATGACACGAATAAAAGTCTAGATACGTGTATTCTCTTAAGTAAATCTCTTTGCCCATTGATTGGATGATATCGCATAAAAAAGCGTACTCTGCTTCACTTCCTTTACCATCATATCGCCAAGGGGCATAGGTAAAGCTTTTGGTCGCGTTTAAAAAAGGAAAACCCATTTTGCCATTGGAATCGATAAAGTGCGCTTCGAGGTTGAAACTGTCACTTACGAGGCTCATATCAAATGTCGGCATCTCAAAAGTGTCTAGGTTTTCAACCCCTCTGCCTTGCATGAGTTCGCTCATCGTACGCTCTAGGCTTACTTCTAAAATTGGATGGGCACCAAATGAGACGAAGAGGGTTCCATTGCGAGGATTGATAAGTGAGATGGCCGTTACAGGAAATTTTCCGCCCAACGAGGCATCTAGAATTTCAACGATAAATCCGGCGTTTCTAAGCTCAAGTAAATCCGCATGGAGTCTTGGGAACGTGGCGATAATCGCTTCTGGGTATTTTGGAAGGGCATAACCGTTTTTGATGATTTCTAATTTGGCATGGCGCTCAAAGATTTCACTCAGCGCTTGTACTTTAGCTTCTTCAGGCGTATTGCCACTCGCAAGTCCGTTGCTCACATATAGATTACTTAAAATATTAAGCGGTATGTACACACGTTCATTGCTAAAAAGGTTTTGAAAAGGTAACGTGACGACTTTATCTTCATAATCGCTGTTAAAATCTACCAAATCTTCATCACTTATTTCATTCGAGGGATTGTAGATACTCTCTAAAGCGGGATTAAGATAGTCTCCTCCAAATTCAAAAACTTTTTGGTCAGGATAATAGGTACGATTGGGTAAATGAAAGTCTATAAAAAAATTGTTAGTTTGAAGGCGCTCGATATATTCACCCAAAGCACTTGCTATTGAGGCTAAAGAGAGGGTTCCTTTTCCATTAGAATAGATATGATTGGGCGCTTCAACGGAGGCAAGGTTGATAGAGTAACAATGCGTCAAGGGGTGTTTTTCTTGTGCAAATTGTAACTGGCAATCAAGTTCCTTTAAAATTGTTTCCATTTTTAAAATAGAAGCTTCGAGTGGGGCATTTTTTGAAAGTATGTTCATAAGTGTGGGGTTTC
>DKFS01000056.1 GCA_002452855.1 Sulfurospirillum sp. UBA6790 | reverse complement strand
TATGTATTATAAAATTATTTATGTGCTTCGATATAAGCCATAGCATCTTTTACAGTGACGATTTTTTCAGCGTCGGTGTCTGGAATTTCGATGTCAAATTTTTCTTCAAGTGCCATAACGAGTTCTACAACGTCCAAAGAATCTGCACCCAAATCTTCTACAAATTTTGAATCTTCTTTTACTTCGTCAGGATTTACATTTAATTGTTCAACAACCACCGCTTTTACATCATCAAATAGTGCCATTTACTAGCTCCTTAAAAAAATTTCCACTATTTTATCAAAAAAACCTTTAATTTGAATTTGATATGCGTAAAGTTACCTTTACATGTACATACCGCCATTCACTTTTAAAACTTCTCCTGTGATATAACTAGCGCTATCGCTGAGGAGAAAAGCCACAGCTTCTGCGATGTCTTTAGGAGAGCCAAAACGCTTGAGTGGAATTTTTGACGTGTACGATTCTTTAATCTCGGGGCTGAGTTTATCAGTCATTTCGGTTGCAATAAAACCAGGCGTTACGGCATTAAAACGGACATCTCGTGCACTTCCTTCTTGCGCGAAACTTTTAGTCATTGCAATTAAGCCGCCTTTACTGGCACTGTAATTCACTTGACCTGCATTACCCGTTTCCCCAACGATAGACGCAATATTTACCACACAACCAAAACGTTTTTTACTCATAACTTTCAACGCTTCACGACATCCAATAAACGCTGATGTCAAATTGATATCAATGACAGACGTAAAATCTTCTTTTTTCATACGAATCGCTAGTTTATCGTTGGTAATACCCGCATTATTCACAAGATAAGAGAGTTCACCATCTGCATCGATGATAGCTTTAATACCTTCAACAAACGCCTCTTCATCTGCAACATCAAAACCGATAACGGCTGCTACACCACCATTGGCTTCAATTTCTGCTTTGATAACATCGGCTGACTCAGGACGGGAACGATAATTAATCCACACTTTTAATCCGTACGCTGCTAACGTCAAAGCGATTTCTTTACCAATACCACTCGCGGCACCTGTTACTAAAACATTTTTTCCACTAAATTTCATTACTTTCCTTTTTACATGTAATATTTTTTTACGCACAAAAGCTATAAACACACTTTAAAATTCTACGAGTGGCTTATCCATTTCCATAGGAATCGGTAAACCCATTAGCTTCAAAATGGTGGGTGCAATTTGATTTAACCCACCCTTTTCAACACTTTTAACGCGTTTATCACTCACAAAACAAAATACATCGAAAATGGTGTGATTGGTTAGTTTTAAACCTTCCTCATCTATCATCTGCTCACAATTTCCATGGTCACTGGTCAATACAACAGAATACCCGCTCTCTTTGGCTTTGGTAAAAAGGCGTCCTAATTCTGTATCGACAGCTTCTACGGCTTTTATCGCCGCATCTAAATTGCCCGTATGTCCTACCATATCACCGTTTGCGAAATTGACAACAATAAATTCATACGCCTCATCCATGGCTTTAAGCACGGCATCACCCACCGCATTGGCACTCATAGCAGGCTCTAAATCGTATGTTTTGACTTTTGGACTGGGCACCAATACTCTCGTTTCACCGACTTTTGGCTCTTCAACACCACCGTTGAAAAAGAATGTCACATGAGCATACTTTTCCGTTTCTGCGGTATGAAATTGCGAGAGTCCTGCACGAGAAATGACATCGCTAAGAATATTCTGTGGTGTTTGTGCTTCAAACATAATCGGAAAAGGGTAACTGCTATCGTATTCGCTCATGGTGATGCACGCAACGCCATTGAGTGTTCGTGTAAATTCATGAAATTCACTAAAACCAATGGCACGAGACAGCTCACGCATACGGTCATTTCGAAAATTGGCGAAGATAACACCATCCTCTTTTTGCATACCTTTATAAGGCTCAAACGCCATTGGTTCGATGAATTCATCCGTAACGCCCTTATCGTACATCGACGCTAGATACGCTTTTACATGTAAAGATGTTTGTGGCACTGCATCGACGATAGCACGGTAACCTTGTTCGACTCTTTCCCATCTGTTGTCACGGTCCATACTAAAAAATCGCCCTGAGATGGAGGCGATTTGAATGCTATCATTGCAAATCGCTTCAAGCTGCTCTAAATAGTGTATGCCTGATGTGGGAGAGACATCACGGCCATCGGTAATCACATGAACATAGACTTTTTTGCCTTGTGCTTCTGCAATGCGTGCTAAGTCTAAAATATGGTCAATATGTGAATGCACGCCTCCATCGCTTAGAAGCCCTACAATATGAATATCACCTTTTACATGTAAAAGCTGTGTTAAGGCTGGGTTGAGCGCTAACGTGCCATCGTTTGCACTCAACGAAATTTTGACTAAATTTTGATATAAAATACGTCCACTTCCGATACACATATGCCCAACTTCACTGTTGCCCATTTGCCCTTCTGGCAAACCGACACTCAGTCCTGAGGTAGCAATAAAATTGTACGGAACTTCTTTAAAAAGCTTATCATACGTTGGTTTATGAGCCTTGGCAAACGCATTGGCTTCATCTAAACGGTTATGTCCAATCCCATCCGTTATGATAAGTAACGTTTTTTGAACTTCTGGTTTCAAATCGCACCCTTTGTTATAAGCTTATAAGCATTATGTTACTAGAATATTGCTTTTAATATCCCTAAAACTCTGGAAAACACTTTTATGCTATATTTCTTATATCAAATCACGTATGTCAATCTTTTTCAATATATTACTGTTCGAGCAGGCATCGCTTTCTTTCTAGGCTTTGTCTTCACCATTTATTTGATGCCAAAATTCATCAAATGGGCAAAATTACGCAACGCGAGCCAACCGATATACTCTCTAGCACCTCAAACACACCAGCAAAAATCCAAAACACCAACCATGGGCGGCATCGTCTTTTTAGTGGCTTCTACTTTGGCAATTTTGATTAATGCGCGCCTAGACAATCTTTTTGTGCTTGCAGGGCTTGGATGTTTATTGCTCTTTGGGCTCATTGGAATGAAAGATGACCTCTCCAAAATTTTAGGTAAAAGCAACACCGCGGGATTAACGCCACGTGGAAAACTTTTTTTACAATTTATGGCAGCTTTGATTATCTCCGTTGTGTTATACAGTTCCATCGATATGGACACAAATCTTTTTATTCCATTTTATAAACACCCTCTTTTTGATATGCAACTCTTAGCCCTCGCTTTTTGGATTTTAGTGATGATTTCAGCCAGTAACGCCGTTAATTTGACGGATGGATTGGATGGACTTGCGACGGTTCCTTCCATTTTTTCCATTTTATCACTGGGTGTCTTTGTTTACGTGGGCGGTAATGCTTTTTTAAGTGGCTATCTTTTACTTCCAAAAGTTGGCGGAAGTGGTGAAGTTGTTATTCTAGCAACAGCGGTTATTGGCTCATTGGTCGGCTTTTTATGGTTCAATTGCTATCCCGCAGAAATCTTCATGGGTGACAGCGGAAGCCTCAGTATTGGGGCATTTATAGGCTATATGGCCATTATTTCTAAAAATGAATTTTTATTATTATTGGTTGGTTTTGTTTTTGTAATTGAAACTGTTTCAGTCATTTTACAAGTGGGGAGTTACAAAACGCGTAAAAAACGCATTTTTCTTATGGCGCCGATTCATCATCATTTTGAGGTGAAGGGTTGGCCAGAAAACAAGATTATCGTGAGATTTTGGATTATCGCTCTCATGTCAAATCTTTTAGCACTTACGGCATTGAAAATCAGATGATATCACTTTTTGGACACGGAAAAACAACGAAGGCAATTGCTGAAAAATTTAGCGGCAAATGTCAAATTTTTGATGATCACTTTACATGTAAAAGTGAAGACGCGTTTGGCAATCTTTTATTGCCTCCTTCAGACTTTGACCCTACAACAAGCGATGTAGAAATCCCAAGTCCTGGCTTTCCCGCCAATCACGCTTTGATTCAAAAAGCCAAACATGTCACCAGCGAATATGACTTTTTTAAAGATGACATGCCTTTTTCAATTTGGATCAGCGGAACCAATGGCAAAACGACGACCACACAAATGTGCGAATACCTTTTGAAAGACAAAGGCGCTGTTGCCGGTGGCAATATTGGCACGCCGTTGGCAGAGCTCAGCGTAAAAGCGCCTATCTGGATTCTAGAAACCAGTTCCTTTACATTTCACTACACAAAAATCACAGCTCCCGATATTTACCTACTGCTTCCTATAAAACCTGACCATCTGACATGGCATGGCAGCATGGAAGCGTATATTCAAGCCAAACTTTCAATTTTAGGGCGCATGAAAGAAGGCAGTGTCGCTATTTTGCCCAAAGCATATGCGCAAACACACACGTTAGCACATGTCATTGGCTACGACAATGAATACGATTTAGCGGAACAAATGGGTATAGACATCACGCACATTGCGTTTAAATCACCTTTTTTACTCGATGCCGTTTTAGCAACATGTGCACAAAAAATCTTATTAGACCGTGTGGATTACCAGCATCTTAATACCTTTAAAATTGATCATTACAAGATTGAAGAGTTTCATGATAAACAAGGCAGACTTTGGGTCGATGACTCTAAAGGAACGAATGTTGATGCGACAATTGAAGCTCTTAAGCGTTACAAAGATGAAGAGATACTGCTTGTCTTAGGTGGGGATGACAAAGGCGTTGATCTGCAAGAGTTATTTGATTTTATGAAACCGTTACATGTAAAAATCTTTGCCATTGGTTCCAATACCGAAAGACTAGCAACTTTTGCACAAAAAGAGAATATTTGGCTCTCAAAATGCCATGTCATTGAAGAAGCGATGCAACAAATTCATGCGATGCATACACAAAAAACGGTTGCTCTCCTCTCCCCTGCAGCTGCTAGTTTAGACCAGTTTAAATCGTATGCACATAGAGGTGATCGCTTTAAAGAGTTGGCACTAGCTTAACATAAGCTAGTATTAAAGTTTTTAAGCTATAATTTCAACTCTTCAAAGCGTGGCTGGATAGCTCAGTCGGTAGAGCAGGAGACTGAAAATCTCCGTGTCGGCGGTTCGATTCCGTCTCCAGCCACCACCACATTTTATTTTCTCATTATAATCTTTACTCAATTTTTAAAAGTTCATCTCATGGCTATGTTACAATAATCTTTATTTGGCTAGTATTTTGCATGGACATTCCAAAAATGACGATTAAATGGTGTTATATAAAATTTATAAAAAATATTACTCTATGGAATAGACTATATTTTTAAACAACAAACCCAAATCAATAATTCATGCTTTCGATTAATACAAATAGCGATTCTACCGTAGCAATAAAACATTGTAGCGCAATGCAATTCAAATGCCATCTCCTTCTTTATTTCATTCAAATATTGCTTAAAAAAAACTAAAGTAAAAAAATTATGACTAATTAAGTCTAAAGTTTTTCTGCACTACAATGCTTTCTAGATTTTCGTGGAAAATAAACAAAGACAAAGGAATCCTCATGAAAAAAACACTTGCTCTTCTTGCTGTTGTGGCTCTTTTTTTTAGTGCATGCCAAAAAAAAGATGAATCAGCTACTACTCAAAATGTCTCCGTCAATGGTGTCTCACTTAGTGCTCCTATGAAAGTAGATAAAGAGAACAAAACCATCACGATTTTGGCATCGGTAAACGGTAAATATTTAACGGAAAACACGCGTCATGCTGTTGTTTTTAAAGATGGAAAATTCGGTGATAAACCTGTTTTTGTCGCTTATCAAAATCAAAATGATTTTCTACAAGCGATGCTTGAGATTGGTGGCGTTGCAGGCAACAATATGACCAAAGCCAATGGAGAGACAACCCATGTTGAAGGTCAAAAAATTGCCATGAGTGTCACATGGAATGGCGCACCAAAAAGTTATGACATCAATGAAGTTATTGTCGATAGCAATAAAAACTTGATTGATTTACGTTTTGGGGGGAATGAAAAAAATGCTAAAGAGTTTAACACTGGCTGTATTACGTGCCTAGATAGCTGTTCTGTTGGTATTATTTCTAATCGCGTGTATACCTATGGCGCTGTTGAAAAACGTGGTGAAGTAAGTTTTCATGGAAATGCATCTCTTCTTCCAAAAGATGGCACATTGGTTGCAATAAACTATAAACTTATCAATGAATAAGCTTTTTCTTGCACTTTTTTATGCCTTTTGTGGATTACTTTTAGCGCTTAGCATCAATCTGATTATTTCAACCAATGTATGGTTGGAAATGCGCATTCATGAAAGGCTTGTCATTGAAGTGTGTGTAGCATTGGGGATTGTTTTTTCTTTTTTTAAAAACAGTGCCTCAGTGGCTCTTTTCTTTGTGCTTCAAAGCATAATGTTCCTCCTCTGTTTTTGGTTCTCTAAAATCGACTTGATTTATTATAGTATGCGTAATTTTTACCTCTATGATATCTCTATTTCAACCATAAAAACAGTTTTTTTGGGGATTTTAACACTCATTAATTTTATGATTGTCTACCATTTACTTGGCAAAAAGGTCTCTTTCTTTTCTAAGTTATCGTAAAAGGCGCCCCTATGAAAAAATCACAAATAGCTCTACTTCTCTCTGTCCTACTCTGCTTAGGGCTTTATTTTATGGTTCCAAGTATTCATGTACATCTCAATCATGCTGTTCGTGTCTTAAGCTCACTCAATTTAGAAAGCGTCATTCTCTATTTGAGAGAATTTGGTACCTACGCCGCACTCATCTCATTTTTACTCATGATTCTTCAGTCTATTATCGCACCTATTCCTGCTTTTTTGATTACCCTTTCCAATGCTGCCATTTTTGGATGGGTGTGGGGAGCTATGTTATCGTGGAGCAGTGCAATGGTTGGAGCGGCTTTGTGTTTTTTTATCGCACGAGTTTTAGGGCGTGATGTGGTTGAAAAAATCACCAGTAAACAAGCCTTAGAAGCGACTGACACTTTTTTTGAACGTTATGGGAAACATACGATTATGGTGTGTCGATTGCTTCCTTTTGTTTCATTTGATGTCGTAAGCTATGCCGCAGGCTTAACTTCCATTCGATTTTGGAGTTTTTGGGTCGCAACAGGTATTGGACAACTTCCGGCAACACTTGTGTACAGTTATTTTGGTCAAAATTTAAGTGGTGGCGGCAAAATGATTTTCATCACACTTTTAATGCTATTTGCACTGAGTATTATCATCTATATTTTCAAAAAAATGTACGACGCTAAAAAAATGACTAATGTTTGATAACGCCTAAATCAACACAAGAGATATGCGTTGGTGAGAGTTTGGCATTTTTCTTCAAGATGCCAAATATCTCATTGAGCTCATTATCGTCTAAATCATGCTGATGCCCAAATCCATGACAAATGACAGCCGCACTAACCGTCATTAATGGAAATTTCTGTAATTCACCATCACGATTTTTAGCCATAATATACCCTGAACAAATGCCTTGTTCACAATAAAAACTTTTAATATCTTCTGCAAATTTACTCACAATATCATCGACGATACCATAAACTTTTTCAAAACTGTCCTCTTCTTTGAGGCTCCAACCTAAAAAAAAATCATCCCCGCCCACATGGCCTATCAAACATTCATCAAACCCGACAGAGCTTTTAAGGATGTCGGCAAAAAGGGTAATAGCACGATCCCCTTTGCGAAAGCCATAATAGTCATTAAAAGGCTTGAAATTATCAAAGTCAAAATACGCCATCATCACTTTTTCTTTAGATTCCATAGCATTGGCGACAAACTCATTGATAATGCGGTTACCAGAAAGGCCCGTCAGAGGATTTTGGTCTTTGGCATCAACGATATTTTTTTCATTGACAATATCCAAAAGCACTTTGGAACTTAAATACCCAATATATTTTTCATCTTGCGTAATTAAAATAGCGTCGTTATCATCATCAAAGGCATAGATTTTTAAAATCTTCTCCAACGGGTCATTTATATCGGCACGTCCGCAATGCGAGACGATATTTTTAAGACTGCCTTGCGTAATGTTGTATAACAAAGATTTACCATAATTGGAGTAAATATAAGACTTAATGTCCGCGTCTTTAATAATACCAATGGGAGTTAAATCACGTGCCAGAACAGGCACAAAATAGATTTTTTTATCTTCTCGCAACAGTTCATAGACTTCATTGATATGCGAATCCACAAAAACGGGATGGCTCTTTTGTATATACTTTTCAATATTGGATATTTTGCCATTTTTGCGTTTTTCGCTTTGAGACAATGCTTTGACGTGGTCATATCCTGGTAAAATCTCCCAAACATTTTGTGTGGGCTTTTGTACAAAATAGCCTTGAACCATGTTGCAGCCTAATTTTTTACACTCCAAATACTCCTCTTCACACTCAACACCTTCAACAATCGTAAAGATTCCCATGGCTTGAGCTATTTGCACAATGGAGCTAACAAAAAGCTTCTTCTTTTTGCTCAAATGAATTTCATTGATAAAAAAACGGTCAATCTTAATAAAATTGGGGTCGGCATTAAAAAGCATTTGAAGTCCAGAAAAGCCAACACCAAAATCATCAATCGCCATTTTGTAGCCTTGCTGTTTATACAGATTTAAAACCAGCTTGTCCACACCTGCATACATACCTACTTGATGCTTTTCAGAGAGTTCAAAACAAATATTCGAAGTATCCATCTCGTACGTTGAAAGTAATTCACAGGTATACCCCGATTTAAAATCAGGCATCATCGTAATACGATTGTCGAGATTATAAAAGAGTTTAATGTGT
Source organism: Sulfurospirillum sp. UBA6790 (assembly GCA_002452855.1). The sequence continues at coordinate 142 of DKFS01000056.1, read as the reverse complement.
TTAAAAAAAGGAAGCAGTGAAAATTTATGAATCGCTTTTTCACGCAATTTTACGTCAAGAAGGTAGAGGACTTTTTCACTGTAAGCGGTGTCAAAAATAGCATCAATGGTATTAAATCCAGCAGCTTCATAATTGCGAATTA
>DKFS01000106.1:2370-4039 GCA_002452855.1 Sulfurospirillum sp. UBA6790 | reverse complement strand
CAGTGACGCGAATGAGATCCGGTGTGACGCCTGCTTGGAGCTGTTCGGCATCGCTTAATTGACGGTGCGTCATACTCGCAGGATGCAATACGCCCGTTCTTACATCGGCGACATGCACGACAATGGCGGCAAGCTTTAGGGCATTCATCACTTTTTCGCCTTCTTCACGTCCGCCTTGAACTCCAAAGGTTAAAACACCACTCGCCCCTTTAAGGTATTTGAGTGCTAAATCATTGTGTTTGTGGCTAGGAAGTGCTGGGTAATTGACCCAACTCACTTTGGGATGGTTTTCAAGAAAAGTCGCTAGTTTATAGGCATTTTCACAATGTCTGTCCATTCTTACATGTAATGTTTCCATCCCGACATTGGTTAAAAAAGCATTCATAGGCGCAAGGTATGAACCGATGTCCCTTATCCATTGTACTCTGGCTTTTACGATATAGGCTTGATTGCCAAAATTTTTGGTATAAACCATACCATGATAGCTCTCATCGGGCTCTGTGAACTCTGGAAATTTACCATTGCTCCAATCAAAATTACCGCCATCGACGATGACGCCACCCACGCTAATCGCATGTCCGTCTAAATATTTGGTTGCAGAATGGATAACAATATTGGCTCCATGTTCAAATGGACGGCATAAATACGGTGTTGCAAAGGTATTGTCCACAATAAGCGGTACACCCATCTCTTTGGCTAGGGATGAGAATTTTTCAAAATCTAAAATATCCAGTTTTGGATTGGCGATGGTTTCACCAAAAATAGCTTTTGTGTTTGGTTTGAAGTAACGTTTCAGCGCTTCTTTGGAAAGCTCAGCATCAACTAACGTGACCTCGATGCCCATTTTTTTGAGGGTATTGGTAAAAAGTGAAACCGTTCCGCCATAAATAGCGCCCACGGCAATAAAATGATCGCCCGAAGAGCAGATATTGGCAATAGCGATTGTCGAAGCATTTTGACCCGAAGAGGTCACTAACGCGCCAACACCGCCTTCAAGGGCTGCAATTTTTGCTTCAAGAGCTTCACACGTTGGATTGGAGATACGAGAATACATATGACCCGCGGCTTCAAGATCAAAAAGCATTGCCACTTCTTTAACACTGTCGTATTTATACGTTGTGCTTTGGTAAATAGGAAGAACGCGCGGTTCACCGTTTTTAGGTTCCCATCCGCATTGGATGGTTTTTGTCTCTATCGCCCAATCATTTGACATAGGTTTCATCCTTTTAGAAAGAGTAAAGTTCGTGAGAATCATTCTTGTTAATCTCTTCATGAGATAAAAAGAGATAAAATTATACTTAAAAAAACACAAAAAAACACGAGAGCAACTATGAAAGAAAAATTTCAAAATGATTTAAAACGGTTTTACGAGTTAGTAGGGGATCGACAAAAAGAGCTTGGCGAGTATTTTAGTATTGTCGAGCAAAAAGAGTACGATAAACGTATTGAAACTTTGATTGATACGTTTTTAGAAAGCGTTGAACTTACTTTAGTGCGTGAAAACAGAGTTGCGGCATTGACACGTCTCATTAATTTGCGGGATGAACAGCTGGTACAAGCGCTTGAAAAAGAGAATAAAGATGCACTGTTTATTGCGCAGGCAAAAGAAAAAGCGTATCTTTGGGTGAAAGAGTTTTACCTCAAACGCCACCAAATGTTGCTTGAACAG
>DKFS01000106.1:0-2216 GCA_002452855.1 Sulfurospirillum sp. UBA6790 | reverse complement strand
GGCAATGATGGCGATAGATCGTACTCTGTTTTGGAAAAAGTAGCCGGTGGTTATGAAGCCAAAGCGTACGCCCTTGCGTTTCCCGAAGATGTTTTACATGTAAAAAGTGCGCTGTCTTCTTTAGTCGATGATTTATCGGAGATGGAAGACCCTGATTTTGGTCAAGAAAAAGCGTATATTTCCTATTTTAAAGCTTTAGAAGAAGCCTTTGGTGAAGAAGATAGAAGCAAATTGATTGAAAAATGGGCTGATGTCGATAGGAAATGGATGGATGTTACAACGCCCATTCAAATTGGTCATCCTTTGGAATATTACGAAGATCATTATAAAAAAGCCGTTGCGCTTGAGTGGGATGTACGACTTTCACGCCCTGAAGAACACGATGTAAATAAAACGTATGAGCGCATTCATAATGCGTTTACAACACTTTTTAAAGAGAGTGGTTCTGAAAATTCTGCTTTAAAAGAGGGTGTTTTAGCCAATCTCAAACGCGTGCAACTCTACATAGGCAGACCTGCACTCTTTTATGCGGCAGAATTTAATGGTCTTTTTTCAGCACAAGTTGTTCCCAACGATGAAGTCGTGAGTTCAGAACGGGGCAAAAAAATCTTTGCATTTGCGGATAACGTGCTTGATTCTCAACGTGCAAAACCGTTTTTAAAAATTCACCAAACTGTTTTTGGTAAAGACTTTATGGATCACGAGCGCGAAATTATTTTTCATCAGCCAGAACTCTGGCACAAAGTTTATGAAGTCAGTACGATAGGCCATGAATTTGGGCATATTTTATGGATGGACGGTGACACGGAAACCAAGATGAATCAAAGCGGCGTCTTTAAAAACATTGAAGAGTTTAAAGCAACCACTGGCGGTTTGGTGGCCTTTTTTCTTGATGAAGATGCGTCTCTCAAAACAGCACTTTTAAGCGATACTATTAAGCGTTCGGTTGGATTGATTGGTTGGATGAAAACAGGTGAAGTCGAGCCTTATTATTGCGAAGGGCTGATTCATCTTAGTGGACTGTTTGAGAGTGGCGTGTTGCGTTTTGATGAAACCTTACATATTAATGCAAGCGATGAAGCGTATGAAAAGCTAAAAACATGGTATGTGCAGACGTATCAAAACTTAGCCGCACATTATTTGGCTAAAAAAGATGCCAAGCTCTTTTTAGAGCAGTTTGCTCGTAAGAATGAAGAGGGGTATTATGTGCCAATGAATACGACTGTTAATGCGTTTGTTTCGTATTATTGGGAGTTGCACCAAGATATGGGACGTGAAATTGATGAGAGCATTCAGCGTTCCGATTGGCTCTGAAAATAGTGTCAAAATAGTGTCAAAAAAAGTTATTTTTTGGGTGAATAGTTGATGGTTTAGTGGTATAATTACATCTTTCATTTTCCTCTAGGAGAGAGTAGTGCACGCACAGAAAATCACAAAGGTGTTGATTGCCAACCGCGGTGAAATCGCGCTTAGAATCATTAGGGCATGTCAAGAGTTGGATATCAAAAGTGTTTGTGTTTTTTCAACAATTGATGCGAGGGGTGTATGGGTTCGTAAGGCAGATGAGTGTTATCTGTTAGAAGGCGATCCTATTCAAGTCTATTTGGATTATAAGAAGATTGTAGCATTGGCTAAAGAGGTGGGTGCAGATGCTATCCATCCAGGGTATGGCTTCTTATCTGAAAATCCAGATTTTGCACAACATTGTATCGATAACGGTATTACGTTTATTGGTCCAAAACCTGAACATATTGCCCTTTTCGGTGATAAAATGGCTTCAAAAGTCGCGATGAAGGCTGTAGGTGTTCCTGTGATTGAAGGAACCGATGAGCCGATTACAGACATGAACGAAGCTGTCAAAGTTGCAAAAGAGATTGGCTTTCCTGTTATCATCAAAGCAGCCTTTGGCGGTGGTGGTAAAGGTATGCGTATTGTTAAAAAAGAGGAAGATTTCATTCCGATGTTTGAAGCGGCTACGAAAGAAGCGGAGCGCTTTTTTGGTAGAGGCGATGCCTTTATTGAAAAATATCTTTCCAATCCACGCCATATCGAAGTGCAAATTGTTGCCGATAAATATGGCAACGTGATTCACTTAGGTGAGCGTGATTGTTCGATTCAGCGTAAACATCAAAAAGTTGTAGAAATTGCACCAAGCCCACGCCTTAATGATGCGATTCGTAAAGAGTTACTGAGAACATCTAAAAAAGCGATGATAA
>DKFS01000027.1:5667-6635 GCA_002452855.1 Sulfurospirillum sp. UBA6790 | reverse complement strand
TTTGAATTTGCGCTTTAAGGAGAGCTTGCAGGAGATATTGATAGCGCTCACTTGATGTGTCGATGGATGAGAGGTTGTATCGTGTAATGATGTTATGGGCATCAACCTGCCATACATGAGCTTTCAATGGCACATTTTGTCGTAACAGCTTTTTAAGTTTTTGTGTTGCTTTTTGAAAGACATTAAAATTAATTGTGTAACTGGAGAAGAAGACTAAATCTTCTATATCTTTCGTAATTTCGTATGCAATTTCATCATCAATGTACTGTTTTATGGCATCATCGATATCCGAAAAATAGGTTTGCATAACGTTTAACCACCTCTTAATCATTCATGTAAACTTGATTATATCGTCATAATATTTCAATAAATTTAAAAGCTTTGTATGCTATTATCGCGGAACTAATAATCCTAAGCAAAACGTTATGCGTGAAATAAGGCTATGACACATATTATTCAACACTCTATTTTAATTTTTTATTATAACGAAACTGTATTAGAAAGTCGCAATACGGTCTTATATAATACCATTGTTGGACAAAGTGCTTCTCTTAAAGAAAGAGGTGTTAAAGGCATTTATGTCTCATTAAAAAATTCTCCTTATTCACCTATGGAAAAAGAAACCCCTCATCTTGGGAATCTCATCAAGCAATTAGAAAAGTTGAGTCAAGCGCTAAATTTGCCTGTTTCGCTAGGTGATTATAAAAAAGATATGTTTAATTATCTAAAAGGTATTAGCGCCGATACATCCGTTAAGCTCTTTCAAAATTTCAATATTGCTATTTTATTTTTTAATCCTGCTGCTTGTAAAAAAGAGCTCTCTGTCCTTTTATATGATGAGGACCAAACGAATGTTGATAAAATTTCTTCTGAATTAGCAAAACTGGGCTATTCTATTGTTCTTGCACAAGATGCAGAAGATTTTAAGCTCAAAGCTTCTGCTAAAAAATACGATATGACGATCACGC
>DKFS01000027.1:0-5435 GCA_002452855.1 Sulfurospirillum sp. UBA6790 | reverse complement strand
GAGAAAGTGTAGAGGCTGATGATACTGCCGCGATTGTAGATGGTGTCGCAGAATTTTGTAATATTATTACCGGAGCGACAAAATCAATTTTTTCCAATAAAAAGTTAAAAGTCCTTTTTGAGCTTCCTAAAACATACCTTTCTCTTCAAGTAGCATTGAGCAATACCCTAGGTTCTAATGGCGTTTGGATTGATATGCAACTCGACGAAAAACCTTTTTATATGTTTATCACCAAATAAAACACTTCTTATTTGTGCTTCAAAAAGCGTAAAGCTTCTTGAAGCACACTGTCTTCTTCATCACTTTGTGCCTTCATCTCCACATTTGGCACAACACCATTTGGCCAGACACTCTTACCTTTGGGCGTCGTCCATCGTGCCGTTGCAAATTTGACTGCCGAAACTTTAGTTTGTAATGGAAAGAGTGTCGCAAAAGTATCTTTGCCAAACGTCGGCGTACCAATAACCGTTGCTCGGTTATATTCTTGTAACACCGAGGCCACAATTTCTGCACTTCCTGAAGAATCTCTGTTTACAAGAATCACTAAAGGAATGGTTTTTAAAAAAGAGAGGGCATCTATTTTGCTCGAATAATCACTACCATCAAAATCTTCAGGTCGATTGCGGTATATTTTTTTATCTTCTTTATGGCGACTTTTGACATTAATCAGAGGTTTGTCTTTATCTAAAAAAAGTGATGTAACCGCTAAGCCACTGTTTAATACACCGCCTGGATTATCACGTAAATCCAAAATCATTCCATTCATGGTATGGTTTTGCGAATCATAAAGATATCGAATATCTTCAAGCATCTCTTGCAGGCTATCTTGGACAAAAGAGCTAATTTTAATATATGCAATATTACCATCAAACATCAAGGAAGTAATCAAATCAAGTGTAACCATTTTACGAGTCAATTGTACTTCTGTCATCTTAGTGCTATTTGCTTTTAGAATGCCCAACTTCACTTTGGTATTAGGCGCACCTCTTAGTTCAGCAACAACTTCTTCAAAACTTAAATCGCGAACCAAAATACCGTCTATCTGAACAATTTCATCATTTTTTTGTAAATTGGCTTTTTGAGCAGGAGAATGATCCACAATAGATTTAATATAGATATGGTGTCGTCGTTGTTTCAAAAAAAGACCAATGCCAGCAACAGGGCTTGTGCTTAAATAGAGTGTTTCGTACTCTTCTTCATTAAAATAGCGCCCATTTTTATCAACACTATTGACCATGCCTTCAATGCAATTATCCAAAAGACGCTTTTCATCAATGGGTATAATCGACTCATTCTTGAGTTTTTGCACCACTTCTTGATACAAGGTAGATGCTGTATCATTATTCGTGGTAGGAGGAGTACTTATCTCTGATTGAGCAAAGGCAACTGAAAAAGTTACTAAAAAATATACGATGAGAAGTTTCAAATCTTATCCTTTTATTTTGCAGAGTATATAGTACCTTTTTTCCAAAGATTTATACAAGTTTTTTATGCAAAAACCAAGCGCATGGGAACCATAGAAGAGTGTTTAAAGCCAAATCGCTCATAGAAACGATGTGCATCCGTATTGTCATTATCACTCAAAAGTGTCACTCTTTTGCAGCCTTGCTCTTTTGCGTAAGTCATTGCATATTCTAATAAATGGCTTCCAAGTCCTTGTCCATGAAAGGAAGAGTGAACGACCATATCTTCTAAAAAGGCTACCTTGCCTCCAAGGGCTGTACTGATGCTCCATAAAAGACTGACCATCCCCACAATAGTATGGTTATCTTTTATAACAAGAATTTTCCCAATGTCTTCATGAGCAAGGATTGTCTCAAGGCCCGCTCTTTGCAACGTGCGATTCGGAATAAATTCAGCCTCTTTTGAGAAAAGTTGTGTCAAAAGATCAATTAAATGTTCAATATCTGTAGATTTTGCTTCTTCAACGCGCCACATACTATACCCTTTATTCTTTTTATAATTGTAACATAGGAACCTTTTTTGCTTGTTAGAAGAAACGTTATAAAAGGAGCTATTATGACTATTGATGACAGTAAAAAAAACATCAGTCAATCCATTCTTAGCACACTCACAAAAGGTACCACAAAAAGTTCAGATACAGCAAATCCATTTGCAGATATCTTAGAAGATCATCTTAAAACCAAAATAGATCTCACAGGAAATTCAACAACGTCCTCGACAGAGACTACCGAACAAGATGCCGCCATAGCAGCATTTAAAGAAGCACTTTCCTCAAAAGGCGCACTTCAATTTTATCAAGATTATAATAATGAAAAGATTGAAAAAATGATTGAGGCAAAAAAGGCCGAACTGACTGAGAAATTAGGGCTAGGAGATGATGCACAACCACCACTCGTGGGGGAAGATCGTGAAAATGCATTGGCAAGTCTCGATCAAATGATTAGTGATTATCGCAAAGAATTGATGGAAAAGTTAAGCGCCAATAATGAACAGAGTAAAACCAATGAGATACTCAGTACCTTTTTACAAGAGCTCTCTTAATTAACGCTTTTGAAAAATTAAAAGCATTTTATCGGCTTCATCGCCAAATAAAAAAATAGGATAGCTCGAGTGCAATCTCAGTGTGTCAAGCTTTTTAAGAACGGAGAGTGAATGAAAAAATTGCAAGATCTCTCCTGTTTCTTTACGATACACTTTGCCCTCTTTTTCAAAAAGTGTTATTTTCGTTAAAAGTTCTTTGTTTTTATATGCGGCTTCAACACATAAAAACTGCTCATCTGTCTCTTTATTCATTACGCCATCTGCTACGGATTCAAAGCCATACAAGGTATTAACATCACATATAAAATAACCTTTAGGAGAGAGAACACGCGCAACTGCCTCAAAAAATTGAGTTAAATCATGTGGAGGAATATAATTTAAAACATCCGCCACAGCAACGACACAATCAAAGCGCTTTGCTTCTAAAGTATCTAATTCTTGTGTACTTGCATTTACACCAAGACTTAAAGCCCTTTCAATCATTGCACTGCTTCTATCGATGCCAAATGCATCAATCGCATTATTTTGAAGGTGTTTCAAAAACTTACCATTGCCACAACCAACGTCTAAAACATGGTTTACATGTAAAGATTTTAAATGTGTCAAGTAGAGTGCGTAGAGTTTTTCATACTGCTCATAAAAGCCGATAAGCGGCTCTATTTTGGCATAAAGATCAAGAGGATGTATCATGAGTTTACTTTGGTGAGAGCTTCATGACTGAAGCCCTCGTAGATTTTTTAATCAATAAGCTCTTTTTTGAAAAGTGCTTCGTCAAACGTTTTACCAAGGAATTCACACACAATTTTAACATCGCGGCGTGCATTACCAAGACAACTTGTTGCCCCTGGGCTTGGCGTCATGTTGAAAATAATACCATTGCCTGGGTTGATACTTGCTTCGCCAAGCATCAATTTTTTCTCTGTTTTGTTAATAACTTGTGGTCTAACACCACCGAAGTTATGTGCATATTCAATTTCATCAATTTGTAAGGATGGAACAATTTTGCGTGCATCTTTAATAAAAAGCTCTTTACCGTATTTTGGAACTTCAAAGAAGAAGTTTCTAAAGATATAATTACGGATATCGCTATCTTTCATTAAATCATAAAATACTTTAGCAACTTTTCCATCAAATTGGAGTGTTTGCCAGAAATCAAGATACGTACCACCGGTATAGCGCTCTAGCTTTGGAAGAACCAATGCTGTTGGGCCAAAACGTGTACAGCCACCTGCTAAAATATCAGGATCGCCGTGTAATGCCGCAAATGGTAATTTTGGATGTTGCACCATATAGACTTTACCGTTAAGCATTTTTTGCTTTGTCATATAAAAGCTTCCAGCGACAGGGAGACATGCAAAGTCAAGACCATAACCCATTTCATGTGCGATATAAAGTGAGTGTGCGCCTGCATTTACAACAACAGCGTCAGCCGTAAATGTTTGATCTTTTGTCATCACGACAAACATATCACCCAATTTTGTTATGTTTGTTACTTGTGAATTCAAAAAAACATCGGCTGTTTTATCTTCAATTTTTTGTGCTTCATTGACCAAACTCTCAGTCATTGCCCCAAAATCAACGGTACTGTATTGTCCACCCTCAACACCGACACCAACGATGTTTTCAGGACGCTCTTTTCCGTTTAAATCAAAAATAAGTTTAGGCTCTATCTTGGCAAGTTTTTCTTTATCGAAAACTTCCAAATACGGATAAAGCTCTTTAAACTCTTCATACCTTTTGAGCATATACGCTACTTCGGTATCCCCAACACCAATTGCCATCTTTTGATGTGCAAACATAAATTTGCCTTCGTGGCCGTATTGTAAACAATACTTAGAGATCATGCTCGCTGTCTCTTTAACCTTTTTGGCTTTTTCTAGAGTATAGTTCGTCTCTATATCACCGCAGTGAATCGTTTGTGAGTTAGAAGTTCCAGCGGAATTGAGTTTCGCCAACTTCTCATACTTTTCAACGAGCGCTATGCGCTTAATATCTGTATATCTTGCAAGCTCATAAAACAGAGCCGCACCTGAGATTCCTCCACCAACGACCAAGACGTCATAGTGATTTTTTGTCATGTTCAACAACTTCCTACTCTAAGATTTTAGGGTGCAACATTTTATTATAAAAAATCCTATAAAAACTTTAAAGATTTTTAAAATAAAATCATTACTTAACCGCGATTGCTTCAACCTCGACCAATGCATTTTTAGGTAAACATTTGACACCAACCGTACTACGTGCTGGTTTGTGATCTCCAAAGAATGAACCATAGATAGTGTTTACTTTTGCAAAATCATCCATATTGGCTAAAAAGATAGTCGTTTTAACCACATTTTGTAAACTGCTTCCTGCCGCTTGAAGGACATGAGAGAGATTTTGCATCACTTGTGTTGTTTGTGCTTCAACATCACCTTCAACAAAACTGCCATCAGCACGAAGCGCAATTTGCCCGGACGTAAAAATCATGTTGTTCACTTCAATCGCTTGGGAATAAGGCCCAATAGCTTGAGGCGCATGATCGGTAGAAATTATATTCATCTTTTTTCCTTTGAAAAATTTTCAATCACATAACGAAATGTTGATACCAAGGCATCCACTTCATGAAGAGGACAGCACTCATTAGGGGCATGAATCGTATCATTCACCACACCACACTCTATCGTTTCAATACCAAAACTGCCAAAAAAACGGGCATCACTTGTTCCACCAGCGGTGGAGAGTTTTGGTGATTTTTGAGTTACATGTAAAAGTGCATTAGAGACTAATGAAACGATATGAGCCTCTTTAGAGGTAACAAAAGGTTTTGCACTTTCACTCAAGCGTAACGTAAAATCTAGCCCTTCTAATACTTCTTGCACGTACGAACGAATTGTTTCAAGTGGTGTATTGGTTGAGTTACGGACATTGAACATAATTTTGAGTTGGCC
>DKFS01000043.1 GCA_002452855.1 Sulfurospirillum sp. UBA6790 | reverse complement strand
GGATGTTGAGAAACTCCTGCAAAAGCAGTTAATTGATGAAGAATTTGAGATATATTTCCAACTCCCAACGGAGAAAGGTTTCTTCACGATTATCTCAGCGCCCGCTTCTATTTTTAGCATTATTAATGAAACAATTGTGCTCAATATTTTGCCAAATATTTTTATGAAATCAAAAATCAAACAGTACATCGCAATGCGACAAAATAGGCTTTTAATGGAATTAAGACAGCAGCTCAAGCATCTTATTTAGTAGATTTAAAGTGAAATTACACTACATTATCCATTCTACAAAAAATCAATTACCGATTGATTACAAAAAGGAATGGTATGGAGTTAAAATCCATCAAAGATGTTCAAAATATCAGAAGTTTTGGAATTGCCGATTTTATGAAACTCTGCGGAGCTCTCATTTTTATTCTGATTGTTATTTGGTATGTATCCAGCCTCTCTAGCGACCTTCCCAATCAAACTCTTTTAATTGTTGCCGCTATTTTTGGTGGCTATATGGCCATCAATATTGGAGCAAACGATGTCGCTAACAACGTAGGACCTGCCGTTGGCGCCAATGCAGTGACTATTTTTGGTGCTATTATTATTGCGGCTATTTTTGAATCCTCAGGTTCGCTTATTGCGGGCGGAGATGTTGTTGGTACGATTAAAAACGGCATCATCAATCCTGCCATGATTAAAGATACCAATACGTTTATCTGGATTATGATGGCGGCATTACTTGCAGGTGCAATTTGGCTCAATATCGCCACGGCTTCAGGAGCACCCGTTTCGACCACACACGCTATCGTAGGAGGTGTGACAGGAAGTGGCATTGCCGCCGCTGGCTTTCATATGGTCAATTGGGCAAAGATGGGCGAAATTGTCTTTAGCTGGGTTATTTCACCGTTTCTAGGCGGTATTATTGCGGCATTGTGTCTGCTCTTGATTAAAAAGACCATTATTTATCAAGAGGACAAGCGCCTTGCAGCAAAAGCAATGGTTCCCGTTTTACTCTCTGTCATGACATGGGCTTTTGGAACGTATATCATTCTTAAAGGCTTTAACCATATGGTCCATGTGAATTTTATCACAGCTGCCACTATTGGACTTGCCGTTGCCATTGGCATCTTTTTCTTTACAAAATCATCCATCGCACGAATGGCTGACTCCCTTCCCAATACCCGTGAAGCTATCAATAAACTTTTTAATATTCCCCTTATTTTCTCAGCCGCACTTTTAAGCTTTGCACACGGTGCGAACGATGTTGCCAATGCCGTTGGACCTTTGGCGGGTATTTATGATGCCCTGACAACAGGTGGTATTGCTACTAAAGCGGGCATCCCTTTTTGGGTTATGCTCGTAGGTGCGCTTGGTATTGTTGTGGGGCTAGGACTTTATGGACCCAAACTCATCAAAACGGTAGGAAGTGAGATTACGGAACTTGACCAAATTCGCGCATTTTGTGTCGCGCTTTCTGCGGCATTAACGGTTATCGTAGCGAGCCAATTAGGCTTACCGGTAAGTTCAACCCATATTGCTGTTGGTGCCGTTTTTGGTGTTGGTTTTTTACGTGAATATTTGATGAGAAACCGCATTAAAGAGACGGAAGAAGAACTCAAGCAACATAAACTTGATGATGAAATGGATAAATTAGAAGAGTATAAACACTCCTTAGAATCATTGGGAAAACTCAAAAAAGTAGACCCATACCTTGTTAAAAACTTAATGAATAAAATCAACGAAGAAAAATCTATCATCCGCAATATTTACGAAGGCGAGATAGAACTCAGTAAAATTGAGAAGAAAGCGATTAAAGCGGTGCGTAAACATGAACTGGTTAAACGCTCAGCGCTTAAAATGATTATTGCAGCTTGGCTCATCACTGTACCAGCCTCCGCACTTCTTTCAGCAATCTTCTACTTTATGATTCGTGGCATGCTTCTATAATTTTCAAAGGCTTAGGGTATAATGCCCTAAGTCATCCTCTTTGACTTTTCCAAAACAACAAGCGTCTCTACTTTACATGTAAATGATAAATGTCGTTCAAACACTGTGACACACTGTCTTTATGACAACCCTAAAGGAAACCCTAATTTTATGTTATTTTCACAATTAAACCTCAGTTCACCCATCTTAAAAGCCGTCCAAGAAGAGGGATATACCACGCCCACACCCGTGCAAGAAAAAGCCATTCCTTCTATCCTCGCAGGCCGCGATATGTTAGCAGGCGCGCAAACGGGGACAGGTAAAACAGCCGGCTTTACGCTGCCTATTTTAGAGATACTTTCTCAAAAGCCACGCAATAAAGCCAAACCGCTTCTTCGCGTGCTCATTCTCACCCCAACCCGTGAACTCGCAGCGCAAGTGGGCGAAAGTGTCAAAGTCTATGGCAAATATTTACCCTTTAAAAGTGCCGTTATTTTTGGCGGTGTAGGCATCCACCCTCAAATTCAAACCTTGCGTGCAGGCATTGATATTCTTGTTGCAACACCAGGAAGACTACTCGATCATGTCTCTCAAGGGACGATTGATCTTAAACATATTGAAATTTTAGTGCTTGATGAGGCCGATAGAATGCTCGATATGGGCTTTATCAAAGATATTCGCCGTGTCATTGCCTTGCTTCCAACAAAGCGTCAAAATCTGCTTTTTTCAGCGACCTACAGTGACGATATTAAAAAGCTCTGTGAGTCTATTTTAAAAAACCCTGCTATTGTCGAAGTGGCACGTCGTAATACTTCAAGCGAACTCGTGAACCAACGGGTCATTTTAGTCGATTGCAAACGTAAAACGGCACTACTTGGCAAACTGATTCAAGAAAATAGATGGGAGCAAGTTTTAGTGTTTACCCGTACCAAACATCATGCCAATAAAGTTTCGGAATATCTGGTTAAAATCGGCATTAGCTCTTCGGCTATTCATGGAAACAAAAGCCAAAGTGCCCGAACCAAAGCACTGAGTGATTTTAAAAATGGCGCCATTAAAGTGCTTGTAGCCACCGATATTGCCGCACGGGGCCTTGACATCGACCAACTTCCGCATGTTATCAATCTCGAGCTTCCAAATATTGCAGAAGATTACGTTCACCGCATCGGCAGAACGGGACGTGCAGGCAACAATGGCGAGGCAATTTCACTCGTATGTGTGGATGAACACGAGTATTTAGCCAACATTGAAAAACTGATCAATCGTAAATTTAAACGTGAAATCATTGAAGGGTTTGAACCTGACCCAACTATTAAAGCTGTGCCTATTCAACAAGGCAGAGGACAAAAGCCACAAGGACAACCCAAACGCAGAGACAACGCGCCACGTGAATACACCCCCAAAAGAAGAGAACGATAACAATGATGATTTACGTTGATGCCGATGCGTTTCCCAATGCTCTAAAAGAGATTCTTCTTCGAGCCGTACTCAAACGCAACATCACAACACATTTTGTTGCCAACAAAAAAATACCGCTTCAAGATTCGCCTTTGCTGACGATGATTATCGTCGCGCAAGGTGCTGATGAAGCGGATCATTACATTGTTGAACACGCAATGCCTGAAGACTTGGTCATTACCGCTGACATTCCTCTAGCGGATAGGCTCGTTAGCAAAGGTGTGCTAGCACTCGACCCACGCGGTACGATTTACGATGAAAGTAATATTAAAAGTTTACTCGCTATGCGCAATTTAATGCAAGAACTCAGAGATGCAGGCGAAATCACAGGCGGTCCTAGTGCGATTGGTGAGAAGCAAAAAAGAGCGTTTGCAGACGCGCTGAACGCGCTCTTACAAAAACGTTAATTTTTATTTTTCCTCGCTTATACACCCAAACTACCAGCACAGTTAAACATGCTTTTCAAAGCCTATTTTAGGTACTTTTAAAAGCATAGAGTGTGCACAAATTCACATGAAAAAACCCCCTGTTTTCTTACTTATCTGTAATCAAATCGTAATCAAATCTTATTAAACTTCACCCTGTAGAAAACAAAAAAACAAGGGGTTTCTCAATGAAAAAAATGCTTCTTCTTTCAGCATTGGCAGCGGTCAGTCTTATTGCAGCAGATAAAATCAGTGGTGCGGGTGCGAGTTTTCCTGCTCCTATTTATTACCAATGGGCTCACACATATGAGGCAGCAACTGGTATTCAAGTGAATTACCAATCTATCGGTAGTGGCGGCGGAATCAAACAAATCCAAGCACGTACAGTAGACTTTGGTGCATCTGATGAACCATTAGAGCCTGCAAAACTTGCTGCGGATAAATTATTGCAGTTCCCAGCAGTCGTTGGTGCGATTGGTTTAGCATATAATATTCCTGCCCTTAATGGTAAAGAAGTCAAACTTTCAAATGCAGTCGTTGAAGGCATTTTTATGGGTACGATTACAAAATGGAATGACCCAAAAATTGCAGCAGACAATGCAGGCGTTGCACTTCCAGATTTAGCAATCACCATTGCTCACCGTTCAGACGGAAGTGGTACAACATGGAACTTTACCTATTGGTTAGACAAAATTGGTACTGTATGGCATGAAAAAGTAGGTCTTGGTAAAACCGTTAAATGGCCAGTGGGTATTGGTGGAAAAGGTAATGAAGGCGTTACCAACATGATCAAACAAACTCCAGGTTCAATCGGTTATATCGAAACTTCTTATGCTGAGAAAAACAACCTTCCAATGGCAACTGTTCAAAGTGCTGAGAAAACATGGGTTAAGCCAACAACCGATAACATCAAAGCAGCAGCAGCAAATGCTAAATGGAAAGCTGAAGAAGGATTTTATCAAATCTTAGCGAACCAACCAGGTAAAAACACTTACCCAATCGTAGCGGCAACCTTTATTTTATTACCAACTGAAAAAGCAGCGGAAAATAAAAAAGTAGCAACATTCTTTGATTATTCATTTAACAAAGGTGCTGAAGAAGCTCAAAAATTAGGGTATGTTCCACTTCCAAAAGAGACAATTGACGCAATTGTAACTTACTGGAAAGCAAACGGAGCAAAATAACACGCAAAGCAGGGAATTTTCCCTGCTCTTTTTTGTTATCTTATTTAAAACACCAAGGAAATACTGAAACAATGAAAAACTTTAATGTTGGCGATTTTATCTTTGAAAATCTCTCACGACTCATGTCTATCTCTGTACTTGTTATTCTTGTCAGTATTTTTTATGTTCTGTATGACCACGCTAAACTTGCGATTGATATTCTTGGTCTCAAATTTATTTTCGATACCGATTGGGCGCCTAATATTGAAAAGTTTGGTGCATTTCCTGCTATTTATGGAACACTGACCAGCACAGCAACTGCGATGGTTTTAGCTACACCGCTTGCGCTTGGCATTGCCATTTTCCTCTCTGAAATTGCAAGAGGACGTTTAAAATCATTAATCGGAACCATGATAGAACTTCTTGCTGCAATTCCATCCATTGTTTATGGTATGTGGGGTCTGTTTTTCTTCGTGCCTATCATTCAAAAACTAACCCATAGTTCAGGTATCGGCACGCTAACGGCGAGTGTTATTCTTGCCATTATGATTATCCCTTTCACCGCAGCCGTTTCACGCGATGCGATGGATACAACGCCTGACATTTTAAAAGAATCCGCGTATGCCCTTGGCGCTACGAAATGGGATGTCATTAAAGATGTCATCATCCCTTTTGCCAAAGTAGGGGTTATCGGTTCCATTATCCTCTCTTTAGGAAGGGCATTGGGCGAGACAATGGCGGTAACGTTTGTCATGGGGAACAGCACCAATATGCCCTCTTCTATCTTAGAGCCGGCAACCAGCATTCCTGTCATCTTAGCAAATGAATTTAGTGAGGCAGATGGAGACTTGTATTACTCTAGCCTTTTTTACTTAGCACTGATTTTGTTTGTGGTGAGTTTTTCTGTCATTGCGATTGCTAAATTTGCTTTTTTACGAAAAGTGAGAAAAAATGGTTAATACATCTTATAAAAAACGAAAAATTAGAAATATCATTGCCCTATCCCTTGCCTTTGTTGCAACGGCCATTGGCATCTTTTTTCTCTTTTGGATACTAGGCGTACTGCTTGTAAATGGACTCTCGCATATCTCTTTAGAGCTGTTTATGAAAGATGGAGCGCCTCCTGGCATTACGCCAAGTGGTCTTCGTCACGCGCTCGTTGGACACTTGATGCTCACGCTTGCTTCAACGGCAATTGGCGTACCGATGGGTCTATTAGCAGGTACGTATCTCAGCGAATACGGCAGAAACTCCCGTTTTGCCAATTTTACACGCGATATTTCAGACATTATGATGTCAGCACCTTCCATCATTGTCGGTGTTTTTGTGTACGGTATTTTAGTCATGCCTATTGGTCATTTTTCAGGATGGGCTGGAAGTATTGCGTTAGCCATTATCATGATTCCAGTGATTATTCGTACTACCGATGACATGCTTGCCCTTGTGCCTGTGGAACTTCGAGAAGCTGCCTACGCACTTGGTGCACCCAAATGGAAAGTCATCGTACAAATCGTCTATAAAGGTGCGATTACGGGTATTACCACGGGTGTACTTTTAGGGGTTGCCAGAGTGGCTGGCGAAACAGCACCACTTCTATTTACCGCCTTTAACAACAACTTTTTTTCCACCGATATGTCAGAAGCCATGGCATCACTCACCGTAACGATGTTTAACTACACGATGAGTCCTTTTGAAGACTGGCAAGCGATTGGTTGGGCAAGTGCGGCAATTTTAGCCTTTGCCATTCTTGCCATCAATATCGGCGGACGCCTCCTCATTAAGAAAAAATAAGTAAAGGAATTTTATGGCTACCATCACATCAATGACGGATCCTCTTGAATTAGAAGTTAAAAACTTTAATTTCTATTACGCAGGAAAGAGTGATCCAAACCTTAAATCAATTGATATGCCTATTGCTAAGAAAAAAGTAACAGCACTCATTGGACCTAGCGGATGCGGTAAAACAACCCTGCTTCGCTCGTTTAATCGCATGCATGACCTCTACCCAGGCAATCGTTACGAGGGAGAAATTCATTTTCAAGGCGACAACCAAAACCTTCTGGATAAAAATATTGATTTGATTGCTCTTCGTATGAAAATCGGAATGATTTTTCAAAAACCGACCCCTTTTCCAATGAGCATTTTTGATAATGTCGCTTATGGCTTGCGTCTTCAAGGACTGAAAGATAAAAAAATTCTCACAGAGAAAGTTGAAAAATCCCTTCGTGGTGCGGCATTATGGGACGAAGTCAAAGACCGTCTTAAAGATGGAGCATCTGCTCTTTCAGGCGGGCAACAACAACGCCTTTGCATCGCGCGTGCTGTTGCGGTTGAACCTGATGTTTTGTTGTTTGATGAGCCAACCAGCGCGCTTGATCCTATTTCAACACTTTCTATTGAGCAACTCATTATGGAGCTTAAAGAGCAACTCACCGTCATTATCGTTACACACAACCTCCAACAAGCAGCACGTCTTTCCGACTATACCGCATTTATGTATTTGGGTGAGCTTATTGAACTTGGTGCTACGAAAGACATGTTTGTTAATCCAAAAGAAAAATTAACCGAAGAGTACATTACGGGAAGATTTGGGTAAACCTCATCTTCCAAAATGTTTTACATGCAAAACACTCTCTTTCTCCCAGACTAGCTCATTATTGCACATATTTTAAAACTTCTTCTATCTCTTCATCAAACGTTATTCAATTGTTAAGAATCTGTGGCTATAATCGTCAAAGCAACCCTCCAAAAAGGTATGCTTTTAAAACGACCTAAGGAATATAAATGTCCGATATCATGCCAAGTTTCTTTGTGGGACATGGTTCGCCGATGAATCTTGTATTAGACAATAGCTTTACGCAAGCGCTACAAGAGCTCTCTTTAACACTCCCTTTGCCAAAAGCCATTCTTGTCATCTCCGCACATTGGTTTACCAATCAAACAGCCGTGAGCATGAGTTCTAATATTAGCTATGAGACGATTTATGATTTTTACGGATTTCCGCCTTCGTTATATGAACTGAATTATCCTTCTCCTAGCAACAATACGCTTTCAAAGCACATCGCCGATTTGTTAGATGTCCCTTTAATCGAGCGAGGACTTGACCATGGCGCGTGGATGCCGCTTCATTTTTTATTTCCAAAAGCAAGCATTCCTGTCATTCAACTCAGTATCAATAAAAACGTGCCTATGAATTTACATGTAAAGCTAGGCGAAAAACTTCGCGTACTTCGGGAAGAAGGCATTATGATTATAGGAAGTGGCAATTTAACGCACAATTTGGGATTGGTTGATTTTTACAATATCAATGCTCCTGCCTTAGGATGGAGCAAAAACGTAGATAGCTTTGTTGAGAACGCTTTTACATGTAATGATATTGAAAGCCTCGTCCATATCGAAACACTCTGCCCTGATTTTAAAACAGCGCATCCTTTTATTGATCATTACCTCCCTGTACTCTACATCGCAGGGACACGAAGAGAAGACGATAACGTGAGCATTCTCACCCCTTTTTTCCAAAATGCCAGTTTAAGCATGAAAGGGTTTATGCTCTCTTCTTAAAGCTTTTCTTGCCTTATAAATATTTTCAAGAAATGCTAAAGACGTGAAATACTCGCCTTTAGCGCTCTATCTCACGCACAATCTCACACAGACTACTTATAATTAAATAATTACTTATTTAATTTAAGGAAAACTTATGTTACAGACAATCCGCACAAAGCTCATTACATTATTTGTCATTATTTTAGTGGGAACCATAAGCCTTGGATATTTACTGTACAGCAATACAACAAAGGCAGAAAAGGCTGTCGAGAAAGTACAAGTGGTGGGTGATATTGCCAAATATACCAATGACTTTTTGATGCAATCGCGCGGGTATCAAATTGCCTTTAAACCTGTTTTCATCGATAACTGCTACAAAGCACTGGATAATCTTATTGCAACGGTCAATAACCTCAAGCCGATGCTGAAAGATCAAGAGCATATTGCACTCGTTGAAAAAATTCAAAGCGTTTTTCCGGGTATGAGACAAGAGACCGATGATCGTTTTGCTTTAATGAAAAAATACGGCGCGGTTGTCAATACTCCTGAGTTTGCAAAAACTCCCGATGGACAAGCATTTACAAAGATGACCAATCATGGACGTGAAACATTTATCTTCTTAGTACAATCCTCTGAAAAACTCTCTAGTGAAATCGAAGCATCTGAAAATAAAACATTAGAGCAAGCACGTCTCTTTGGAATTGTGTTAGCCGTTCTTGTTCTAATCATCACTAATCTCTTTTTTGGCTTTGTCGCAACCCATATTAAAAAATCGTTGGAACTTGCAACGAAAGGGTGTAATTACATCGGCGCAACCAAAGATTTGAATCATGTCATTGATACGGAAGGCAAAGATGAGATAGCAATGATGATGCAAACGGTGAATACGCTTTTATCACAATTGCGCCAAGCCATTGATGAGGCAAAACACACCGCAACGGAAAATGCCGCCGTGGCAGAAGAGCTCTCTTCCACATCCTTGCAAATTGGTAAGCGCACCGAAGAAGCGGCCAAAGAGGTAGATTATGCTGTGAATGCCACGAAAAATGTCGCCGCCATTTTACACACCAGTGAAGAGAGTTCCAATCACTCTGAAAATGTCATCCAAAATGTCGCCGATAAGTTAAACAGTGCTTCAAACGAAGTCCTTTCTGTTTCCAATGACTTGCAAACGGTTGTCATCAACCAAACCGACCTTTCTAGCCGTTTAGAACATTTAGACCAAGAAGTGACCCAAGTGCAACAGGTTCTCTCTGTTATAGCAGACATCGCAGAACAAACCAATCTTCTAGCCCTTAATGCCGCCATCGAAGCAGCGCGTGCAGGGGAACAAGGACGCGGATTTGCTGTTGTTGCGGATGAAGTCCGTAAACTAGCAGAACGTACGCAAAAAAGCCTTGTGGAGAGCAATGCAACGGTTGCTGTTATTACCCAATCGGTCAGCACCTCTTCAGGAATCATGAAAAAAAATGCTGAAGAGATTCAAGCATTGGGACAACGTGCTGAAACAACTCAAAAACTCATGCTTCAAACCGTTTCCAATATGAATGAAGCGAAAATATTGGTACAAAAAAGTGCCCTTGATGCCAAAGAAGGAAGTGTTCAAGCAAAAGAGATGTTAGAACGCATCGGTGCGGTGCATCACATTTCATCCACCAATGCACGTAGTGTTGAAGAGATTGCTTCTGCGGCAGAACATCTCTCCAAACTTTCAAGCAATCTTAGCCTTGCGTTAGCAGCATTTAAAACGGCCTAAAGGTAGTTTATTTAGGCTCTCCTAGCGCTTTTACATGTAAAACATTTGACACTCGTTAAAGAGCTGATTAGAAGCACGAGAATGTGTTGAGGCGACTCTATGAAAAGTCGCCCTCGCCTTTTATGCCCCTTTAATATACCGCGTCTTTTTAGCCTCTTTGATTTTAGCAATATCCACTAAAATAAAGCTATCGACACAGTTGGCGAACTCTTTATCAATATTAAAATCCAAGAAGCTGATGCCACCTTCTTCGCACAATTCGGTGTATTGTTTGTACAAAGTGGGTACACTCAAATCCATATGGGAGAGTTGTTCTTTTAAAACAGTAAAATCTTCTTTATAGTCATCGCCTTTGAAAAAAGCGAGGGCTTCTTCTTTTTCCAAACGACTCATAAAGAAGCTGTTGCGTGCTTTCACCAACTCTTGCGTGCTCGAAAAATAGAGTGCATAAAATGTGATGATAAGATTTTTGGCGATTTTTGGATAAACATCACTCAGGCTCACAGGACCGTACATGTAACGAATATGTGGATTTTTGTACAAATACGCTCCAATGCCTTGCCACAAATAATCCAGTGCGCGTGTGCCCCAATAACGTGGCTGAACAAAACTGCGTCCCAACTCTATGGCATTATGCAAATAAGGTTCAAACGAAGGTGTAAATTCAAACAATGTGTGCGAATAAAACCCTTCCATACTAAAATATTGGTTAATAAAATTGGACTCGCCGATGCGGTATGCACCCACCACTTCAAGCTCTTCATCATCCCACAACACGATGTGTTTATAGTGCTTATCGTACACATCGACATCGCGTTTACTGCCCGTTCCCTCTTCCACTTTACGAAACGTAAATTCTCTGAGCCTTCCAATCTCTTTCATTAAGATGGAGCCAAATTCATACTCGTACAAGTAGATTTTTTTGCCATCATTTGTTTCGCCAAGAAGCGTTGATTTTTTGAGTTCAGAACGTATCGCTTTTCGCTCTTCTGGATGAGCAATCGCCGTTTGTGTGGTAAAAATTCCCCGTTTGCCTTTGCTGATTTTATACAGATGTTTTTTGAGAAGATTGATAGTCATATGGTCGCTAAAACCTGACTTTTGAATCGACTTATAGGTTATCATCTCACCAATTTTAAAACTAATCACTTTGGAGCGTTTTTTAAACATTTCTCGCGCCAATAAAAAGGTAGAAAGCTTTTTATTGACCATCGAAAGGGTGTAAAACAGCGGTGAATTTTTTGCGTCAATAAAAACAGGCAAAATAGGCGAATTGGTTTTTTGTGCAAATTTTAAAAACCCTTTTTTCCATTTCGTATCTTTAATCCCGGTAGGTTGCGCACGAGAGACTTCACCAGAGGGAAAGACAATCAACGCTTCATCATCTTCTAAGGCATCATACACTTTTTTGATAGCCTCTTTTGCCGTATTGCCACTGAGATTGTCGATGGGGATTAAGATGTTTTGCAACGGTTCAATTTGCATCAACACATCATTGGCAAGCACTTTTATATCGCTTCTAACCTCTTTAACAAGCGAGATAAGCGCCAAAGCATCGAGTGCTCCTAAAGGATGGTTTGCGATGATTATCACACGACCAGAAGGAGGAATATTGGTCTTATCTTTGTTTGAAACCGTATAACCAAAGTTAAAATACTCTAACACGGCCTCGATAAAATCAAACCCCATGTAGGCTTCACCATGCAGTAAGAAATCGTTAATCTCATCTTGGTGCAATAATTTTTTGAGCAGATAGACAACGAAATTTCTCACAACCGCTGGATAATAAATAATGCGTGGGTATTTGAGGCTTAACGTCTTTTCTACATCTACCATGTTCACTTCCTTTATGTTTTATTGGGTTGATTATAAAGAGAGGTGATTACGATGTGGTAACGATGGAGTGCTTTTTATGTTACCATATTGTAATGAAATGAGTTTACAATGGAAGCAAATTATTATAAGGAATCACTATGCTTCAAAAATACGAAGAGAGACTTGTTCAAATCAAAACGATGCTCCTAGATTTAGGTGCTGAGATTACGATGGCAAGTGAAAAAGCTCTATCAGGAATGGAGAGTTTAGATAGCTCTCGTTTTGAATCTGCTAAAACATTACTCAAAAACATCGAAACAAAAGCCAATGCTATCGACAACGAAATCGTTGTTACGCTTGCTCTATTTGGCCCTGAAGCGAAAGATTTACGCAAAATGGTCGCTTACCTTAAAATCACCAATGAACTGGTTAAAATTGCTGAAAATATTCGTAGCTTTAGCAAACGTATGGCGTTGCATCTTCAAGGCGATGTGCCGTTTATCTCGTTACACGAATATTCCGTTCATTTGTGTAAAACAGCGATTCAAGCGGTCAATTTAGCCATTAGCACCATTGATGTTGCAGACCGTGAAGCTCTAGAAGATGCTTACCGTAAAGTTAAAGTCGAAGAGAGCAAAAGCGATGATCTTTACTCGATTTTAGAAAAAAACATCTTAAGCGACATCGCAAAAATGATTGACCAATCCGCCGATTTTATTCAAATTTTAAGCACAATGCGCAAGCTTGAGCGTATGGCTGACCGAAGTGTCAATATCGTTCAACTCATGATTTTTGCTCGCGTTGGCGGAGAGATGAAAACGTATTAAAATCGATTAGGTGTGCGACAAGTTTGAGTATCTTGCGCATGTAAAAATAAGAGGCAAAATGAAACAAACTATTTTAATCATTGAAGATGAAGAGGATTTACTGGAACTTTTGGAGTACCATCTCCAAAAAGAAGGGTATGAAACGTTAGGCTTTTTAAGTACCAAAAATGTTGAAAAATGTTTACAAGAAGAACCTATTGACTTATTGATTGTAGATCGTAATTTACCAGGGGTTGAAGGCAGTGAATTTGTGGAAAGTCTACGTAAAAAAGGCTTTTCACAAGCCGTTATTTTCGTTACCGCCAAAGACAGCGATAACAATGTTGAAGAGGGTTTTTTACGCGGCGGAGATGATTATGTCACAAAACCGTACAACATGAAAGAATTGCTCCTTCGCATCAAAGCGATTTTAGCACGTACCTCTCCACAAAGCAAAAGTACCCTTTCGTATCGCGATTTGAGTTTGGATTTAGAAGCGCATCGTTTACATGTAAACACGAAAGAAGTGGAACTAACCAAGCTAGAGTTTGATCTTCTTCGTACACTCATCGAAAACAAAAGTTCTGTGTTGAGTCGCGAATTTTTATTGGAACATGTCTGGAAAAATGATGATTTTTTTCAAGATAAAACGGTTAATGTCGCTATCAATCGCCTCAAGCAAAAGATTGACCCAGCTAAAGATAAAGAGTACATTAAATCCATTTGGGGCGTAGGATACACGCTATGCTGATGCTTCATCAACACATCACACGAGCGCTTCTAGCACTTTTTTTAACCACGCTTCTCCTCTCAGGTATTGTCAGTTATTTCGCAATCAAAAGCGACAACATTGACCACTACCGAAGTAACCTAGAATCCCACATCAAGATTCTAGTACGTGAATTGCCACAGATGAACGATTTGGATGGCTTTGCAAAGCGCTTTCGTGAAAGTACCGATATTCGTTTCACCCTGATTGACGAAAATGGCATGGTTATCACCGACAGCGACCATGACAGCGAAACGATGGACAACCACTCGCACCGTGAGGAAATTATCAAATCGTATAAGGTTCCTTTTGGCTACTCTATTCGTTTTTCAGATACCATCAAAAGCAATTTTCTCTACGTAGCTCATCGTTTTAGCATGAATGATCATACCTATTTTTTACGTTTGGCAAAAAATATCGACACCATCATGCACAACTTCTACGCTTTATGGATTAAAATCACGCTTATTTTTAGTGTGACCATTTTAATAGGTCTGTACGGAGCGTACTCTTTTAGCCAAAAAATTCGCCAAGAGATTGATAAAATCGTCGAAAACCTTCAACAAATTGCCGATAAAGATTACCGAATCAAACTTTCATCGCACTTTAGTATGGAGTTCTTTGAAATTGCAAATTATCTTAAAAAGCTCGCGGCAAAACTTGAAAAACGCGCTAAACAGAAACGAAAATACACCGCTAAAATCAAGCTGATTAGCCAACAAAGAAGTGATGTCATCTCCGCCATTAGCCATGAGTTTAAAAACCCTATTGCCTCCATCATGGGCTATGCGCAAACGCTTTTAGATGACCCGCATACCAACCCACAAATCAGGGAGCGCTTTTTAGGAAAGATTGTCCAAAACGGCCAAAAAATCTCTACGATGATTGACAGACTGACACTCACTACGAAATTTGAAAATGGCGATTTTACGGCGCAAAACACTACATTTGATGTCGTGAAAATGATTCAAGACATTACCCAAGCGTTTCGTGAAAAAAACCCAAATCGCACACTCATCTGCGAATTGCCTGAAAATCTTAGCATCACAGCAGATAGAACGATGATGGAAATTGTCATCTCCAATCTCATTGACAACGCCCTTAAATATTCTGATGAAACCGTTGTCATTACGCTTGAGGAAAACACTTTACATGTAAAAGACCAAGGAGTGGGTATTAAAGCCGAAGAGCTTGAAAAAGTGACCCAAAAATTTTACCGCACAAACTCACACTCATGGGATAATTCTATGGGACTTGGGTTAGCACTGGTCAATTACATTTTAAAGCTCCATAACACCAACCTAGAGATACAAAGTTCCTTAGGTGTCGGATCTGATTTTTCATTTAAATTACCTTCAAACAATGTTGTATTATGATACGTCCAAAATAGCATCGTGAAGCTTCTTTGCGGTGCTATAAGTCTCTAGTAAAGGCGTTACATGCACAATATGGGTGAACCTCGTATCAAAATCGTTGCCATGCCCAAAGACACAAATCCTGCTGGTAATATCTTTGGCGGTTGGATTATGTCACAAATCGATATTGCAGGCAGTCTTGCTGCCCGTGACTTAAATACAGGACGTGTTGTTACTGTTGCGGTTAATTCGATGGAATTTCGTGAAGCGGTTAAAGTTGGTGATGTTTTAAGCTGTTACGCAAAAATCATCAAAGTGGGAACCTCTTCGGTTACCACACGCATTGAAGTCAATGCCGAACGCTCATACGATGGTGCCGCGCATCGTTGTTTACATGTCACCAGCGCTGTTATCACGTATGTCAATGTAGATGAAAATGGCAAAAAAAAGCCCATTCCTTACACGGAAAATGAGCTTATTGCCTTAGGAATTGAAGTCAAAGCCAAAGCATAAAGCACTACGGATTGAGAACGAATTGACTTAGAGGGACATCTGCGACCATCAAATCCTCAATGACCCCTTTACCCTCTAAGATTCTCAACTTTGCTCTTACGGTTATGCCGCTATTTCGTCTGAGAACTTTCTCTGCTTTTGGCGCCAACTCCTCACGCATGTAAAAACGGTCAAATGGCAACGAAAAATAGATTGTATTCGCTAAATCCATTTTGGTATCTTTATAATCAAGCCTTCCTTTTAGTTTAGCCACATTGACATTTACCTCTAAAAAACTTTGATGAGATGGTTTTATAAAGCGTATCTCTTTGATACTATCATTTTGATCATGATGTTCAAAAATGGCATACGCCTTAGGTAGCATCTTCATAGACTCACCTTTAGCAAGAGGTGCTTTTGTCGCCGTGTCAAAACGAAGCGTGACGTAACGTCCTCGAAACGGATCGTACGGGTCTAGTGGCGATACGTTCAAATAAAATACTTCGCCCTCGTTAAGAATTCGCTCATACCGCGCAATCTGAAAAACAATGACACCCACTTGTACGACACACAAAAGCCCAAAACACATCCATGAAAGGAGTTTGAGATGTTTCATGCTTTTGCCCCCATCTTTCGTCTGAGCATCGCATTAATCGCCAAAAATAGAATGCCAGTGACGATAAATGCCAGACCTTTCGCAACCAAATCGAGTTTCGCATCCATAAAATGAATCCAAATCATTAAAGCAACCAAAAGCATACCTTGATTGATAAGCCCTAAGTTTCCCTCTTTAGCTCCTCGCACAATCATCCATGAAGTACCAAGGAGTAAAGAGAGATTGAGAAAGAGCATCGAAACAAAAACCGATATCGCTTGATTGTTCTGTAAAAACGTGTAAATAAAGAAAATAACAGGCGAAAGGATGACAAGTATCTCTGTTGGAACTTGTTGAGCTTTTCGTTTAAGCAACACTAACAATACCACATACATCACGATAAGGCTTATCGCCAACCACCCAATCTGGAGAGATTCTTGCAATGTTAAAGCCGATTCGTCTATTAAATTCCACGACCTCAATGAAACATGTGAAAGTAAGAGAACGAAAGCACCCCATTTCCCAATACGTTCAAAAGGGCGTTGCCACATCTTGTCACCATGCGAAAGATACAACACGCCTACTATGTAATACAGTGCAAAGAAAAGTGCAAAATAGTTAGTTATACTACGCAAATGATGGCTAATGCGTGTTTGCGTTAGAATTTCAGCGAGGAAAATCAAAAATAGTGCTAGTGCAAGTCCCCAAGTAAGTAGAGTGGTTGCATTGGCGTTTTTTGCTGTTCTTAACTGCCACACATAGTAGCCAAGCCAACAAAGCACTATGCCCAACAGCACCCATGTACCAAGGAAAGAGTCTGTATGCATCTCCAAGAATTCGCTTAAGTCACTTCGATGATTGATCCACACTATCGTCCATAAAATAATCAAGAAAAAGGCAGCCCCAGAAGAAGGGAGCAGCCACATAATGCCTAAAGAGAGTAAGAGCCAAACACCGAGGAAATCAAAAACCGTACCGCCTAAATGGTACGTTTGCCCAATGATTGCTAAGGATGCACCCATCATTAAAAACCAAAAGACCCCACTCCCTTCTCGTAACGCTGTGTCATTGTGTTTGTAACGCTTCACCCAAAACCCAAAGGTTTGCGCACTGACTAAAAGCGTGATAGCTAAGAGCGTACGTTCCACATGTCCTAGCATATCCCAGTTATATGCCATGATAGAGATAATTCCCAATCCAACAAGCACAAACCCGAGCAGACTAAAGGCTATCCCCGAAGAGCGATGCCCAGATATTTCACCTGCATAACGACTTAAAAGCGCTTTTGCATTCTCTTGCGTTACAATGCCCTCATCAACCCACGAAGGAAGCTCCTTCTCAAGCCACTGGTAATTTTCTTTGCTCATGCCTACCTTTACATGTAAAAATCAATCAACAATAAAAAGCTTCGCTCCGATATTCGTATACGAACGATGTGCCATCGTCTCATCGGCAACTTCATAACTCATGCCTGCTTTCAAAAGATGCACCTCACCGTTTTCAAGTTCCGTGTAAAGCTCACCTTCCAAACAGAGCAGAATATGCCCTTTCTGACACCAATGATCGGCTTTGTACCCAGCCGTATACTCCACCATACGCACGCGAATGCTTCCGCATTGCTTCGTTCGCCAAAATGCACTGCCACTTTCGCCTTTATGCTCTACTTTTTCTATGCTGTTCCAATCGGTTGTGCTGAATGGAATGTCGGTCATTTGCATTTATAAATCCTTTTAAGATGGATTATTAACTGTCCACTTTTCTTTCCAAGCTAAATAATCGAAGTTTTCGTTATAAAATGATAATGTTCCGACTATCTCATCTATCAGTATTTCTATATCAGTAATAACATCTGCACCAACCATAACATGAACTATCGTGCCACTTTGAATTTGACCATTCGGCATATGCTTTGCTCGATGAAAAGCAAATCGTTTTTTTATATAATCATCAATATATTCTTCTGATGTTTTACCTTCAAAATTGTGTGATGTATAAAATTCAGATAACTTGAGCCACGTATCTTTTAAAAATTCTATGACATCATAATTACCCTCTCTCATTGAAGAAGTAACGCCTGTATCCCATTTTTTATGAGCATTTTTATAAACTAAAGCTCTCTCTTCAGGTAAACTCTCTATAAATCTCAAATTACTAATATCAAACACATCTCTTTTAGCTTCTTGTATTTCAGGAATATTATCGACATGCAAAGCACTAATAATTTGTTTCTTTTTTTCATTTCGTTGTTTTAAATAAACAAAAAATTTTTCGAGTAAATAACCAATACCAGTAATAATTCCTAAAACTGTTGCAATTATTCCCAAAGTTTCAAGCATGTCTATATTCCAGCATATATTCTTTCCCCACCCTTATCTATCGCCTTCTTCAACGCTTCATCACTAATCTTATCATAAATCATCACGTCAAAAAAGTAAGGCAAATTGGTCTCTTCTTCAAGAGTATAGATAAGTTTTGCAAGAGTATTTAAGTCGATATTTTTGCCTTTAATGGCGAGGTCAACGTCAGAGCCTTTTTGGTGGGTTCCACGAGCGCGAGAGCCAAAAAGGATGATTTCTTCGATGGCATCGAACTTGGCGAAGACTTCGCGCAAGGTTGAGAGTTCTGTTTCACTCAACCCTAGCATGTCTTTTTTGCCAATACATCGTAGAGTTTTTCCATTATCGGGAAGTAGGTTTGAACAATGAGTTTTTCAAGCTCATCCAAAATGGTTTCATCATACGTATGCGCACTAAGATTACGTTTTTCCAAAGCCTCAAGCCACAACGCACCATCGTCAATTAAGCCGTATTGATATGCTTGTTTAATCGTCTCACGCGGACTTTTGACCTCATAGCCTTCCGCCACAAGGTAGTCTTTCATCACTTTCCACGCGAGTTCAAATCCCACTTCAAAAAACTGGATAAGCCCTGCTTTTTCGATCTCATTGAGACTCTCTTTTTCCACCGTGATTTTAAGCTGTTTCAGAGATTTTTGGTAGTTTGCAAAACGTTGCCTAAAGCGGATCAGTATATCACTCATGCCTTCACCTTTTAATGTTTCAGTCTATTGTATCTTTACATGTAACGTTTATTTCTCATTCTTACAGCCGTATTGCGCTGCATATGCTTCACCAAAAGCGTGCATAGAACCCAATACTTTTTCAAGCTCTTTTCCGATAGGACTTAAGGCATACTCAACGCGTGGTGGGACTTCTGCAAACACGGTACGCTCAATAATATGGTCTGCTTCAAGCTCTTTGAGTTTCTGCGTCACTGTTTTTTGCGTAATTTGGGGAAATGCTTCGCAAATATCTTTAAAGCGTTTCTGACCACCTAGTAAAATATACACAATATAAATTTTACTTTTATCGTTAATGATGTCCAACGTAAGTTCTACGGGACAATGAAATGTTTTGTCATCTATTGTTATCATAATATTCACCTCTTTCGATTATTATACCACAATCTCCATTTTTGTTCTTTACTTACTTTTTTTTCTGTAAGGTAATTATAAGTTGTTTAAGTATATATTTTTCTAATTTATTTAAGGAGACCCTATGAAAAAAACATTGATTATTTTGGCACATCCCAATATAAACGAATCAACCATCAATAAAGCCCTGATTGAAAGTATTAAAAATGAACCAGATATTACCGTACATGACTTGTATGCAACGTACAAAACCGTTGAAGCCATCGATGTTGCGAAAGAACAAGCACTTCTTTTACAACATGAACGTATTATCTTTCAGTTTCCACTTTATTGGTATAGTGCACCAGCAATATTAAAAGAGTGGCAAGATAAAGTGTTGAGTTATGGTTTTGCTTTTGGACCTGATGGTAATAAACTTGCAGGAAAAGAGAGTAAAATCGTTGTCAGTGCTGGCTCACCAGAGTATGCTTACCAAGCGGGTTTTTATAATAATTTTACGCTCAGTGAATACCTAAGACCTCTGCAATCAACGATTGCCTTTATAGGCATGGAATTTCGTGGAATTTTTGCATCGTATGCGGCGATGAAACTCAAACCAGAATCGCTTAAAAGAGACATTTCAAACTATCAAGCCATACTCAAAAGCGAAGATTGGGGTACGTCTCTTGTGAAATTTCTTTCCGAATAACGTTCAGAGGCGCTCCTCTGAACCTACAACGACTCTTCTTTCGGAAGTACGATGCTAACGCATAGACCTTCCTCAGTATTTGTAGCATTCATTGAGCCTTGCATCCCCTGCTCGATAATCTGCTTGGAGATATAAAGCCCCACACCGCTTCCTTGTTTTTCAGCTTTTGTCGTAAAGAAAGGGTCAAACAGACGAGGAAGCATGCCTTCCTCCACACCTCCAGCGTTATCGCAGACCTCAATAATGACGTAATGCTCTTGTTCATACGCTTTGATAAACACTATCCCCTGATCAATTTTTCGCTCCACGATAGCATCTTTTGCATTATTGATTAACACCAAGAAAACATGTGAAAGCTCTTTTTTTAAGCCATGCAGAAGAAGAGATTGCGGACAGTCGATGGTGATAGCAATCATACCTTTTGAAAGTCCCCCATCGCTAATACGCACACTCTCTTCTATACAGGTAAAAAGAGAAAATTCGCTTTTTTCCTTATCGGATTGAAAAAAGTCTTTAAAATCATCTATCGTCGTGGACATCTCTTGAATCAAAACTCTTAAATGATGAATTTCATCATTTAAGAGTTCAGGGGTGATTTTCTCACTTTGATTTTTCAAATAGAGTTTACTCACAATTACACTAATGGTTGCTAAAGGCTGTCGCCATTGATGCGCAATATTCGTCAGCATCTCCCCAAGTGCGGCAAGTTTGGCTTGCTGAAATAAAACCCTGTCTTTCAGCCTATTGTTGGCGACTTCGTCATGGATTTTCTTTTCAAGATTTTGATTGAGGGATTCAAGGGCTTTTTTCGTTTCAAACGCTTCATTTAAAGCGATTGCGATGGAACCATACTCATTCTTTTTTGATAAATAAGGCTTTAAAGGCTCTTTGTGTTGCTTCTTTAATGCAAGCGTAATATCACGTAATGGCACAGAGATAAACTTAGCAATCAGCAGGGCAAAAACAACCATCAAAATGAGCGAGTGAATGACACTCAGCTTCATATCTTCCATTGCATACGTATCTAACACTTCGCCCATACGATTTTGCACATACACATAAATTTTTGTTGCTACTTTTCCATCAAGCCTATACAAAGGAAGTTCGTACATAATGTTATACGTATTAAGAGGAAGCAAACGTGTACTGATATGAGCAATGCCATAAGCATTAAGCTCCTCCATAAACGTTTCATCCCACATTTTCGCAATAATCACAAAGCCTTGCGCTAAACTATCATTACTGATTTTCTGCTCAACCCGATGAATCGGTGCAATAAAGAATTCAACGATTCCTTGTTCTGTTTTGATGAAAAAATGGTTTAATTCTGGACTTTTAACGTTGAGAAGATTTAAATCAATCAAAGAAGCGATAGGCTTCAAAAATGCCTTTTCTGTTTCGGTGAAAAGAACATTTTTCGATGCATCAATGATGTAAAAACCATCAATACCAAACGAAGTGCTACTGCCTGCTAAATTATCTTGCGCCCATGTCTTATCTTTTGTATGGGTGTAATGCGCTAAATCATTCCAACTCGCATAATCCAATGCTTGTTTTTTAAAAGCATCTGATTTAAGTGTTAAGACTTTTTTAAAACTTTGAACACTCTCTTGTGCGTACTGTTCCGCTTTTAAGGTAACTTCTTTTCGGTCATCTTTCCAGTTGATAAACTCAAAACCAATCATCAGCAAAAATGTCAGCATCGCTAACATAAAAAAAGAAGATTTAACACTCATTAAAAGCTCCTTTGACATAATGCCAAAACCGCATATTTATTTTTACATGTAAAACGCGTTAAAGCATTTTAGCGTACGTCTCCCAGCCAATTTTTCGCAACACGCACGCAGGGCACTCTCCACAGCCATAACCCCAAGCGTGTTTATGCCCATGGTCACCATTATAGCATGTATGCGATTCATTGAGAACGAGTTCTAAAACACCTTCCTCCTGTGAGAGTTTAAATGTTTCAGCTTTTGTCAAATGCATTAAAGGATAGTGAAACGTAATGTCTGCTTCGCTTCCAAGATTAAGAGCAACTTCCAACGCTTTTACAAAAGGTTCTCTACAATCAGGATACCCAGAATAATCGGTCTGATTGACTCCAATGATAATATGATTGATGTCTTGTTTTTGAGCAAAAGCATGTGCGAGTGTAAAAAAGATGGCATTGCGATTGGGTACAAATGAAGCAGGTAGATTGGTGTGCGTTCTATGATGTGCGCCAATGTCTTGTGTACCATCAATCAATGCGGAATCGTTCAGTTGAGTAAAGGCATCCAAACTGAGCAACGTATTTTTGACACCCAATAATGATGCGATTTTCCCAGCTTGAGCAATTTCAACACGATGCTTTTGTCCATAATCAAACGTAATGGTTTCTACATAGTTAAAACGATTTTTTGCCCAACCCAAACATGTTGTACTGTCTTGTCCACCGCTAAAGACAACCAACGCCCGACTCATTACGCAACTCCTAAAAATTTATGCAACTGCGCACTGAAGATAAATTGAGGATGCGCTTTGACAAACTCAATGCAAAAGTTCACATTATTCATATTCGGACGGTCTATCTCGTTTTGTGGTTGAATAAAAATAGGCTTATAGCTTTTAAAATCAAGAATTTTTTCCACAGGAGAGTCTTGTGCTACAATGAATTTCACCT
This sequence comes from Sulfurospirillum sp. UBA6790, assembly GCA_002452855.1. Next base: position 1,674 of record DKFS01000043.1, on the reverse strand, counting down.
CATCATAGCCATGTTTTGCGATATCGTCCCAGTTTTTTGGGCTGTAAGTAATCCAATTGGCGTTTACGATATTTTGAAAATTAAACCCATTGCTCTCAACGGCTACGGAGTACATATACGCTTGCAAATATTCGATAAACCCATTCAGATTATAGATGCTTGGCTCACCTCCCGTGATGATAACATGCATCGAAGGAAATGATTTTATGCGATTTAAGACCTCATCAAAACTGAGGGTTTCATACTCGCCTTTATGCAATAACTCATCACAAAAAGCGCACGTCAGATTGCATCCGTAGAGGCGAATAAAAATAGAAGGAACACCCACTTGCGTGCCCTCACCTTGAATCGAATAAAAAATTTCTACCACTTTTAACATCGTGCGTCTATCCTTGTAAATCGTACCAAACAGAATTAGTGTTCATACGTTATTGTCTTAATTATACAAAGAAATGGTTTAGAGCTTTATTTGAAAAAATGCCTCTTGTTTTCATTTAAACAAGAGGCAAGTAAGTATTACATGTAATCTTTTTAGTGATGTGATTTGAGGATTAAAATTGTCATTCTGATGTTAATCATAATGAATTTGATAAACTGCCAAATAACACACGTTCGTCTAAAAAGTGTAAACTTTGAAGGAATGGGCGTAAATGCATTTTGTGAATACGGTGTTAATTTCATAAGATTCTCCTTTATGTCTATTGTTTGTTCTTTCAGAACTTTTTTCTCACGCCTTTTAGGTAAAGCCTAAAAGAGCCTACGTTAAACCTCTTTATTCAGGAATGATGGACCAAAACGGTTTCATTTTGGCTTTCCAGATAAACGCATGGTGTAAGAGGTGTTTCACCCAGTGTCCTGCTAGACCAATTTCTCCAAAAGTAACCCCTAAATCTCTACCATAATCAGGGTATTTTTTATAATCAGGAATAATCGGGTACATTGTCATTGCCACAGCCGTTCCTGAGAAGAGTCCTTTTCCAGCACTTGCAACACACGCAGCACCCATCTCTGACATACATGCCGTATGCGTAGGCTCGCTCGCCCCTTTAATCATATCGACAATACTTGCCGCAACTGCTTTTCCCATCATCGCACTTGGCATACCTGTACGTGGAGGTGTGGGATTAATCGGTGTTCCATTAGGTGATTTCATCGGTTTAGAGATGATGTGTGGTGGAGCAAACGCAATACCTGCTGCGAAAACATTTTTATATTTTTGATTTTGACATGTACGTGGCCAATCGGCGGCATCCCACTCTTCATACGGTGCGGTTGCTTTGGAATAATCCGCGTCCACAAACATAAATCCACCCGGATTAAAGATGCTAGAGGTAATATCTTCTCCATGTTTATCTTGTGCTTTCATACCAGCCCCTGCAAAAGGAGGAATCAGCATTGAAAAATCATACGGCTCTTCTTTCATCTCACCACTGAGTGTTTCATAATGCACTTTATCTTTTTCGACTTTATTGACATGCGCCCTGGTAATCCACTTCACATCGCGCTCTGCATACAAAGACTCTGCAAAGACTTTACCGCTGGTAATGTAGCCACCCATTTTAAGATGCATTCCCCCAACTCCAAAATCGCCAAGTTCGTATTCGTTAGAAATGTACGTAATCGTTGCTCTATCACGCACACCTTCTGCACGTAAACGATGATCGACGTTAAAGG
>DKFS01000099.1 GCA_002452855.1 Sulfurospirillum sp. UBA6790 | reverse complement strand
CTTGATTTTTCAGGCCATTATATCTATACTTTCATTTTTTTAAAACGAATATTACTAAAAAACAACATTTAAGTAGAATATTTACAATTTAACATAGAAAATATCATAAAGCATTTAAAACCTTAAATTTAATAGGTTTCATTACCAAGACAGTTACCTCCTATTTGTGAATAATCGACCAATTTTTCATACTGAACGCTCAAACCGGGCAATTCGAGCGTTTCTTTTTCTTCTAAACTTCCCATATCTTTCCTTTTTTATCATAAATTTTTCTTAACGTGTATTAATATTGGCTATAATCAAAGGAAATAATACAAAGAAGCACCGTGAAACTGATTCATTTTTCGGACACGCATTTAGGCTTTAACGATTTAGACGCTGTTAGTGAGATTGGTATTAATCAGCGAGAGGCTGATTTTTATGATACATTTAGGCAGGTTATTGATGCCATTCTTTTAGAAAAGCCTCATTATGTCATTCACATAGGCAATCTTGTTCATCATCCATCTCCTTCTAATTTTACTTTTCCCAAAACCATCTTCCTTATAAGTAATACGCAATACTATGCTATGTATCGCCATCTTTAAAACACTGCGCGAACTAAGCAGTGCTAGAAATGTGGGAGTTTTAGCCTTCGATGAAGTCTTCGGAAATCAAGACGAAAACCGAAAAATGCAAATTTTAGAAGCTTTTCATGCCATAAAAGAACAGTACAGACAGATATTTTTGATAAGCCACGAGATGGAGATTAAAGAGACCACTTCTATATTTATAAACAAGCATTATTATTTATCTCCCGCATTTGTACAATTATAATATAAATTTTTTCTTTTCCAAATACACATACACACACCTAAAATTTCAGGCTCGATTAGGTGTGTGTATGTTCAAGAAAAACCCCTTGTGGGTTATTTCTTGACGAAAGAAGTGGTATTATGTAATAATACCGCTGATTGAGTTACTCAATCAGCGGTATTTTATACCGCCTTTGAGTTTTTCTATACCCACAAGGGGTCTGCGAAAAAGGGAAGAGCAAAAGATGGCAAATGCAAATTCTGTTTTAATTCGTTCAACAAAAAATTATAAAACACCAAGCGCTTCAAATTTAGCACATGACTGTGGCTTAAAAGTGGCTACTTATTGGCTTGATAAAAATCCTGATCTTGCACAATCACAAAATATTGATTCATACGCAAAAGTGAATGAAGTTTGGAACCAATGGCTCAATGAATCAAAAGAGCTTTATTCTAAAAAACATCAAAGACAAATTAGAGATGATGCAGTCATTATTGAAGAAGGATTAATTGTTATTGGATCTGATGTAGAAGATCGAGATAATTTAGACAAATTAAGACTAATGACTCTATCCTTTATTGAAAAGTTTGAAAAAGACAATAATACAAAAGTGCTTTATTGGTCAATTCATAACCATGAAGGTAAAGACGAAGAACATAAAAATTTACATGTACATTTCTTTTTTTCTAATGTCAATAATGACGGTGAAATGGTTCGTCGAAATTGGAAGAAGAGCTATATGGCACAGCTTCAAACAGATATCTATGATGCCTCTAAACCATCCTTTGGAAGTATTGAAAGAGCCACCAATTATCAAGAGTTAGGATTAAAGGCTCCAAAGAACCAACATCATCGAGTTTTTAGGACGGATGCCATTATAAACGAAGCAAAAGAATCTTCACAGGTACAAGCGAAAGAAGAAGATCTAAAAAAAGGGATCACAAAACTTCGAGAAGAATTCAAAGCGAACGGTGCAGAACGTAAAGACTATGCTCTATTAGAGCAATTGAATAGAGAGTTAAAAGAGCAACTAAAAAACAAAGATTTGACAATCGAGAGTTTGCATCAACAAATCAATGCCCAAAAACAGCTCATAGAGACTTTAAAATCAAAAAACGAGGCTTTGTGTGAAGAGATAGTCAAAAAAGATGCAATAATTGATTCTACGCCCAATATGGATGATTACAAAGAGTATGCAGAAAAAGAGTTGAAAATTAAAATCGAAGAAGATATGACAGTGCCAAGTTTTTTAAAAAAGCTCATATCAACTTTAAAAAGTGCATGGACACAAATCAAAGAACTTAGAAAGCAAGTAACTATGCTTAAAACTGAAAATGATGAGCTACGAAGAACCATGAACCAAACGGTCAATGAAATACAGAGTGATTCACCGATATATGAATATAAAAAAGAGATACAAAAAGCTCTTGATAATGCTCCTGATGGAAGTGCCTCATCAAGTAGATTACGCCTTGTTTTAGATGGAAAAATTGATTTTACAAGGATCCAAGCAGATACTCCTGAAACAATACAAATTATCGATAATGCTAAAGCAGATTTTGAAGCGTTAGAAGAAAAAGGCTTGCTTACATGTACTAAGGGCGTGTATAGCTTTAAAGACGATCAAGCACGTAGTGTACTCTACCACATGAACGATGCAAGCGTACAAAAGATTGCAGATGAGTATAACAGTATTACGAATAACGTTGATAAAAGAAAAAACCATAATAAACAACGTTGAATAAGTTAATTTTTTGTATGCTAAAAATATGAAATAAAAGGATTCAAAAATGTTTAAAAATCCATACGTTGTACATTGTATTACGGTTGAAGATTTTCAGGAAGATTCCTATACCGTTAAAGGTAGCAATAACCTTGCAATTAATGTTTCTGAATCTGTAAAAAAAAGCATTATAGCAAACAATAATGTATATATTCTGCCTAAAAAACTCCCGTATTTTTCTATTGGAAATAAAGTTATTTTGATCTGTAAAAAGACCAAATATGACAACGTATATGGAGTGATTTCCCTATTCAATTTATCGAAAAATATTCGTTTTAAAAGAAGTGATCTGTTATTAATTTTTCAAGGTTTTTTACCGTTAATTCCCTTACAATTTCTTATTGCGATTACAGTTATGTTTGCACCAAGATCAGCAAAAAATAATGCGGGATTATTCTTTCTTGCCGCGTTTTTATTTATCTTTTTTTTCGTGATAAAGGACATATTGCATCATCGAAAAGCGATCAAATTAGCTTCAAATATACAAAACAACATTCAAGAACAATCTAAAGTTAATAAGCTTCTATCATCGTATCGTGGTGATACGCATATGATGAATAATTTTTTCCAAGGAACTTCTTTCAATGTTTAAACTCATAGCCTCTTTTCTTTTACTGACTTCACTATCTTTAGCCTCTGAATACGCTAATTTGCAAAAGATTTCAGATGGAGACACATTTACACTCAAGAGCCAACAGCACAGTGAGTTTAAATGTCGTGTGTATGGTATTGATACTCCTGAGAAGTTTCATACGGCTAAAATGGATAAAGATGCCAATAAAGTAGGTATTACGCCAGAAACCATGAAAAAAGCAGGAGAAGCCTCAACACAGTATGCTCAGCAACATCTTAAAATCGGTAAAAGCTATAAAATCGATGTCTTGGAAAAAGACAAATACGGACGTGAACTGTGTATTGTCTATGATGGTGATAAATCCTATAATGAATCAATTGTCGAAGATGGTTATGCCGTAGTCTATCAAGGTGGTAAATACATCAAAGACGCACAATTTAAACGAAGATTACTCGAAGCCCAAAAAGAAGCTAAAAGTAAAAACAGAGGTCTGTGGAACGGACATACCAAGAAGGTTATGGAAGGAATGGAATAAATCATGTTAAAAGTATTAGCACTCACTTTATCACTGAGTTTTTTAAGCCTTAATCTCTTTGCATCGGATAGTCAAAATCCACCCGTAAAGAAAAGCAACACAGGAATTTGCCACCCTAAAGGTGGTACATATTATGAACAAACTAAACACTTCACACCATTTCAAAATATGGATTTATGCCTTAAAAGCGGTGGAAGATTACCTAAAAGATAGTAGAACAAATATTAATTAATTTACACCTGCTCTAGTGTTAAATTGTGTGCTTCACATGCCATTTCAATGAATCTTTCCATAACTTCATTAGTCATCCATGTCTTTTCAGTTAAATGATGTACCCAACTTAAAATTTTACTTTCTGTATTACAACGCGATAATGCTATGTTGTACTCATATTCAACATTAATGACAATATGGTCATCTGCAAAAAAGACCTGTTTATTTAATAATGCATCATGTTTTTGCATCTCACTTATTATGTTCTGCATTGTTTCATCTCCATTAATATTTTATAATCGTAATTTCTAATTGTAGCATTTTAAAATTGCTTTGGTTATTTCACAATACTTTGAGATTGATGTATATTTAATTTACTCTCGTCACTACATCATTTAAAGTATAATGTACGAATTGGCTACCAAGTTCTGTCAAAACATATGGTTTAGAATCCTCAAAAGCAGATTCAAGTGTATTTGAAGCATGACTACTACGAGCACGAGCTTTCTTCAAAAATTGACCGTCGTAATTTGTATCTCTAGCTTGTCTAATAACGCCTCCTGTGCTTAAATCTCTAATTAAAAGTTTAAATAAATCTGCTTCAGCAGAATCTTCTCTAGGAAACTCCCCATATATAGCGATCCAAATATCGTATCTTGTAGATCCTGGATTTGAATAAATTTCTCTTATAACAGAGAAATGAATTTCATGATACAAATTTAACCAATCAATAAATAATCTGATAATGTCATCAGAGCATAAAGAAGTGCTTGAAGCATTGGTTATTAAATTGGCAACATATTGTCTTTTTTCATCCGTTGTCGCATTATCCCATGATTGAAACGCTTTTTTTACAAGGATTAGATAACTTTCTGATTCAATTCTTTCAAATATATCTTCGCCTAATTGCTCAAATCTTAGTGCTATACTAGCCAAAGTCTGAGTGAGTTGATCTATTTTTTTTTGATGCTCTTCTAACCATTGGGTCTGCAAAGAATCCGTTTTCAATGTTCCTTCTTCTGTTTTCAAACTTATAGCTGCACTAATGAACCCTCCTACCCATGGGATACTTCCTAGTGCTGCCAAACTAAATTTTTCTAGCACTCTCTTTTTAGTTGATTGATTAATATTGGATAATTCTTGCTTAATGTGTTCAATTGCAGAGTCTTGCATTATTATATACCCCCTCGATTTTATAAAGCGAACCTTAATAATTGGAGACATTTTAGATTAAAGTATTATATCAATTCCTACAATGATTTTGATGTGGAAGCATGTTTTGTATCTCGTAAATTTAACTTGTACAAAGCTAATATTCAATGCTTCTAAAATAGGTGTGGGATCAGCTGTACGAAGCTGATCCCACTCATCGTAACTTTGTTTAACTTGCGTTTGAGTTAACTTCTAGCTCCGCATGCAACTTCTGAAAAAGTTCAACGTTAATGATCTTATACGCTTCTGTGTATTCACAAGCTTCAATAAAGATATCCAAAGCGTTTCGACTTAAATTTACTGCTTCCATTAGCTGCCTTTGATAGAACAATGTATCAACATTTTGAACGTACGTTAGAAGCTTTCTAAAATAGGCGTAATTAACCTCTTCTAAGTTGAAATTATCTATCCAACTTAGCACTATTAAAACACCGTTCAAATCGTCGTTTCGAGATGTTGCAATATACTCACCGCCTCGGATATTTAATGCTACTGTTTTTCTTTGAAAATCTATATCCAAGATTTCAACATGGTTCAATTTTTTGAGGAACGTTACTTGCTCCTCGAATAATTTTTCTTTATCCATTTTTCTCTCCTTTACATACTGATATTGTATTTACTTGACTTACTGTCGATGGAAGAACCGACCGTGTCTTGTGCATCGATACCGCTGTCTTTCATCCCGAAAATATTGAGAATCATCGTGGATCCGTAAAAGACAAGGTAAAAAACAGCCAACAACGAAACGACCTTGGCTCCCACTAAAAGTGTTCCTTTGAAAAAGAGCAGTCCGTAGTCGCTGAAATCAACGGCATAAGATCCTAACTGCTGAATAACTGTTAAAAAGTCAGCATTATTATCTATAACCGATCTATCGTATTGCGTTATTGCGAAGAACGTATCAAACGTTTTATGCGAACTAAGCATTGCCAACTTATCGAACAGCTCGTTTGCCATAATCGCCATAATGATACTAAGCACGATCAACACGGGCTTAAAAGCAAGGGCTAAAAACCTTGAAAAAAAGCTTTTCAGCACGTTCATCTGATCGGTACTTAATGCGTAGATAACGATAAACGGTGCTACGAGATAAAAGATCTCCACACTTACATAGTAAAACCCGATTGCCAAATATCCCGCGACGCTGATCGCCACTAAAGGCATATAGGCAAGCATATATTTCATAATTAAAATCGTTAGAATGAGAGCAACAAACGATATAAGGGCTTTAAAAAATTGGTTATCTTCTAAATTTTTAGTAGGCATTTCCAATTTTTTGAGTGCTTCATCCGCGAGAAAAGAAATTCCCATCGTTCCCGTTCCGGCGATCAACGAACCTATATTTTTTGAGAAACCAAATAACTTATCACCCAAGAATAATGTACTTTCCAATGCCGGTTCCACGATATCTGTTTTAATCGACGATGCGGGCGGTACCATCATGTAGGCACTATTCATGGCTATCCAACGCATCCCCGCAAAGATATGTCCACCACTTACAATGTTGCTTTTTTCATACTTATCATTAATTTGGTTATCAAGCTCCATCGCTTTTTCAACACTTGCTTCTTTGATATCTGCGTTTACAAAGAGATCAAGATTATTGATAAGAATATTAGTTGATGCAATGCTTGAAGCATTGATAAAACCCATTTCTGCTGTATTCTTGTAAAGAAGCTCCGCAACAAGCTTAATACCCTCTTTGGTTTTATTTGAGTTGATAGCACTCTCATATTGTTGCATAATCACTTTATTTGTTTCAATGATTTTCTTATTTTCTTTATATCTGCGCTCAAAGTTATAACATGCACTAAGTGTTGGTACGTGCGTGGCTCTTCGATATTCGGGGCGCATGAACGCTGTTTCTTCTAAATTAGATATTCCAAAATTCTGATCTATCCCTTTGGAATTTGGTTTGCCTCTTCTATCTTTATTAAGTGAACCCAAAGGGGGAAACACCGTATTGGCTCCAACTGCTTCGGATGCAAGCGCATAGAGCCTATCGGTGTCATACACTTGGTAACAGGTACCAATCATTCCACCCTCTTTTTCTAAGACTTCATTTTCTTTAATAAGCATTTTGGTTTGATCATGGATTTTACCGTACTCATCTTGCATGATTAAACCCGCATCTTTTGCCTTGTAACCAATGTATGCCTTGGTAAAAGCAAAAGTGAGTTTATCAGCCATTTCGACACCCTCATAGAGTGCAGGGCGTGACCATGTTTGAAAATTAGTTTGTGTAATCTTTTTTTCATCTTGCACATTAACTTCACTTGATGAAAAATAGAAAACAAAGAGAATAATGAACGTTAAAAAAACTCTCTCAAAGTTATCTTCGTGATCTTGCTTATCCCCAAGAGCTTTAGTGGCTTTTCCAAGTAGAAAAAAGCCTGCTGTAAATGGTACTACAAAGAAAAAGAGCGTTGAGTTCATATCAAGTAAGACTTCATTGGATTCTTTGAGCCAATTTAACACTAGAACAATTACATTTGAAAAAACAACTTCGTTTAGGCTTGAAAGTTCAGCCGTATAGCCTTTGAACTTATCTTTTACAATCTCTTCACCCGACACAAACGATACCACGCCCGACACCCACCCACCAAGGGTATCAAGAATCTTTTGTGCGGTACCCACATCAGGTAAGGCATTTGCATTGGGATAGATGGTGTATCCACTATTCAGTACAAGTTGATTTTTTAATAAGGTATTTGGAATATCAAGAATTTCACTATCTGCGGTAAGACCTGCAATGACATATTTAGAGGTTCTTAAATACTCCCTACCGCTTCCAACATTCGTAAAATGTTCAGCGTATTTTTTTTCAATAGAATCTAATCCAAATTCATTAATTTCAGGTGTGTGTCTATTGACTTGAAATTTCTCACCATCGGTGAGATTGAATTGTGTTTTACATTGTTCATTTGGAACGGACACATATCCAAGAATGGTACTTGGATCCGTTGCTTTATACACAAAACATTGCGTTTCGCCTCTACTTGGAATTACATCACGAATACGAGCGAAATAGCCCTCTTTCATCGTAGGACATGCAAAAGTACATGAACTTTGGCTTGGCATCTCTTGGATATATGTGTTATTTTCAAGTACCGTATCGGCGTTTGCCGTCGGCGTATCTTCCGCAAACAGCGAGGTTAAGCCGATCACGGCAATCAGTAAAATTTTAAGCAACTGTTTCATCGGTTTTTACCTCTTCTTTGATCTCTTTAACGATTCGCACGAAATAGCCTCTTAGGAAAACGTTGAAGCCAATGTTAAACCCTTGGTTTACATGTAAGATACCCGCTTTGCGTCCACCCGTCATTTTACGCATGAACGGGATCATAATAAGCGGTCGCTTTTGACGTGTTGCAAGCTGAACGCGGTGCGTACCGCCAAGATCCAAAAGGTTGAAGTAATTGCGGTAACGTTTTTTATACACGTCATAGATTAAATAAAATGCCATCGTATAGGTCATTATGTAGCCTAAAAACCAATTTACGTGCAATGCGCTCGCATGGAGCTTAAAACGCACAAAATAAAGCGCAACGATTGAAAGTAAGCCAAGATACTTGGCAAGGGTGCGATTGTAGTTAAAAACGGCAACAAACGCACTAAAAAAGCCTAAAGAGATAAGAGCGACGTAAAGCTCGTCGATGGTGTTTGGGTAATTGCTCCAATAGAGCAAGAAGAGGATCGGCGCGTACTTCATAAGTACGACTTGCCATGTCGGAACGGGATCGATGCGTGACATGCGCTCAATCGTCACCGTTTCCGTCTTTTTTGTATCGGGATTGTATTCTTCATCCTCGATCACCGTGTGGATCTCCATTTTTTCTAAATCCAACCGTGCCTCTTTTGAGTAGGTAAGAAATTGAAAAAATGGGTACTTATTGAATTGTGCAAGGGCAATAGTTATCATTTTCCAAACCTCTCTTTTGCCCTACATTTTGCGTCTTTTCGTTCTTGTTGCAGTAGTGTTTTTATAATCTTAAAGATTTTTTCGACGTTTCGCATTTTTTTTGTTTGTACAAGAAAGAAGATCGCTTTAACAAGCTGTTGCTCTTTCCGTGTAAAGGTCTTTAGCAATTCATGTGGATTTGTCATTTTATGCGTCCTTATATGTTTTAGTTTTAAAAGAGCGGGCTGTTTAGGGAAGGAGTTACACTTCGTTTCACCCCGTCGGACTACGCCCTCCCACACGGCTACGCCTACCAACGCTTCGCTCTACCTGCGGTGCTTTTGCTCTTAAAAGAGAAAAATTAATTCCTCAAGCACCTTTAATTTATTCCTTGTGTATGCCACCATTACTTAAGGTCAAAGCAGAGTTTTCGCCTGCGAAAAAAGCTTTGAGCCAACAAGCGATAGCGCGTTAGGGGGAGGATGAAGATGGTTTGCTCGTTGTCCAGTAGCGAGGGTACGTCACAACTACATTATCCTCATTTTCACGAATGTTTAAGATGGGGATTTGTTTTTTTCTTTTTTTCTTTTCTTTTAGCTCATCAATTGCTGAGCAACTGTTAGGCAATTGCTTACTTGAGTCGTCTACACTCATGTTTTTGAATAATTCTTGCTCACTTTCATGTATTTCTTTTTTTCTTTTTTCTACACCTATCCGTGCATTTATTCTCATCTGTTCACGTTTAAGGTCGTACTTTTCCATTCTATTACACAATGATTTTGATAGAAAAAACTCTTCATTTTCGATTATAAACAAGCCGTAATTACGGACTACTGTTTCAACTTTTGGCGAGGTAGTTGCATACTTTCTTGCGAGTGATGGAATCAATCGTAGTGGGTATCTATATTGAGCCTCAGGACAGCCTCTTAAGGTTTCAATTAAAACCCAATAAATGCCATATCCTTCCATGCCTAATTCATCAATTAGAAGCATTATTTTAGGGTCATCTTTTGCATTAAAATCATGCATAAACCAATAGTTTTCAGACATAGTTATCCCTTTGTGTTTTTTCTATTTTTGAATTTTTAAAATAGAGGGATTTGTGCTAAAATTGCAGACACACCCTCAACCTAGTCGGTGTAACTCCTCTTGTCGATTGTCGGCGTCCAAACCAAAACTTTCTATAGAGGAGTTTTTATGCTGTTTTCACTACGTTATCCGAAAGGAACCGTGCAACATCACGAATATGATAACGGATACCGCCTCTGTCAAGTTTTTTATAGGCAATACCAACCCCATCGGCAATATCCCGATTTAGCGAACTCTCACTTCTATTCGTGAGAGTTGCAACTTCTTTTTTTGTCAGTAACAATTTTTTTGGATAGATACTTTTAATATCTTCCAAAATGATTTCTTCACTCTTCATCACTTGTGGCTCCTTTGCAAATTTTTTGAAATCGTACCAAAATCAATTTATATTTGTCAATAATATTTGTAATAATATACAACACTTGTAATGTAATGACAACATTTATGACATAGTTTATATAAATATTGTATTTATATAATATAGATACTATTATGATATATAAGATGACTTATTTACAATTTTTTTATAATATAAATATTTTTATTGACATATTGTTTTATTTATTGATCACTTCTGATATAATTCCTATATAATATATGTATAATTTTAGTATAAATAAATATGTCATTATGACAATTAAATAAAAAGGATAAAAATGCGAAAAGTGATTCCACAATTACTTGGGAATACAGAAAAAAGCTACTATCGATGGAAAGAGGAGGGGCGTCCTATTATTAAATTACTCGAAAAATACTTTTCAAAAGAAGATTTACAAGAGTTCTTGGACAATGGAAAAATAGAGTTACTAGAAGAATTTATTGCATTTAAAACCACGAAAGATGATAATCAAGAATATAAAATGTTTAAAAAGTTTTTAAAATTTCAAGCTTGGGAGCAATGGCAAGAGTTTCAAAAAACTCAAAATAATTAGAAATTATTCAAAAAGTTTTCGACCATATTTTTGCCAGAATCAGGGGCAAGTTTTGCATAGCGCATGGTTTGGGCAATATCTTTGTGATTCATCAACTTTTGAATCGTAAAGATTGGTGTCCCTTGGATCGCCAAATGGGAGGCAAAAGTATGTCTTAACGTATGAATGACAACACGATTTTTACGATCATCTTTGCGTAGGTCTTTATTGAACAAACTATTCAGTATGTCTGATAGTTTGCGCTGTATCGTTCTCATCGGATAGTTAATAATGTTCTCGTCTGCTTTTTTTAATTGTATTGCATCTTTTAGTAAAACCTTTATATCGTTCGTAATAAAACCGCGATACGTACTATTATTTTTAATATCCTTCAAAAGCATATTGCCGTTTTCAAAATCGATATCTTTTTTCTTAATTTTTAAAATCGTTTGTAACCGACCACCTGTTGCTAAGGAGAGTTTTACAAATAGAAAAAGCTCTGGATCACTACCAACTTCATTCAACAAGGTTTTAATTTCTTCAATGGTTAAATAACGTTCTCGTTTATTATCGATCTTTTGCTCAACGATCCCATTGCAAGGATTTATTCGCTTAAAATGACCATTTTTGATCGCATGATTAAATACCGTCTTGATAAATTGCAAGTAAAAAGTAACCGTTTTTGCAGATTTTGTTATCGCAAGTTTTTGTTGAATTTTTTCAATATCTATCTTTTCAATCGTATCAACGTCAATCTCACCAATAAGAGATTTAATTTGACTTTCATACCTACTTTGTGTTCTTGCATTATCGCGATTGTGAATCTCTTTATCTTTAAAGTAGATCAATGCAAGATCATCAAACGTTACTCTATCTTTTTTATTTTTTTTAATAAGAAGGGGAGGGAGTTCTCCTAAACGGAGCTTATTAATAATCTCAATACGTTTTTGATTGCAGTAATTCTCACGAATACCCTCACTATATTTACCTACCTTAATCTCTTTAATTTTGCCATTAGGATCTTTATAGACAATATAGTAGGTTTTATCTTCTTTATCGTTCGTCATAGAATTACGATAAAATATACCTGTATATTTTGTTTTTTCTCTTTTATTATTCATAGCAAAATTATACAATTTTTCCAACCTATTTCCAAATAAAAATGAAAATATCTGAATTTATATGATATAATTTGAATGAGTTAATCATTTAATATTGTGGCTTAAAATCCCTATAAATAGATGGTTTGATAAAAAATGAGAAGAGTTTAAGAATAATGGCGAATAGATTAGTGAGTAAATCCCTTCCTCTCTGCCATAATCTAACAAACGCTACTCCATAATCTCCAAAAATAATTTTATGATTCTACTTATACTGACAAAAAGAGGACTCTGTTCTTTATTTAACATGAATAAATTTCTTCTGAGTATTTTTTTAGGGACGAATTGGTGTCCAGTAAAGTTTTGTTGCGTCGTATCCAAATGCAGGAAGTTTCTGTAAAATCCATTGCTTATCTTTTTCTGCAAGCTCTTGTGTACGTGACAATATCCATAAATAGTTTCTACTAGGTTCGCCAACAACACTAAACCGGTAATCATCTGCAAGCATAATAATCTGATAATCGCCATAAAATGGCCAGAAAAAACTTACTCTAAGTTTTGCATTGGAAGCATCTGTGGTATAGGCATGTCCATGAGCTTGATTGATAAGTGTTGCCTTGTCATCGTAACATTGGTTAAGCACATCAATCGTGTCTTTTTTGATGCTATAATCAGCAGTAGCACCCAAACAGCCCCTTTCGAAACGATTTTCGTAACGGGCAATTTCAATCCATCTTCCCATATAACGAGCCACTTCAACTTTTTCGACCACAGGAAGAGCTATACTGGATTTTTGCGAACATCCTGAAATAATAAAAATGCCGCACAAAACAATCCACGTTAAAAGAGGTATTTTAAGGCGAGACATCCAAAGACCTTTCATGAAAATAATTTTGAGTCGCTTGATGACGGTATGCGAACATCGCGTCCATATCACGTCGTATCAAAGGAAATGCCAAATTGCCAAGACATCCAAATGGTAATACTAATGTAATCGTCTCTTCCATCAGCGTTTTTGTCTCAGCTAAAGATGTAAATTTGCGTTCATGCCTAAAAAAATCAAACGGTCCAGACATCATTTTATCTGTAACATTATGTGGGCAATCAAGCTGTTCTATCTGCATTTTCCACTGAGTTTTAATACCAAACCGTTTAATAACTAAAATGACACAACTACCTTTGATTATGGGCTGGTCAATATGTTGGATTGAAACCGTTATCCATGGAGGTGTAATTTTCATGAGATTGTGAGTATCCATGTGAAAATGGCATACCTCGGAGGATGAAGCTTCAAGAGTACATGAATAGTGTAGAGTATGTGTTTTCATACCTTGATTATACTCAATCTTTAAAAAAGAGTGTACATTCTTGTAAAATTACTTTACTCTTTATTGGCGATACGCTGCCATAAAGACATCAACCGCTCGTTTGACGATATTTTTTATCTCTTCTTCCGAAGTCTTTTCATTGATGAGCCACAAAAATTGTAAAATAAGTTCAGCTTCCAAGAGTCCATAAAAGTGTTTTGCAGCAACAAGCGGCACTGCTTTTTTAAGTTTACCCGCGTGCATAGCTTGAGCAAAATAGTCTGCTATTTTCATTTGACTTCGTATAATGATGCCGCGCTCATATGAAATTTTCCCCAAATCCGTTCGCCCCGACTCTACAATAGCAAGACGCCTGTAATCTCTAAATTGCGCGGAATAGAGAAAATGAAGCAATCTTTGCCCCAATTCATATAAAGTTTGCTCGATATCCTGGGAAGGGTGCTCAATCACTTCATGAACAAATTTAAATTCCGTTTCATTGGAAAGAGACATAACCTCAGAAAAAAGTTCTTCTTTAGATGCAAAATAGTTATAAATCGTTGCTTTTGAACCTCCAACTCTGGAGCAAATTTTTGACATTGAGGCTCGTTCAAACCCAAACTCTAAAAAAGTCTGTGCGGCAGCATCGACAATAGCTTGTCGTTTTGCTTCTGTTTTCTTTTTCATAAATTTTTCTTTAGGTAGAAGATATTAAGGATTATTTTAACACAAATTGTGATAAACTTCCAAAATATAAACTGTACTGTACAGTACAGTTTATATTGCATTAATTTAGGAACGAACCGTGAGCTATCAAATACTCCATGATTGTTATTTGCGATTACGCGCAAACAACTGTACTTTATCCCCTTATCCTTTTGATTGTTGCTGAAGCTTCAATCACTCGATTTTTAACTATTAAAGGTCTGATCTATTCCCATGCTTTTTCATAAACTTTTATTGACTAATCGACGGAAACTCCGTCAAAATCGTTTATTACAAATCGCTTTTATCAGTTTATTTTGGCTGTTAGGTGAAACCGTGTCGCATCTGTCTGGGAGTTCTATCCCCGGTGGGATTGTTGGTTTATTTATTGTGCTGATTTTATTGGCTATCAAAAAATTAAACCCTCACGATCTTCAACTTGGAACTGAATGGTTTTTAGCAGAAATGCTGCTTTTTTTTGTGCCTGCTGTGCCTGCTGTTTTAAATTACCATCAGTTTTTAGGATGGCTAGGGATTAAAATTATAGGGGTTATTATGGTTGGAACCATGATAGTTATGGTTGTCACAGCTATCACAGTCGATGCTTGTTATAAGTTAGAATCACGTTTAAAACAAGAGAAACACGCATGATACAATTTAACCACGCGACCCTTGTCGCACTCGAATCGATGCTTTTATGGTCTGCAACAACCATTGCACTGTACCTTTTTTCAAAATTATTTCACCGTCGATGCCCTCACTGGTGGAGTGCACCTATTGTGATAACACCGCTTTTAGTGATACTTTGCATCATTGTGTTTCACACAAACTATAACATCTATATCAATGGAACACACTGGTTAATTACGCTCTTAGGCCCTGCGACAGTTGCTTTTGCCGTGCCGATTTATAAACAAAGAAAAATTGTTCAACGGTATTGGTTCACATTGACAATAGGCGTGGTTGTGGGAAGTAGCGTTGCTATTTTTTCGGCATGGATGCTTGCAAGCGCTGTGGGATTGGACGATAGTTTGCGTCTTAGCTTATTGCCACGTTCTATCAGTACGCCATTTGCAATCGTCGTTTCAGGCGATATTGGAGGCGTTCCTAATTTAACAGCCGTCTTTGTTGTCTTAACAGGCATCTTTGGTGCCGCTTTTGGTGAATTGCTCTTGCACTGGATACCGCTGCGTTCATCTCTTGCGCGAGGGTCTCTTTTTGGTATGGGCGCGCACGTTGCGGGTTCGCAAAAAGCACATCAAATTAGCAGCGAATTAGGCGCTATTGCAGGACTGGTTATGGTATTTAGTGGCATTTTGAATGTTCTTGCCGCACCGTTATTAGTCTATTGTGTGCAATGACGTTCTTTGGCTTATTGTTTATCCTCTAAAATGATTTCATCAAAGTCACTGCGCGAATTTTTAAGAGGGCTTGTATGAAGCCCTTTGGTCGTATAGACAAACGATATTTTCGGCGCATCGGTGATATTTTTGTTGGCGTGATGCAGTGTTTTACAGTGAAACAGCACAACATCTCCACGTGAAAGATTCGTGTGGATTTTGGTTTGAATGAGCATTTTGTTTTGAGGGTGCTCATCTAAAAAATTGCTCTGTGCATCAAAGCGCTCTTTTTCAAAAGTAAGCTTATGAGAACCGGGGATAAACTCCAAAAGGCCGTTTTCCAGATACTCATCTCCCAATGCCAACCAAACCGAAATCAAATTATCGTTTTCATAATGCCAATACCGCGCATCTTGGTGCCAAAATGTTCGCGAACTCTCTTTGGGCATTTTCGTCATTATGGAGTTGTGATGCGCAAGAACCAATACAGGCGTATCGTTTAAAAGCGTTTTGAGAATAGGGCGAATTTTAGGATACGTCATCCACTCTTGAAACAGGCTCTCTCGCTGAAAAACTTGCCTCAATCTTCGCACGGTCACATGAGTATCATTGTTTTGAAGGTACTCTTGCTCGCTTTCAATGGGAGCCGTTTTAGCATTTAAATGCTCTTTTGCTTTTTCTAAAATCTTTTCACAGAGGTGTGTATCGACAAAGTTTTTGAGGACTAAAAAACCATCTTTATGGAAGGTGTTGATTTGTGCTTGTGTTAATTGCATGGTGTTCTTCTAAAAATAATATGGGACGTATTTTACTATGCGTTTTGTTAAAGAAAAGAGGGAAGTTCCCTCTGATTGTTTTATTGCATCTCACTTCTGAGCTTGCCATAATTTTTACAGGCAATTGAGAGGTTTTGCTCGCACGCTTTTTTAAATAATTCGAGTGCTTTTTGCACGTCTTTTTCCACGCCTTGCCCCTCACGGTACATCACGCCTAGATTAAAACAGCTTTTTTCATACCCTTGATCACATGTTTTACGAAACAATTCTGCCGCTTTAACGTAGTCTTGTTGGACGCCTTCTGCTTTATAATACATGAGCGCTGTGTTGTAACAGCCTCTTGTATGTCCTTTTTCGCAGGTTTTGTAGTAGAGGGTAAATGCTTTCACAACATCTTTGTTCACACCTTCACCGCTTTCGTACATCATGCCAAGGTTGTAGCAACTGTCGGCAAATCCGCCATCACAGGCTTTATTAAAAAGCGTAACGGCTTTTACGTCGTCTTTGTAAACACCCACGCCCGAATCGTACATATTGGCGAGGTTATAGCATGCTTCCATGCTATCATTCGTGCATGCTTCTTCAAAAAAAAGGCTCGCGGCAATGTAATTGCCTTTTTCATATGCACCCAGTCCATCCATCAAGGCATCGGCATGTAGAGCATTTCCTAGAAGAAAAATAGCTAAAAGCATACGTTTCATCCAGTGTTTCATCAACAACTCCTTATTTATATTTACCCTTATAGGTAATTTCATCAAATAACAACTCTTCCACCAACTCTGGAAACAGCCGCATACTCATAAACAGAGCGACATTTTTGGCTATCGACATCGGTGTATTAGCTGTTGAAATAGCATGATCTAAATAGTCTTGATCCTCTTTAGCAAAGTGCTTGATTGAGTAGATAAAATCTTTCACTTCCTCTTTGGCAAGCGCATCGTTGGCACTTTGCTGGTACTTTACATGTAAAGATTCTAGGTTCCAAATCGAAGGGGCAAAAATAGCTTGTATCGCTTTATTACCAAGAAACTCTTCAAAGGCTGTTTTGACGTCAAAGTCAATAATAAGACTCGGTTTGCCATCGCCTATAAAGTAGATATTTTCACGGCTAATCGTTCCACCGTAAATATTTTTTTCTTTAAAACTATGTGCGATAAAAACAGCTCTTTTTTTAAGTCGTTCAGAAATTTTATCGCTGCTTTGCAATTTTTTCCAAGAGACTTCTTGATACGATTTGGCAGGATTTTTACCTTTTAAAATCAGCTCTTTAATAGCATTTTGGTAACTGACTTCAACTGTTCCGACACTGTTTTGTGTCTGTTTTTCATCTTCTTTACTGGTGCAACCGCTTAAAAACAGGATAAAAAACACGATGCCAAGTACGGTATAACGCATTTTAACGCTCCTTTGCACAACCGATGTATTTAATTGTATAACGCCTCAACTTAAAGCTTAAGAAGGTGTGTCGGTTTTTACATGTAAAAGTGGTCAAAAGACCACTTTTACGTATTATACGTGCTTGGCTTGGAGCTCTGCTTTGATGAGAGATTTAATACCGCCACTTTCAAGGATGGTTAAAACATACTCGGAGAGTGGTTGAGCGATGGCTATGACGCCTCTTTGATTGCGAATTTCGCCACTGTGCATATCAACATAAAGCGTATCGCCTGTTTGAACCAACTGTGAGATAGAAGGGCAAATGAGTAAAGGAAGTCCCAAGTTAATGGCATTGCGATAAAAAATGCGGGCAAACGATTCGGCGATAATCGCACCAATGCCAACCGCTTTGAGGGTAATCGCCGCATGTTCTCGACTACTGCCGCATCCAAAATTGGTTCCTCCAATCATCATATCACCGGGTCTTACTTTATGAATAAAATCGGGGTCGGCTCCATGCATCGCATATTTTGCTACGTCCTCAACATCTGTGAATTCAACAAAGCGACCGGGATAAATCTGGTCGGTATCGATATTATTGCCAAAGACAAAAGCCTTGCCTTCAAGATGCTGTTTCATGCGTTCTCCTTTGCGATGTAAGGGGTAGGATCGACGATTTCTCCTATTAAAGCCGCAGCGGCAACCGCGGCAGGAGAACCTAGAAAAATCTCTGCTTTAGTATGCCCCATACGTCCAGGAAAGTTACGATTGGTTGTGGTAATGCACGTCTCTTCAGACGCGAGCATTCCCTCATGTGTTCCAAGGCATGCCGCACATCCAGGCGTTACAAACGTCGCTCCCGCTTCTACAAGTGTTTGGACATAGCCTTTCTCCATCGCTTCTAAAAAGACTCCTTTGGAGGCAGGGACGATAACAAAACGCGTACGAGGCGCGACATGTTTGCCTTTTAAAATGCCAGCAGCTATACCAATATCCTCGCACCGTCCTCCTGTGCACGAACCCAGATACGCTTGGTCGATATGACGACCAATGAATTGGCTGATGTCATAGACATTATCGACACTAAAAGGGGCTGAGAGTTGGGGTTTGAGGTTACGCACATCAAACGTCGTTTCAGAGGCATACGCAAAATCGGCATCGGTCTCGTAAATCTCATACGAACGTGTCACTTTTGCATCCAAAAAAGCCATCGTAATGGCATCAGGTTGAATATAGCTCGTTTTGGCTCCCATTTCTGTGCTCATATTGCACAAGGCCATACGTTCTGAGATACTAAGGTACTGTAAGCTTGAGCCGCTAAACTCAACGGCTTTATAGACTGCAAAATCTGCACCCAACTCCCCAATAGCATGCAAAATCATATCTTTTGCGTACACCCCATGCGGCGGTTTGCCTTCAAAATTGATTTTGATAATTTCAGGAACCCTAAACCACAGCTTGCCAGTGGCTAAAATAATGGCTAAGTCCGTGGCGCCTACGCCCGTTCCAAAAGCACCAAAAGCGCCATGTGTGGTCGTATGTGAATCGGTGATAACCACAATTTCTCCAGGGTAAGCCAATCCCTTATCGGCTAAGACTTGATGGCAAACGCCTTGGTCAATATCCATCAATAAATCAATCCCTTGATCCCAACAAAATTCACGAAATTGTTTCTGATTTTGAGCTTGCGTAATCGTCGAAGCAGGGGCATAATGGTCCAAAAACATAATCACGCGGCTTGGGTCATGCACCTTGGTAGCTCCCATCTCAAAAAAAGAACGAATGGTTTGTAAGTAGAGATCATTAATGCCTGCCATATCGACATCGCAGTTAATAATCTCACCTGTTGTCGCGCGTGGTTTGCCAGCTTTTTTGGCTAATAATTTTTCGATAGCATGCATCTTTTTCCTTTCACTTATTTTTTACATGTAAAAATTTGTATCTCTTATGTAAATATAATCCCTTTCTTCTTGAAAAGATAGGCTTTGAATGCTATACTTAAATAAAAGATATACGTAAAGAGACTCCATGATCAATCTTAAAAAAGTTCAAATGCTACCTGCTCGTGAACAAGTGGCTTCCATCCTTCGCTCTTCTATTCTTTCTGGCGGTATCACACCCGGTCAGTCCATCACCCTTGATAGCGTGGGCGAGCAAGTCGGCATGTCACGAACACCCGTAAGAGAGGCTTTTCAAATCCTCGCTAATGAAGGATTGTTGGAGCTTCGTCAAAACCGTTGTGCCATCGTAAAAGGCATCTCTGTCGAAGCCATTAAAGATCACTATGAAATGCGCATCTTGCTTGAAACGGAAGCCCTTCGTAGAGCATGTGAACGCATGACTGACGAAACACTCAAAGTCATCCAAAGTGTCAATAAACAAGGACAACGTGCTAAAGATGCAGGCGATACGGAAGCCTACAATCTTGCCAATCAAGCCTTTCATATGACCATTTGGGAAGCCGCCGATAGCGAAAAACTCAAATCATTTCTTTCATTGCTGTGGAATGGTCTTTCCATGAACCGCTTAGTAACAGCGCAAGAGTATGCAGGCATCTCTTTAGCAGATCACAACAAAATTGTAGAGCAACTCACCCACAAAGATTATGAAGGGGCATGTGAAACAATGCGCCAACATATCATCTACAGTATGAACAGTACACTTTCAAATTTTAAATAACAAAAAGGCGCATACAAAGCGCCTTTTACAACACGCTAACTCTTAGCAATCATCGAGACAATTTCTTGGGCTGTCTCTTTTAAAGCAATCTCTTTTCGGTGATGAAATTCCACTTTATTGGCTTCAAAAAGGTTATTGCCTTTGGTATCAATAGAAATGATAAGTGGTCCGAACTCTTTGACTTTCATAATCCAGAATGCTTCAGGCATACCAAATTCCGGCCACTCTTTGGCTTCTATTTTTTCCACTTGTTCTGCGGCCACTACACCACAGCCTCCGGGAAAAACAGCATGAACGGCAATGCTTTCTTTACAGCCTTCGGCGGTTTTAGCACCCATGCCCCCTTTACCAATGACAAGTTTTACACCCGTTTGTGCTAAAAATTCTTTTTCATAACGTTCCATGCGCATACTGGTTGTTGGTCCAATTGAAACCATCTCCCAACCACCTTCGACATCTTTAACAATCGGTCCTGCATGAAATATAGCAATTCTATCCATAGGAAGCTTAGGCATAATGCCTTCTGCGACAACTCTTCGATGCCCTTCATCTCTGCACGTAACCAACGTTCCAGTTAAATAGACAATATCTCCCACGTTAAGTGATTGGATATCTTCGTCTTGAATCGGTGTTGTTAAAACCTTTTTCATAGTCTAACTCCTTTGTGAGAGAGGATTTCATAGTGCATATTTTCATCGAAACGAATAATGCCGTGGCGATTTGCCCAACATCCAACCGTTACCCCCACACCCAAAACAGAAGGGTGATGCGCCATACCTTCGACATGCACTGCCATCACGGTATTTTTTCCAGAGATGCCTTGAGGTCCTAAGCCAATGGCATTAAGTCCTTCTTCAATTTTTTTCTCCATCGCAGCCGCTTTTGGATGCGGATGAGACGTTCCGACAGGACGTAGCATCGCTTTTTTAGAAAGCAGTGCAGCTGAATTAGAGCAGGTACCAATTCCAACGCCCACTACAAGAGGAGGGCAGGCGTTAATGCCCCAATCTACAATCGTATCAAAGACAAATTTCATTGCCCCTTCATACCCTGCCAAAGGTGGCAAAACGATACTTCGCCCTGGAAGAGAACAACCACCACCCGCTTGATAGACTTCAATTTCTACATTACTGCTATCGTCCACAATTTCCCACTCAATAAAAGGAACATTCGTCCCTACATTCGTGCCGGTATTGACTTCATCAAATACTTCAACCGCATTAAGACGCAAAGGCGCACTTTTGGTTGCTTGAATGGTTGCTTCTCTTAGAATAGAACGCAATTTTCCTAAATAGGGGAACTTTGCACCTGAGCGAATAAAGAACTGAATAACCCCTGTATCTTGGCACGTAGGGCGATTGAGTTTTTTAGCTTTATCCATATTTTCAAACATAACATCGTAAATTGTTTTTGCAAGAGGAGAGTTCTCTTTGGTTCTTAGTTCCGCCAGCTTTGCCATAATATCATCTGGCAACTCCTTGGAAACAACGTCTATAAACTTACCCAAAATATCTACCATCTCTTTTTCACGTTCAAGAGCAGACATTCTATCTCCTTTTTTGTGATGTGTGATATTTTATCACATTTAAATTACAAACACGATAACTCTCTATAAAAGCCCTTAAGTACGAAAAAATCCTTACATGTAATTTTACATGTAAGGATGGAAAAACTGATTTTTAAACAAAAATGAGGACGCCAAGAAGAAGCATAGCAATATAAACGGCTCCAAAAATGGCACCTAACGCCCACCATCTGCCTTGTGAAATATAGCCAGCACCATACCAAAGTGGAGAAGGTCCTGTACCATAAGGGGTAATAATACCCATCAAACCGATAGCACTCGCCAATAAAATCATAAATGTTGGTAGTTGTTCAGGGGCAATTAACTTCACGGCAATGACGATAAAGATTGGTAACAATGCTGTTGTATGCGCCGTTAAGCTTGCAAAGAAATAGTGAAGCAAGAAGAAAAAGACAATCATTGAGAGCATCAACATGGTTGGAGAAAGCCCTGAAAGATACACTTCTGTACCTTTACCAATCCAGGTCAAAATACCAACGTCTTTAAGCCCACTGGCTAGTGCAACAAGGGTTGAGAACCATACTAAAATGTTCCAAGCAGCTTTGTTACTAATCACATCGTCCCAAGAGACAATATTGGCCAATACCATTAGCACAACAACGACAATAGCGGCCGTTGTTCCGTTGATATTGAGTTCTTTTCCAAAAATCCACATAACGAGTGCTAAAAATGCAAAGGTTCCCATTAAAATCTCTTTAACAGTAATTGGTCCCATTTTAACGAGCTCTTGTGCTGCCCATGCTGGAGCTTCAGGAGATTTTTTTTGGGTTGGAGGATAGATAAGATAAACCATCAAAGGTGTCACTAAAAAAAGCGGTAATAATAGTGGAACCATAATGCGCGCCCAAGCACCCCATTCAATAGAGATATTCGCACCTTTTGCGATTAAGTCCAACGCCAAAAGATTTGGAGCAAGTGCGGTTAAAAACATGGAGCTGGTTACGCACGTAGCTGCCATAGCAACCCACGTAATATACGCACCCATTTTTCGAGGCTCGTTTTCAGGGGTTGAATTAAAAATAATTGGAATGTTAATGGCAATGGGATAAATCGTACCGCCACTTCGTGCGGTATTAGATGGCATAAAAGGCGCCAACACTAAATCTGCAAATGCAACCGCGTAGCCAAGACCCAAGGAGCTTTTACCCATATATTTAATCATCACCAAGGAAATGCGCTTTCCAAGACCCGTTTTTTGATACCCCATGGCAAACATAAATGCGGCAAAAATGAGCCAAATGGTACCATTGGAAAAGCCTGAAAGTGCCCATTTGATGTTGGCACCCGAAGTTTTGCCCACAAGACCCAAGAGGGCAGCTAAAGAGACACCGACTAATCCTACAAGAGCAGCAGGAACCGGTTCTAAAATCAACCCGACAATGACGGCCAAAAAGATAGCCATAAAATGCCACGCCCCAACACTTAGCCCTTGCGGTACAGGAATAAACCAGACCACTAACAAAACAAGAATAGGAATAAGCATTTTGATTGCTTGCTTCGACATTGTAAAACCTCCCAAAATAAATTTTTAACATATTTCACATAATAGCTTCAATTCATGGGTAAAGGCTTTATCTTTAATCGGTGATAACATATTAAAGATAAAGTCATTTTAGGTCGCATTAACTTAAAGTTATATTAATATATATACATAAAGATAATTTAAGCTACCCGTGTTTCTAATGGGGTATTCATTGCCTTCATTAACATACAATTTAAATTTTTATCCTATAATGAATGGAAACACTATTCCAATGAAAGAACTTTTTGAATGTCAAAACCACTCAGTGAGCGCCAGCTTATCTTAGCCCTTGCCTCTTTAGCAGCGATAACACCTTTAGCAATTGATATGTATCTACCTGCTTTCCCTTCCATTGCCAAAAGCCTTCAAAC
>DKFS01000090.1 GCA_002452855.1 Sulfurospirillum sp. UBA6790 | reverse complement strand
AAGTGCAAGGTGTCGTAGTAGCGCGCTATTTCTCTGTCCGTGATCATTATAAAGCGGAAGCGTATATGGAGCAAAATCTTCTGAATATTATTTTAGAAGGAACTAAAACACTGCATACACATAACGGCGATATTGAAGTGCATGCGGGTGAAGCTTTCTTTTTATCACGCGGTGAATATGTGATGAGTGAAGTGTGCGAAGGTGGACATTACGCATGTTTGCTTATTTTTTTTGATGAAAAAGTTATCTCACGTTGGTTGTCGCCTATTTTGGAGAAAATGCCTTTACATGTAAAAAGGTCTACACCTTCTTCTTGTTGCAAAATTGAGCTTACTTCTTCGATAAAAAGTACGGCACTTTCGCTTTTACCTTTTCTTGAACACAAACCGCCTTTTGTTGAGAAGCTTTTGGTTTTAAAATTGCAAGAACTGTTGTTGTTGCTTTTAGGCTCCGATGAAGGCTCCACGTTGGCTTCTTATTTTCAAATGCTGCTTCCTAGAGGCATTGTGCTCAAAGAGTTCATGGAAGAGTCTTTTACCCAGCCGTGGAGTATCGCTGAATTTGCAAAACGTAGTGGCAGAAGCTTGAGTGCGTTTAAAACAGAGTTTAAGTCTGTATTTCAAACCTCGCCCATGCAATGGATACTCAAAAAGCGCGTGGAACGTACACGTTTTTTAATTGAAAAAGGCGGACTCAGTATTGGAGAAGCCTCTTTTAGGGCAGGGTTTAAAAGTCAATCACACTTTACACGTCTTTTTAAAGCGCAGTATATGCAGACACCTAAAAACTTTATAGATAAAAAATCAAACCTTACAGACTAACACTAAAAAACCGTTTACATGTAAAATAGATTTAAATTTTAGCAGTAAAAGGAGAGTCAATGAAATTAGGTTATGTCGGGAGCCTTCTTGTATCGGTTGGGCTTAGTGCTCTTTTTGCGGGGGAATTTACGCTTTTAAGTAATGATCTTGCAGGACAACTTACGAAAACGCAAGAGGCTTCTGTCTTTGGATGCGATGGCAAAAACATTTCACCTGAATTGCACTGGATGAATGCACCTGCTGGGACAAAAAGTTTTGCTGTAACGGTTTATGATCCTGATGCACCCACGGGAAGTGGTTGGTGGCACTGGGTTGTTTTTAATATTCCTGCCACCACGCAAGCTTTGCCCAGTGGATTTGGAAGCAGTAGCCCAACAGGTACTTTGCCTATTGTGCAAAGTGTGACGGATTATGGTAGCGCTGGATTTGGTGGCGCATGTCCTCCTAAGGGCGATAAAGCACACCGTTATATATTTAGCGTTTATGCTTTGAGTGTAGAAAAACTGGATTTACCGCAAAACACTCCAGCAGCACAAGTAGGATTTATGCTCAATGCCAATGCGATTGCAAAAGCGACTATGGTCTCTTATTATAAACGCTAAGCCTAATAGGCAAATGCGGAGTGCATTTGCCTATTAAAACGATTTGGTGCTTAATGATTTAGAGGTGTCATAGACCAATTCATAGTAGTGATTGTTATTAAACGAGAACTCTTGAATGACTTTAAGTCCAAGTCTTGAGTGTGCATTGAAAGAGCGTTGGTTCACTTTGTTGATGAATGTAACCAAGATAGGATAGCGTTTATGCATCTCTTCTCGCGCAAATTCAAAGAGTGCTTCTAAAACACCGCTTCCTCTTACGCTTTTATCAATGCACACCGGTCCGTATTGGTAAGAATTTTCTGTGGTGATGGTTTGTCCAAGGTAATTTAGATTGGGAAGGTCTTCAATCATTTTGGTGAAAATAGGCCAAAGAGAGCAAAATTTCCAAGACCCACACATAATATATGCGACAACATTTCCCTCATTTTGTGCAATAAACAAGCTTTGTTCTTCTTGAATGAGTTGTGTAAGGTGCGCTTTGGTAAAGGAGGTTGTGACAAAGCCGTCTTTTTTATCTTCAGGAGAGATGGAATCTATTTGGTATTTTGCATGCAGTGCCAATACGCCGTCTATATCGTCGAGTGTTGCGATACTAAGGTTCATTTTTTTCCTTTTGTTTATCGTATTTTGTAAAATTTTGTGCTTATCTTAACACTTCAAGAGGTAAAATGCTATAAAAGAGATAAAAAAAGTCTTATTAACTTTTTGTTTACGAAAGATTAATAGAGCGTTTAAACTATTTGTTTATACTTTCACTACCAAGACAATTACCTCCTTTTTGTGTAGAACTTAACCATTTTAAAAATCAGCTTCCAGATTGCCCGGTCTGGAAGCTTTTTTTATGCCCAATTTTTCAGAAAAACCATTTGATGCCTTAGTCTTCCTTCGCAGTGAATATGTTATAATCTTTCGCATGAAAACACTCTTTTTAATCTTATTCCTTTTTACATGTAATAGTATAGCAAGCACCTTGCACTTGGCGATTTCTGCCAATCCAAGTCGGCTCAATCCTATCCTCTCCACCGATAAAACCAGCGCTGATGTCGCCAAATGGATGTTTAATTCATTGGTCACGTATGATAAAAATGCCAAAGTGATTCCAGAATTGGCGCAAAGCTACCGCTTTGTGGATGATACCACGCTCATTTTTGAATTGAGGCATGACGTGACATGGAGCGATGGTGTCCCTTTTAGTGCTAAAGATGTGCTTTTTACCTACAATACCATTTTATCTCCTCAGATTTTTACACCGTACTCTTCAAGCTTTACGCATATTTTACATGTAAAAATGTTGGATGATTTTACGGTGGAAGTGAAATACAAATACCCGTATTTTAAAGCGCTCGAAGTGTGGATGATGGAAATTTTGCCAGAGCATCTTTTAAAAAATGAGACCGATTTGATGACCAGTAAGTTTAACCAAGCTCCCATTGGCACGGGACCTTATATACTCAGTCATTTTGAAATTTCATCAAGAGTGTAATAATCCTCTAAAATAGAGTGAATAATATCTCCTAATTCATAAGGTTTAGGTTTTAATG
>DKFS01000002.1:8715-10978 GCA_002452855.1 Sulfurospirillum sp. UBA6790 | reverse complement strand
TGATGACTACTCTATCTCTATTGTAAAAACCATTGTCAGCTTCGCCAATGAGCCTCAAATTAAGACCATTGCAAAATTTGTAGAAAATGAAGTGATTTTTAATATTCTTACAACGTTAGGGGTTCATTATTCTCAAGGGTATTATTTTGGTAAACCTCTTTTATTGAAAGAGTATAACACCCAAGAGTTACTTTAATCGCTTAGGTGTGGCTGTCTGAAAAAATCACAGATATCTACATCTAATGCTATTGCAATTTTGTAGAGATGTTCAATATTGTAATGCTTGTTTTCCAATCCCGCTTCAATCTTTGCTATGGTACTCACAGATTTGTGCCCAATAGTAAGTGCCAAATCTAATTGTGTTACTTTTTTTATTTTACGAATACGTTGTACATTATACGCTATATGTCGATAGAAAGTTTGAATTTCTATCTCTGAAAACTCTTTATATGTTAGCATTGTATTCCCTATAGTGAAGTATGATTTAAGTTTATACTGGTTAGAATGAATTATAAATTCCCTATAGTGAATATTAAAAATAAAATTTTTGGCTAAAGTGTATGATTGATAGAGAAGTGCTATGGCTCGTTATCATTTTGCTATTGACGGTAACAACTGTAGTGATATATTTTTACTATAAAAACATTATAGGTAACCTTAAGTTACACAATAAGCAATTAAAATTGCTTAGCCAATACGATGACCTCACCCAAATTTACAATCGAAGACATTTTTTAGAAATTGTGCAAGCATGTTTTCAAGGAATGGATTGCGATCAAAAGTATTCTGCTATTATGATGATTGATATAGATTTCTTTAAAGAAATCAATGATTCGCATGGGCATATTTTGGGTGATGATGTCCTTCAGCATGTTGTCCAGTTTGTCCGCGGGCAATTAAGAGAAAGTGATATCTTTGCACGGTATGGCGGTGATGAGTTTATTGTCTTTTTCCCTGGCATTATGCAAAGAGATGTTTCTCATATAGCTCTGCGCATTCAAGAGCAACTTGCAAAATGTCAAACGTATGCCATCCCTATCACTTTGAGCATTGGAATATGCAGTTTTTGCAGATATACTTCACTGTATGAGATGATTGAGTATGCAGATAAAGCGCTGTATGTTGCTAAAAATAATGGGCGCAATCGAATCGAATTTCACCAATCTTGAAAAAAGTTTCAAATCTGTGTAAAATGATTTGAAAATTAGTGCTAGGAGCGCTGGTAAACCAGCTGAGATAAAGAATAGTGATTCTTTGATCCTTGACCTGATCTGGGTAGTGCCAGCGTAGGAAAGCCAATCTGTCTTCAAAAACACATCTCTTCTTTCCTTCCAACACTTCCTTTTATTTTTACATGTAAATCCTTGAGGAAGTTCCATGAAACATTGTTTAACCATTGCAGGGTCCGATAGTTGCGGGGGCGCAGGTATCCAAGCAGACCTGAAAGCATTTAGTGCCAATGGCACGTACGGAATGAGTGTCATTACTGCTATTACGGCTCAAAATACACAAGGTGTCTTTGATGTGCAAGATGTTACACCTTCTGTGATTGCGCATCAAATTGAAGCAATTTTTGATGATATTCGTGTTGATGCCATCAAAATTGGAATGGTTTCTCGCCCAGAAACGATAGCCATCATTGCTCAAACACTTAAAAAATATTCATTGCCTCCTTTGGTCATTGACCCTGTGATGATTTCTAAAAGTGGCTATGCGCTTTTGCAACCTGAGGCACAAAAGAGTTTAATTGAACTGCTTTTACCGATGGCAACACTTATCACTCCCAATCTTCCCGAAGCAGAAGTCATCGTGGGCTATAAAATTGATACGATAGAGCTGATGCAAAAAGCGGCTCGTGATTTGCACCAATTAGGCTGTCAATGTGTCCTCGTTAAAGGAGGGCATTTGGCTGATGATGCAACCGATGTTTTATTTGATGGTTCCTCCTTTCATTTCTTTCATTCGAAACGATTTGATACAATCAATACCCATGGAACAGGGTGCACACTCTCTTCGACCATTGCCGCCAATCTTGCCAAAGGCATGCCCATTAAAGAGGCAGTAGAAGCGGCTAAAGCCTATATAACGTTGGCTATTGAACATGGTTTTGTGCTCGGAAAAGGTGTTGGTCCTGTACATCATTTTTACGAACTTTATACTAAAGCAGGTTTATCATGTTAGAAGAAAAAACACACCTGAGTAGTTTTGGGTTATTTGCTCTGTGGTTTGGTGCTGCGATCTCTTTAGCAGAAATTTTTACAGG
>DKFS01000002.1:0-8536 GCA_002452855.1 Sulfurospirillum sp. UBA6790 | reverse complement strand
GCTGCGAATGAACTCAGTATCGATTTGTTTGGGGTAGATAATATCCACCTATGGGCAATCGCAATTGGTTTGTTTATCGCTCTGTGGATTTGGCTTGGTAAACAAGGGTTTCAAAAGCTCAATGTCATTGCCGTTATCTTGCTGTTTGCCTTAACTTTAGTGTTATGCAGTGTCGTTTTTCAAGAGGGCACTTTTTTACATGTAAAACCCACAGAAGCCATGAGTTTTGGTGCTGCTTTGGAACTTAGTATCATTATGCCGCTTTCATGGTTACCGCTCATTGCTGATTATACGCGTTTTGCCAAACATCAAAAAGGTGGTTTAGTCGGTAGCTTTATGGGCTATTTTATCGGTAGTTCATTAATGTATGCTATCGGTCTGGCGATTGCACTCTATGCCAAAGATGCGAGTGTTGGTAGCATGATGATGACGCTTCATCTAGGTTTTTTTGCATTAGCCATTGTTCTACTCTCCACCATTACGACAACATTTTTGGATGCGTACTCCGCGGGAGTGACATTGACCAATATTTTCCCTGCAATGAATGAGCGAAAGATAGCGTTTGTGATGGCACTCATTGGACTTATCGTGGCACTCTTGACACCGATTGAAGCGTATGAGGACTTTTTATATGCCATCGGGTCTGTGTTTGGGCCTTTGTATGCCATTGTTTTGAGTGATTATTTTCTCTTTAAAAAAATACAGATTGAGCCTTCTTTGGCTTTGCATATCGGCTCATTCATCATTTGGGGAGTGGGCGTAGGGCTTTATTATGAGTTTATTACCCTTGATTTAGCGCTCGGCTCAACGCTTCCAACAATGCTGTGTACCAGTATTTTATTTATTATTACGAAAAAAGGAGTTGCTTCATGGAAATGGTTGAAGAACTAAAAAAAGTTTTTGAAGCTTTAACTTCTAAACGAGCGTTAATTCACCATATTACTAATTATGTAACGGTTAATGATTGTGCCAATGTTGTTTTAGCTATTGGTGCATCGCCCATAATGGCAGATGAAATAACAGAAGTTGAAGAGATGGTTGGCATTTGCGATGCGTTGGTGTTGAATATTGGAACGGCGAATGAACGAACCATTGCATCTATGTTAAAGGCGGGTGTAAAAGCCAATGAGAAGGGCATTCCTGTTGTACTTGATCCTGTCGGTGTTGGCGCGACGACATTTCGACGAAAAAGCGTTGAGCAACTGATGGAAGCTATCTCGTTTAGTGTTATCAGAGGCAATATGGCAGAAATAAAAACAATTGCCGGACTAGAAGCTAAGAGTTCAGGGGTGGATTCTTTTGAAGCCGAAAATGACGGCAGTAAAATCGCCATTGAATTAGCAAAAAAGATGACGTGTGTGATTGCCATTACGGGAAAAACTGATATTGTTAGTGATGGAAAACGCTGTTTTGAATTAAACAATGGTGTTAGCGCCTTAACCAGCGTGACAGGAACAGGCTGCATGAGTACGTCATTGATTGGAAGTTTTATAGGTGCATCACGCAATGCTCTGCCTAGTGCCATAGCAGGTATTTCAACGATGGCGATTGCTGGAGAATTGGCTGATAAAAAGCAGGGCATGGGGAGTTTTCATCAAGAGCTTATCGATGTGATTAGCCATATGAGAAGTGATATATTGTTCAAAACTTTATCAATGAAAGAACTTAAATAATAAAAATTACTATTTAATATATTTTTTAGTTTTACTACTGTAAGATGACTCTATCTTAAATGAAGGAGTCAATCATGGCAAGAGTTGGTAAGTCCATTATCAAAGGAATAGAAGTTCAAGAGGTTGTTAATAAACTCAATCGCGCTTATGCGGATGAATGGTTGGCGTATTATCAATACTTTATTGAGGCTAAAGTCATTAAAGGGCTTATGAAAGATGCCGCTATTACGGAGCTTACGCAACACGCCGCGGATGAATTGCGCCACGCAACAATGGTTGCTGATCGTATCATTCAATTAGGCGGAGTTCCACTATTACATCCTGATGAATGGCTAAAACAATCGCATTGTGGCTATGATGCTCCAAAAGATTTTGATGTTGTAGCGATTTTAAACGATGCTATCAAAGGGGAACAATGTGCGATTGCAACGTATTCACATATCGTTGATATGACACGAGATAAAGATATCGTCACGTATGATATGGTATCCCAAATTTTAGCGGATGAAGTTGAGCATGAAGAGGATTTGCAATCGCTTCATGATGACATTAGTGAATTTTTACAAGAAATCAAGAAGTCACTTCTATAATTCAATAAAGGAGCGGGTATGCTGCATGTCACCTTCGAGCAATTTTTACCTGCATTTCTCCTCACGCTTTTAGCTGGTTTAAGCACCGGTATCGGTGCTTTACTAGCTTTTTTTTCTAAAGCAAAAAGCCATACGTTTTTATCTATCGGACTTGGGTTTTCAGCAGGTGTGATGGTTTATGTCTCCTTTGTTGAAATTCTTCAAAAGTCTAAAATAGCTTTTAGCACTATCTATCATAACGCTATTCTTGGTGAATCCTTAACATTGCTCTCTTTTTTCACAGGTATTGGTATCAGTGCGCTGATAGACCGTCTCATTCCAGAAGATGTCAATCCTCATGAACCAAAAAGTAACCAAGAACTCAGCGTATTAAAAAGTTCTAGCACTTCTTCACGTCATATGCATGATGCGGCTTTGAAACGAACGGGTATTTTTACAGCCTTAGCCATTGGCATTCACAATTTTCCTGAAGGCTTCGCAACCTTTATCGCTTCGCTCGAAAATGTACATATTGGCATGAGTATCGCTCTTGCAATTGCGATTCATAATATTCCCGAAGGTATGGCGGTTTCTTTACCGATATACCATGCAACGGGAAACCGAAAAAGTGCTTTTTGGTATGCCTTTATATCGGGTCTTGCCGAACCTATTGGCGCAATTATCGGTTTTTTTATTTTACTGCCATTAATGGGACAGTTCACACTTGGTATTACGTTTGGTATTGTTGCGGGTATTATGGTGTATATCTCTTTCGATGAGCTTCTACCTTCTGCTAGGGTTTATGGCAATGCACATACCACGATTTTAGGCATTGTTCTAGGTATGTTTGTTATGGCTGTGAGTTTGGTTGCGTTCAAATTGATTTAATGACTGATGTCAAAGAACTCTTTAATTTCCACTTGTAGAGCCATAGCAATTTTATAAAGATGTTCCAGTGAAAACTTAATGTTTCCATATCCAGCTTCAGCACCCGCTATTAACGATGTTGATTTAAATCCTATAAGATATGAAAGCTCTAATTGACTCAGGCCTTTTTGCTTGCGTATTTGTTGTACTTTTTGCCCAACTTTTTGATAAAAAAGTTTTATATCTTTTTCATTGAATTCGAGTACGGGTATATTTATATTATTATTATTCTTTTTTTGTTGTTTCAACATATCTGGACTCTATTATGCTAGATTTGTACGTAAGGAAAGTCTAGTATTCTATGCATTTCATTACAATCTATTATCATAGAGTAAAAATACAATCAATTTGCCTATAATTTTATGAATACTTAATTCTATATAATGTACTCTACTATAATAGATTTTTTATTTATCATATGAGATACTATATATTTCATTAAATATGGTTTATCTTCATAAAAACTTCAATCAAAGAGTACACTGTGCATACTTTTTCTATGGTAGAACAAGAAATTGTTGAAATGTTTACAACAGTTATTGAGGAAAAGGATGCCTATACAGCAGGTCATTCTAAACGTGTAGCCATGTACAGTTGTAAAATCGCTGAAGCATTATGTTGTTCTGTTGAAGAGCAAAATATTTTGTATCAAGCGGGGCTTTTGCATGATATAGGCAAGATTCTCACTCCTGAATCCATTTTATTAAAACCTCGAAAATTTAATCGTCATGAATACTCAATTATAAAAAATCATTCAGCAGATGGTGAAAAGATGTTGAGTTTTATTACAGCTTTTAAACCGTATATGCCTCTTGTGAGACATCATCATGAACGATACGATGGTGGTGGTTATCCGGATGGTTTAAGCGGTGAATCGATTCCTTTTCTGTCTCGAATTTTATCAGTAGCAGATGCGTTTGATGCGATGACAACCAATCGTATTTACAAGCCGCGCAAAACAATAGAAAGTGCAATCAAAGAACTTAAAAAGCACAGCGGAACGCAGTTCGACCCAGATATCATTAACATTGCAGTGACGGTGTTACATCAGTTTAATGAAATTTCATTAATTTACAGATGGCCTGAAGATAGCATAC
Organism: Sulfurospirillum sp. UBA6790; assembly: GCA_002452855.1. Next base: position 4,270 of record DKFS01000002.1, on the reverse strand, counting down.
AAGAAGAGCGATTTGCCCATTTTTATAAAGATACCATTACATCAGCTTACACAGGAGAATATTTAAATTATTTCTTACATCACAACAATGAAAATGAACGGTTTAAATGTTGTTATGTGATTCAGCTGCATCATATGCATCATTACAACCGTTGTTTTGGCTGGGAATGTGGTAATGCGCTTTTAAAAGAAGTTGTTCTGCGTTTAAAAGTCTTATTTTATACCTCTTTTGTCTTTCGTATTTTTGGTGATGATTTTGTTGCTCTCAATCCTTTACATGTAACAATCAATGAAGAAGAGATTAAATATAAAATCAGTGTAGGATTTGATGGGATAGAGGTAAGCCTAAAACATTTTGCGTTGAAAGATTTATTGATAGATAAATGGGAAAATTTAGAACAGCATCTTTTCTATTCAAATAAATAGAGTCTTGATTTTCTAAGGAGTGTAAAACATGAGTATATCAAAACAGTTGATGACAATGCTATTCATTGCCATTGTGGGAATAGGGGCAGTTTTTACAATAGGTATTCAAAAAATGGAGCGTGTTTATGAAGAGACAAATACATGTAATGTAAATTCGTTACCCAGTGTTTTATTGATGGGAAAATTGCAAAAAGGGTTATACCGTATTCGGCTTACAATCTGGGAGCATATGGGTTCTTCGGATACAAAAGAAATGAAAGCAATAGAAGAGAGATATTTTACGTATAAGGCAGAGTTTACAAAAGATTTAGAGAGTTATAAGGCATTTCTTTCTGATGCAAAAGACGAAGAATTATACACAAAAGAAAAAGAGTATTTTATGCAGTACAGTGCGTTTGTGGAAAAGCTTTTACAGCTTTCAATGAACAATCAAAATGCTGAAGTGAAAACATTGCTTCTTTCAAATCGTTCTTTAGCACAAAATATTACCAAAACAATTGACGAACATATGGAGTACAACCAACAATTAGCGGATAAAGATGCCAAATCAGCTGTCATTGAAAAAAAGAGTGCAACAACAATGATGATTGGTTTGTCATTCATCGTTGCTATTACGGTCATTATCTTTGGCATTATGATTCGTAACAATATCATGAAAGGTGTTTTTCTTATTCGAGATGGTATATCAGGATTTGTTCAAAATAAAGAGTTGAAATTTCGTATTCATTATGGCAAAAAAAATGAAATACAAGAAATCGTCAATAGCTTCAATAGTTTAGTAGAAACCTTAGAGCACATCATTGAAGATGTCAAACACTCATCCAATGAAAACGCTTCTGTTTCACATGAACTCAGTACCACGAGTATGCAAATAGGTAGAAATGCAGAAGACAGTACTAAAATTGTTGAAAATACAATTGAAGAAATTGTATCAATCAAGCGTTTTGTTCAAGAAACTGCATTGCTTTCTGTTGAGATGAAAAAGAGTATTACTTTAGCCAGTGGAAAACTCGAAACAGCCAAAAATGAAGTTGTGATGCTTAAAAATGAAGTCGAACTTGCAAGTGAAGCAGAATCTGCTTTAGCCGAACAGTTAGAACAAATGAGTAAAGATGCTGAACAAGTTAAACAAATTCTAACCGTAATATCTGATATTGCAGACCAAACCAACCTTTTAGCACTTAATGCAGCTATTGAAGCAGCACGTGCTGGTGAACACGGACGAGGGTTTGCAGTTGTTGCGGATGAAGTACGAAAGCTAGCAGAGCGTACACAATCTTCTTTAAATGAAATTAATGCAACCATCAATATTATCGTTCAATCCATTGTCAATTCATCGGATAAAATGACAAAAAATGCACAAAATATTAGACGTTTAGCAGGGGTTTCCACGACAGTTGAAGAGACGATTATCAGTTCAACAAGTGTGATGAATGAAAGCGTAGAATCGGTGACGGTGAGCGCAAATAATTCTAATAAAATAGCGCAAGATACGGATAAAATTGTGAATCTTGTGACAAATATCAACTCTATTACGAGTGAAAATGCAAGAAGCGTTGAAGAAATTGCATCTGCTGCTGATCATCTTTCTAAACTTGCAGAAAATCTAAATCTAAAATTGGGACAATTTCAATAATGAGATTAATAAGAATTTAGAGTGAAAAAATAGATTTTAGATTAATTTTTGACGAAAAAAATATATATTTCTTGCAGAAATATACTATACTTTTTCATCACTATAACGATTATTAGGAAGGTAAATGTTTGGAAAAAAAATAGCAGTATATGAACGAAAAAATAAAGAGTTATATGCAGAAAATGAACAGCTTAAATTAGAAATTTTACACCTGAATGAACAATTAGCTGATTTTCAAAAAGCAGAAAAACAAACAGAAAAAACATTGAATGAGAATCGCCTTAAAACAGAACTGATTGGTACAATGTTAAGTGGCTGTCGAGGAGGAGTTGGGGAGATTCAACGTAATGTGGAAGAGAACTTGGATGCATCTAAAGAGATAGCAAGCCTTGGTGATATTACGTTAAAAAGCGTTGAGGAACTCAATCATATCTCTAATGAACTCATTGTTTCGCTCAGTGAAATCACACAATCTTCAAGTCAAGCACGTCATATTGCTGAAGGGTTACATCAAAGTATTGATGAAATCAATCAAGTGATTAATTTGATTAAAGACATATCGGACCAAACCAACCTTTTAGCACTGAATGCGGCTATTGAAGCGGCTCGTGCAGGTGAACACGGACGTGGTTTTGCTGTTGTGGCGGATGAAGTACGAAAATTGGCTGAACGAACACAAAAAGCCACGTCTGAAGTTGAAATGAACATCAATGTTCTTAAACAAAATGCCAACGCGATGTTTCAGCAAAATGAAGCTATTGAAAATGTCACGACGCAATCTAATGTACATATTCAGAGTTTTAAAGAGTCTTTTGAGGCGTTACAAGAAAATGCTATGACGATTCAAAATGACTCTCAAGAGATTACGTTTACAATCTTTGCGGTACTTGCCAAGTTAGACCATGTAATATTTAAACTTTCAGGATATGGCTCCGTGTTTGACCAAGACCATAAAGAACTGAGCGACCATTTTAATTGTCGTTTGGGTAAATGGTATGCAGGTGTTGGAGTTGAAAATTTTGGAAAAACAGCAGCATTTAAGGCGATTGAAGAGCCACATAAATCGGTACACTATGAGATAAATCAAGCGATAAAATGCGTTAAAGAGGGAAATTGTTTGAACGATATATCTGGCGTTATCAATCATTTTAAAGTGGCTGAAAATGCATCAAAACAACTTTTTTCTTTATTCAATAAAATGCTTTTAGAAAAAAAGCAGTAGATTCTGTATAATTTCACATTTGCAAAAAGGTTGATATGTGAAATTTGAGTTTTTAGGAACATCGGATACGGGAGGCATTCCTCTTCATCAATGCGAGTGTATTATCTGTAAGGAAGCACGAGAAAAAGGTGTGAACAACCGTTCGACCTGTGCCTATTTAACACTAGAAGATGGTAGTGTCATTTTATTTGATGCCGGGTATGACCTCTTAAGTGAAGCATTTAATATGACCCAAATTCGCGCTGTCTTTTTAACCCATTTTCATGCCGATCACTGTTTAGGTTTAATACGATTACGTAAATCAGCACAAAGCATCTTGTGTTATATTCCGCAAGATGAACAGGGTTTTGGTGATTTATTGGTTCATAAAGACTCCATTGTTTATCATACGATGAAGCCTTTTGAAACAATCGACATCGAAGGCATACAGGTCACTGCTGTTCCACTGGAACACTCCAAGATAACGCAAGGATATGTAATTCAAACCGATAAAAGTTGTGTGGCATATCTTACCGATTGTGGTGGAATCTCTGAGCAATCCCTTGATTTTTTGTGTCAGCAACCTCTAGAATATCTTTTTCTTGATGCATGCTATGAGCCAAATTATGTATCGACTAAGCATCTTACGTGGGAAAGTGCGCGCGAATATATTGATAAAATCGCACCTAAAAATGGTTATTTAATTCACGCGAGTTGTAAAACCTTGTTGCCGCTAAGGCATATGCAGTGTGTTTTGAAGTACCCTTATATTGATAAAGGATTTTCTATTGATGTGTGAAGAGGCTTACTCGTCCTCTTCATCTTCTTCATACGCTTCTTCGCCATCTTCATCTTCAAAATAGATATCATCTTCGTTCCCATCGTAATTGTAATCGCTCTTATAGATAGGATCGTCTTCTTCATCGTCAAATTCATCATCGTCTTCAAACGCATCATCATACTCTTCATCGCTCATTAAAATTTCTTCCACTTGGTCGATAAAAGAAT
>DKFS01000078.1 GCA_002452855.1 Sulfurospirillum sp. UBA6790 | reverse complement strand
CAGGTAAAGCTCAACCAGCTATTGCAGCAACACCTTCTCCTGTCGCAACACCTTCTTTTGAGGGCTTGAGTGAGAGCGATGATAGTGATGAAGCACCTGTTGAAAAGCCAGCTGCCAGAAGAAGTGGAGCGGATAACACAAATGCTCCGGCAAAAAAAGAAGCAGCAAGCTCTATGGAACAAACCATTCGTGTTGAGGTTAAACGACTTGACCATTTAATGAATTTAATTGGTGAGTTGGTTCTTGGTAAAAATAGACTTTTAAAAATTTACGATGATGTTGAAGAACGCTATGAAGGTGAAAAATTCCTTGAAGAGCTCAATCAAGTCGTATCGTCTATCTCATTGGTAACAACCGATTTACAAATTGCGGTTATGAAAACCAGAATGTTGCCAATTGCAAAAGTCTTTAATAAATTCCCAAGAATGGTACGTGACCTTTCACGTGAACTTGGTAAACAAATCGAACTTGAAATTTCAGGTGAAGAGACTGAACTTGACAAATCGATTGTCGAAGAGATTGGCGACCCGTTAGTTCATATTATTCGTAATTCATGTGACCATGGTATCGAAGATGGTGCAACAAGACGTGCCAAAGGTAAGCCTGAAGGTGGACTTATCCAACTCAAAGCGTACAACGAAGGCAATCACATTGTTATTGAAATTACCGATGATGGTAAGGGACTTGATCCTGATTTGCTTCGTTCTAAAGCAATTGAAAAAGGTATGATTAGTGAGCGTGAAGCTGATGGTATGAGTGATAAAGAAGCTTTCGCACTTATCTTTAGACCTTCCTTATCCACAGCAAAAGTAGTCACGAACGTATCAGGTCGTGGTGTTGGAATGGATGTTGTTAAAACCAATATTGAAAAACTCAACGGTATTATCGATGTCGATAGTGAATTGGGTCAGGGTACAGTAATTAAACTCAAAATCCCTCTAACGTTAGCGATTATTCAAGCGTTACTTGTTGGTGCGCAAGAAGAGTATTATGCGATTCCTTTGGCCTCTGTTTTAGAGACTGTACGTATTCCTCTGGATGAGATTTATACGATTGAAGGTAAAAATGTTTTACGATTAAGAGATGAAGTACTCTCTTTAGTCCGTCTTTCTGATATTTTTGGCGTTAAGCAAGTGTATGAAGGCGGCGAACATACGTACGTTGTCGTTATCGGTCTTGCTGAATCAAAACTGGGCGTTGTGGTGGATACGCTGGTCGGTCAAGAAGAGATTGTTATTAAATCACTGGGTGATTATCTCCAAGGTATCGAAGGCATTGCAGGTGCAACGATTAGAGGCGATGGTCGTGTCACACTCATCGTGGATGTTGCAGCACTCATGAATTTGGCTAAAGGCATTACCGTTGATATTAGAGCGAGCGCTGAGACGACTGTGAAAACAAAAACAGTTCCAAGTGATTATGTGGTACTGGTTGTGGATGATAGCGCGATGGATAGAAATATCATGAAAAAATCAATGGAGCCTATCGGTCTTACAGCGATTGAAGCAAGCAATGGACAAGAAGCCCTTAATATGCTTAAATCTGCTGAATACAGCATTGATGCCGTTTTAATTGATATTGAGATGCCTAGAATGGATGGTTACACGCTTGCCAGCGAAATTCGTAAATATTCAAAATATAAGAATTTACCATTGATTGCCGTAACGTCTCGTACCTCAAAATCGGACAGATTACGCGGTGTTGAGTCTGGTATGAGCGAATATATCACGAAACCATACTCTCCTGAATACCTCGAGAGTGTTGTACGAAAAAATATAAAACTATAAGTGGGGCGGACGATGAACGATAAACTCAATCAAATTATCCAAAAGCAACAAAAACAGGTCGAAGAGCCTCAGAAAAAAGAGGATGATGTTGTCCAACTTGTAGGATTTATTATCGGACAAGAAGAGTATGCAGTGCCCATTTTGAGTATTCAAGAGATCATTAAACCGATTGAATATACAAGGGTTCCAAGTGTTCCTGATTATATTCTTGGTGTGTTTAACTTAAGAGGGAGCGTCATCCCCTTAATTGATCTTAGACGCAAATTTAAGATGGACCCTTCAAAAGTAACGGAAGATACACGTTATATTGTGATGAAAGGCAAAGATAATACGGCAGGATTTGTGATTGATCGTTTGACAGAAGCCATTCGTATTAAAAGTAGTCGTATTGGACCACCGCCTGAAACAATTCATGCAGAAAAAGGTTTGGTCTATGGAATTGGTATGCGTGAAGAGAATATTCTAACGATTTTAAAAGTTGAAGCACTGCTCAAAAGAGATTTTTAAAGGATGTGTGAAGAGCCAAATGTTTGTTTGGCTCTTTTACATGTAATCTTAAGAATTGAGTAAATCAGCAACTAACTCAAAGTTGTTTGCACTCATAATATGCATTTTAGGATGAATTTTCTGAATCGTTTTAAACGCATCTAACGATAGTTCAAAACCGACTTTTTTCTCCTCTTCTTCATTGATTTTTTTTGCATTGGAAAGCTTTTCCATCCATATTTCTGGTACATGAACGCCAGGAACGTGCGCTGCTAAAAATTGCGCGGTACGTAAGCGAACAATCGGGAAAAATCCCAAAATCAGTTGCGTTTGTTGCTCTTTCTTATCGGCAACATTTTTTGCCTCTTCAAAAATTTCTAAAAGCATTGAAGCATTTTCAAGGCTATAGACCGGTTGCGTGATAAGACCAATCGCTCCATGTGAAATTTTAGTTGCCATTTTTTTCATAAGGTGCTTAGGGGTATTGGCATGCGCATTACAGACGGCAAAAGGGTAAATAGGCTTTGGTTGTGTTTTAAAAGGTTTTCCTGAATAGTCAATTCCTGCATTAAAACACTTGATAATATCCAAAAGAAGTGTGCTGTTACCTTCAAAAACACCTTTTAACAAGGGTTGGTCACTGGCACTAGCAGGGTCTCCTGTCAGGCATAAAATAGTTCTTAACTCATGTTCATTTGCACCCAACAAGTCTGATTGAAGTGCAACTTTATTGCGATCACGCATACTCATGGTAGTAATCACAGGCTTTGAAAATCTATTTTGCAATTTAAGTGCGCCAAAAAGCGCATTGTATTTGAGTCGTGCAAGAGGATTGTCAGTTGTACTAAAGGCATCGACTTTTTTATCCAGTTGAAAATGGGCAATCTTCTCAATAATGGGCTCAAAGGTTGGTTCATGCATAGGCGTTGTTTCTAAGCTCAAAAAGGCCTCATGCCGAAGTTTCTCTATCACGTGTTCAATCATAAGCGTATCCATCGTAAATTTAACTTTTGATTATTATAACGAATTGATAATGAAAACGACTTAATCATGGTAAATGAGAAAATTAGGTTTATGAGTTTTATGAAAAATAGCGTTTCCTGTGGTATAATTTTCGCCATTTATATTACTATTTAGAATCGCCTTAAGGAACTGCTATGGCATATTGGGTGTGGGATCCTGTATTTTCAGTTGGTATTGCTGTGATCGATAATCAACACAAACAATTAATCGAGTATATCAATGAGTTAAACAGCGCATTGCGTTATAACGATACGCAAAAAGTTGAAAAAGTTCTCTCCTCTCTTATTGATTACACCCTTTCACACTTTAGTTTTGAAGAAAATTTGATGGAACAAGCGGGTTATGCCATGTTTGAATCTCATAAAAAAGTGCATGAAGCTTTTATCAAACGGATAGATTTTTTTAAAGAGAGACTTTTTAACGGTGAGAATATCACACGTCAGTTGATGATGGAGGTGTAAGTGTGGTTACTCAATCACTTTCAACATGATGATAAAGATTATAAACAAAGCGTGATTGCAATTCTCGAAAAAAGAGAGATTGTCGCTGCTAAAAATACGGCACAAGAGGG
>DKFS01000018.1 GCA_002452855.1 Sulfurospirillum sp. UBA6790 | reverse complement strand
GTTTGCCCCTAAAATAACGGTATGTTCTCCCTCTTTAATGCATAAATTAATGTCGTGCAAAACGTTTTCATCTTCATAAGCAACGTTAATATGTTCAAAATTAATAATTTCCACTTTTCACTCCTCGTGAACTACTTTTTAGATACTTTTTTATTGTAGCATGAAATATAAAGTTTCTAAAGAGTTTTTATACCGAGTTATACTAATATTTCATCACAGATTTCATACCAAAATTTTATGCCTTAGGTGGCTTGAATGTTTTCCAAATTTTTTATCAATCGTCCCAACTTTGCATCCGTTGTATCGCTCATTATTATTATTGCAGGTATTTTAGCCATTCGTTCCTTACCTGTCCAAGAGTATCCCGATGTTGTGCCGCCACAAATTGTTGTTTCAACCACTTATTCAGGTGCTGATGCACAAACCTTGGAAGACACGGTAGCTTCAGTCTTAGAGCAACAACTCAACGGTGTTGAGAACATGCTCTATATGATTTCAACGACTTCACCCAGTGGCGCACTCACCATGAACCTGTACTTTGAAGTCGATACAGACATTTCTCAAGCAAAACTCGATGTCAATAACCGCATTCGTATTGCAGAGAATAAACTACCGGATGCAGTGAAAAAACAAGGGGTTGATGTCACTGAAAAATCAAGCGATGTACTTCGTATCTTAGCACTCACCTCCAAAGACAATCGCTATGACACCGCATTTATGGCAAATTACGCTATCAACAACATCTTAGAAGAGTTTAAACGGATTCCAGGTGTTGCAGAAGCCACTGTGGCGGGTAACCAAGAGTATGCGATTCGCGTGTGGCTTGACCCGCAAAAACTAGCATTTTACGAACTCACTACCGCGGAAGTGATTAACGCGATTAAAGCACAAAACGAACAATATCCCGTAGGGCAATTGGGGCAAGAACCTATCGACCAAAATGTCGCGTTTACCTACACGGTAACTTCAAAAGGAAGACTCAAAACCCCAGAAGAATTTGGTGAAATTTTAATTAAGACCAACAGCGATGGCTCCTCTTTAAATCTCAAAGATGTCGCGACGATTGAGCTGGGGTCTGAGCGCTATTTTTTCAAGGGACTTTTCAATAAACAGCCTACGGCGATGATTCGTGTGTATCTCACCTCAAAAGCCAATGCCTTAGATGTCTCTGACCTACTCGATAAAAAAATAGAAGAGCTTTCCAAACATTTTCCAGAAGGATTACGCATTGACGCAACGTATGATCCTACCATGTTTGTGCGAGCATCCATCCATGAAGTGATTCAAACGCTTTTAGAAGCCATCGCCTTAGTAATTTTTGTGGTCTATCTTTTCTTAGGCAACCTTCGTGCGACGTTTATTCCACTGCTGGCAATTCCCGTTTCAATTATCGGAACGTTTGCAGGCTTTTACCTCACGGGCTTTTCAATCAATCTTCTGACTCTTTTTGGGCTCACCCTTGCCATTGGTCTGGTGGTGGATGATGCCATTATCGTGATTGAAAACATTGAACGGATTTTACGCAAAGAAAATCTTAGCGTTAAAGAAGCGACCATTAAGGCGATGGGAGAAATTACCGCTCCTGTTATTGCCATCGTTTTGGTGCTCAGTGCCGTATTTATTCCTGCGGCATTTATGGGTGGACTCAGTGGTACGATGTCTCGTCAATTTGCAATGACAATTGTTATTTCTGTGAGTATTTCAGGGTTCGTTGCCTTAACGCTTACACCTGCATTGTGTGCGTTATTGCTTAAAAAAGAGGAACAGCCTCCCCTTTGGATTATAAGACAATTTAATGCGCTTTTTGATTATATCACTCACCATTTTGGGCAGATAGTCAAAAATGCGATTCGTTTTAGCCTTTTTAATCTTTTGCTCTTTGCTATCATCCTTTTTGCTATTTCGCGTTTGATGCATATCATCCCCACAGGATTGATTCCCAAGGAAGATAAAGGGGTCTTTTTTGCTGTCACCACCATGCCAGCTGGCTCAACACTGAGTCGCACGCATGAGGTCAATCAAGAAGTGGGTGAAAAAGCACTCACGTACCCTGACGTGCAAAAAGTAGGCGGTTTTTCAGGCAGCGATTTTAGCTCAAAAGCCTACACCACAGATGCCGCATACAGCTACATTCGACTCAATCCATGGGATATGCGCCCCAATGCCAATCAAAGTGTCGATGCCTTAGCCAAAGAGATGATGAAAGATTTTTCTAAAAATAAAGAAGCTCGCATTGTTGCAGTCACGCCTTCAGCCATTAGTGGACTAGGTGTATCGGGTGGTTTTGAAATGTACATTCAAGATAAAAATGATGGTAATTATGCCGCGTTAGAAACCTACGCCAAAGAGATTGTACAACGTGCATCGGAGAGGAAAGAACTCAAAGCCGTACGCTCAACATTAAGTGCGGGAACACCCCAATATCGCATTGAAGTGAATAATGCCAAAGCCAAGTCATACGGTGTGGACATCGCCGATATTTATACCACGCTTCAAGCGACCTTTGGCAGCGTTTATGTCAATGACGTCAATCTCTTTGGACGTAACTACCGTGTCAATGTGCAAGCACGGGGAGACTTTCGTGAAAACATTAAAAATTACAGCGACGTGTATGTCAAATCAAGCAATGGCGGTTTTATTCCCTTAAGTGATTTAATCACATTCAAACGCATTATCAATCCCAACATCACAAAGCGTTTTAACATGTTCCCTTCTGCTCAAATTTTAGGGGAAACCAACATGGGCTACTCTTCGGGAGAAGGCATTAAAATCATGGAGCAAATTGCAAATGAAGTTTTGCCTGAGGGCTATTCGATTGCTTGGGGTGGCGCATCGTTGCAAGAAAAAAGGCTCTTAGAAAAAGGCAATCTCTCCTTTATTTTTGCGGTGGTATTTATCTTTTTAATCTTAGTGGCGCTTTATGAAAGTTGGCTCATTCCTTGGGCGATTGTTTTGGCGGTTCCTTTTGCGCTCATAGGTGCATACGGCGGTGTATGGCTCAGGGGACTACAAAACGACATCTATTTTCAAATAGGTTTGATTACACTGGTTGGGTTATCGGCTAAAAATGCTATTTTAATGGTGGAATTTGCTTTGCAAAAGATGGAAGAAGGCTTTAGTTTACTGGATGCAACGATTGAAGGAGCGAAGATTCGTTTTCGCCCCATTATCATGACTTCGTTTGCCTTTATCGCGGGAACATTGCCACTGGCACTCAGCAACGGTGCAGGTGCGAATAGCCGACATATCATCGGTACTACCGTTGTCGGCGGCATGATAAGTCTGACACTCATTGGTGTCATTTTCGTACCGCTCTTTTTCTATTTGATTATGAAAGGCAAAGAGAAATTTTTACGTGCGTTTCAATCCCAAAAGCCCAAAACCTAAGGCAATAAAAATCGCGCCGCTCACTCGGTTAAATCCTGTGGCGCGTTTTTTAGTGCAAAACCACTGTTTAAGACTGCGCGCAAAAAAAGCATAACTCATCAATGTCATAAATGAAAGTACCATAAACGTCAAAGTTAAGATGAAAAACTGCGGTACAATCGGTGTTGTTGGCTCTAAAAAAAGAGGGAATAATGCTGTAAAGAAAATAATCGGCTTTGGATTGGTCACGCAAATTAAAAACCCTTTGCGAAAAATAGCAAAATAGTGCGCTGCGCTTTTTGTATGTGCTAAATGAACCTGTTCAAAAATAGTGTTAAGATTGCGGAACTGTTTTACGCCAATGTAAATAAGATACAAAGCACCTACAATCTTAAAAACAGTAAAAAGTATTATGGATGTTTTTAAAACCACTCCCAGCCCTAACATCGCCGCACTGGAGAGCACAAAAAGACCTAGCACATTGCCAAATGATGAAAAAACGGTGGCTTTTATATCATATATAATTGAATTATTTATCGCTAAAAGTACCGCAGGACCTGGACTTATAATCGCAACAAGCGCAACAGTAACGTATAAAAACCATGTGTGAAGTTCCATACAGGCATCCTTTTTTTGATAATAGTGATTTTATACATCAATATATCTTGATATGAAATATTCTTGTGATATACTATCAAAAAAAAATTGAGAGGCACCTATGGAAAATTTTTTAAAAACAGTTGGAGCGCTCAATGACGAGACGCGTCTTCAAATCCTTCGTTTTATTCATCAAAATGGTGAAGTATGTGTCTGTGAAATCGAAGAGGCATTTTCAATGATTCAATCTCGCATTTCACGCCATCTCAAAATTCTCAAAGATGCTGGTTTTTTACGAGTAGATCGTCGTGGGAAATGGGCGTATTATAAAGTTCGCGCACCGTTAGATCGTTTTAGACTGGAATGTTTAGAAGAAATTAGCTACTTAGAAATGCCTATGGTGACACCTACGTGTGCGTGTAAGGATGCGGAGTGATTCTTGCCTTTTCACTCTTTCTTATGACACTTCTTTTAGTCATCATTCAACCACGTGGACTCAAAATCGGTACTTCTGCCATCATCGGAGCAGGATTTGCCCTTCTCTTTGGCGTCGTCAGTTTTGCTGATGTCTTGGTGGTTATGAGCATTGTTTGGGATGCAACCCTCGCGTTTATTGGCATTATCATTCTCTCGTTAGTGCTTGATGAAATAGGCTTTTTTGAATGGTGTGCGATTTGGATGGCAAAATTCTCACAAGGCAATGGGCATTTAATGTTTGTCTATTCGCTCCTTTTAGGCTCCATCATCTCCGCTTTTTTTGCCAATGATGGCGCAGTACTCATTCTCACGCCTATTTTACTCGCTAAAATGCGCGTTTTAAAGCTTGAGCCTAAAACCATTGTGGCATTTTTGCTCGCAGGCGGGTTTATCTCAGATTCGGCGTCATTGCCGTTTATCTTTTCAAACTTAACCAATATTGTCACGGCAAATTACTTTCACATTGGCTTTGCGCAATACCTCAGTACGATGTTTACGCCTTATGTGGTCAGTACCTTCGTATCTGTCATTGTTTTATGGCTCTTTTTACGCAAAGAAATCCCTTTACATGTAAACATAGCATTGCTCCACAATCCAGATGATGTGTTAAAATCAAAACCGCTTTTTTACCTCTCATGGATTTTTATCGCCGCTCTTATGGGAAGCTACTTTGTGGGTGAACACTACCACATCCCCATTAGCTTTATCGCTCTAGGAGGTGCGCTTCTTTTTCTTGCCATCGCAACTTATTTTAAGGCAGCAAAACCTTGGATGACCATCAAAACGGCTCCATGGCAAGTCGTGTGGTTTAGCATCGGTCTTTACATCGTCGTGTACGGACTGAAAAACGCAGGACTCACCACGTACTTAACGCACATTTTAAATATTTTAAACGCACAAGGCAATAGTATTGCCGTTGTTGGAACAGGCTTTATCGCCGCTATTTTAAGCGCACTGATGAATAACCTTCCTAGTGTAATGATTATGGACATCGCTCTTCAAGACATTCCCAACTCCGCTTTGGCGTATGCCAATATCATCGGCTGTAATTTGGGACCCAAAATGACGCCCTTTGGCTCGCTTGCTACCCTTTTGTGGCTACATGTCATGGCAAAAAAAGGGGTCAAAATCAGCTTTTGGGAATACTCAAAATTTGGTCTTATCGTCACACCACCAATCCTTTTTATCGTGCTTTTAAGCCTGCTTTAGTTTTTACATGTAAAAATCGTGAGGTTATTTTTCAAAGATAGCATTCGTAATTTGCACGGTAGAAATAGCATTCTGTGGTGAGCCGTCAATGAGTTTATCTGAATAGGTTAAGTAAATGAGTGTATTGCGTTTAGGATCATAAAATCGTACAACTTGAATATGTTTAAAGAGCAAAGAGGTGGATTCTTTAAAAACACGCTCACCATCGCTTTTTTTAGAAGCAACCTCTTTTGGAAGTTTTATCACGCCTGTTTGCCTGCAAGCAATGGATGCATCCGACGTGTCCTCAGCGATACCAAATGTACCTTTAAGCCCTCCTGTTTTAGCGCGAGAGAGATGGCATGAAACACCTTCAATTTTTGGGTCATCGAATGCTTCAATGATGATTTTGTGATTTGCGCCAATAAGCTTGAACGCCGTATCAACAGAACCAATTTCCTCGCCAAAAAGCGATGACATAAATCCAATGACGATGCATAAAATTGCTTTTTTTCTATGAGTTGCTATCATATTAAACCTTCTAAAAAATGTACATTATCATACCTTGTTTCGTTAAACGTTAATCCAATATCTTTTTACATGTAAAAAGCCTTCAAAACCAATACGTTGGATAATGTCTTTTACTGTTTGAGGAGAGATTGTTAATAAAAAGCGCTACGACAAGCATAATGCATGCACCTAACCCAATAGGTGTAAAAGGGTATAGCCAACCTAACGTATGAATTTTTTCATTTCCCATGACATAAATCAGGGCAGTAGCTCCTCCTGGTGGGTGCATCGTTCGTGTAGCATGCATCGCAATAATAGACAGTGAAACACTAAGTGCGCACAAAAGTTCTATCGACAATAAAGACGAAAAAACGCTGAGGAGAAATACAGAAATGCAAGCCGATAAAACATGCCCACCAATAATATTACGGGGTTGCGAAAAATCCGCCTGAGGCGCTCCATAAATCAATACTGATGACGCACCAAAAGAACCCAAAAGAAAGAAATTATCTTCGATAGAAAAATAATAACCAAAAATCGCTACAAGATAAATTCCTATAAATGCGCCTAATCCAGACCAAAGAATCTTACTCAACGGCTTGCGAGAAGGAGGTCGAGACTTTGATTTCATACGTTGTACATACTTTTTTACCACATGTAGCTCCAAAAAAATTCGGCTATTTTAGAGAATTTGACGTTTTTTTAACATGACTTACATCAACCTTCGTTTTAATAGAACTTCACTTTGACACATCGTCTTGAATATTCAACGTGTTGTATTTTTTACGATACATTTTTCACTTCATCTACTTTTAGTGAATTCTTTAGTATCGTATGGAAAGAAATTATGTTTACATGTAAAAGGAAAATCAATGAAATTAGTATCGTGGAACGTCAATGGCATTCGCGCTGTTGCCAGTAAAAACGCTTTTGCGTGGGTGGATGAATTCAAACCAGACATCTTGTGCTTGCAAGAAATTAAAGCCGAAGAAGCGCAAATTCCTGAACCTCTTTTTAACCACGTTTTTACATGTAAACATGTCAATTCTGCCTCAAAGAAGGGTTACTCAGGCACGATGAGCTTTTCAACACGCTCTTTTGAAAAAACCGACACCGCATGGCAAATTGACCATACGCACGAAGGGCGCATCTTGGAGCATCATTTTGATGATGTCGTTCTTTTTAACGTCTATTTTCCCAACGGTCAGCAGAGTGAAGAGCGTTTGGCGCATAAGATGAAATTTTACAGTGATTTTTTAGCACACACGGAAACGTTACGAGCGGAGGGCAAAGGCATTATTATCTGTGGAGATGTCAATACGGCGCACCGTGCGATTGATTTGAAAAATCCAAAAGCCAATGAAGAGACGTCGGGGTTTTTACCGATAGAGCGCGCATGGATTGATTCGTTGTTAGACAAAGGCTATCTTGACACTTTTCGACACATTCATGGCGATGTCAAAGATGCGTATTCGTGGTGGTCGTATCGTTTTGGAGCGCGTGAACGCAATGTGGGATGGAGAATTGACTATTTTTTCATCTCTAAAGAGCTAGAACCTCGCTTAAAAGATGCGTTTATTTTAACCAATATCGAAGGGTCAGACCACTGCCCTGTTGGCATTGAAATCACGTTATAACCACACAAGAGTTTAGCTTCTAAACTCTTTTCCTTATGTTTCCTCTTTTTTTCTTTTAAATTTACTTATAATTTACCTAGCTTTACTACACTGCGCCTCAAAAAACTTCAAAGGTTGGTTATGTTTCTCTCCTCTATCAAAAATAAGCTCGCATTTTTATTAGTGATTATTTTTTTAGGCTTTAGTGCGCTTGGAATTGAAATCTTAAAAGAAGGCAGTGATGCGAAATTGGCGGCTATTCGCTTGACGGACATCGCCGAAATCGAAAAACTGACGATGGAATTGCGCATCGAGCAACGTGATTTTCAGCTCTATTTCCAAGACAAAAATTTAGAACGTTTCGAGCAAGTACATCAACAGCTCATCCATGACCTTGACGCACTTAAAGCGATATTAATGAGTCCAAAGAACCATGAACGCATTGAAAATCTCAAAACGATATTAACCAAATGGCACGATATCAACACCCCACGGATGCAACTGTTTAAAAAATATGGCGCACGTATTCATGAGGAAAATTTCGCACAAAATTACCCAGAAGATGCTAAAAAACTTGATGAATATTACCAACAAAGTAGTCAAACCTTTGTTGTTGTGATTCAAAAATTAGATGACCTTGCCAAAGCTGTTAAAACCAATAATTTTAACCGACTCGACACCAATAAACTCAGCTCCCAAGTTACATTAGGCATTGTTTTAGGGATTGTCTTTATTATTTTTATCACCGTCACACGCTCGATTAGAAACTCCGTAGCACGGGCGAAAATTGCTTGTGAGAGGATGCGAAATTCTAAAGATTTGAGCATGCAAATAAACACGGGTTCCAAAGATGAAATCAATGACATCACAACCTCACTCAATGCCTTACTAGCGGATGTCGCACAAGCGCTCAATGATGCAAAAAACAATGCCGCTGAAAATGCCTCGGTTGCGGAAGAGCTTTCAAGCACCAGCTTACAAATTGGCAAACGTGCCGAAGAGGAGTCAAAAGTCGTTTTTCAAACTTCACGCGATGCCAAAACCGTCGCACATGAGATAACCGTGACGAGCGAGCAAACCAAACATGTCAAAGAAGTCACAACCCAAGCACAAAAAAGCCTAGACAGCGCACAAGCGCTCCTCAATGAAACGATTACACAATTAGGGCAAACAGCGCAAGTAGAATCACTTATCAATGAACGTCTTAACCATCTTTCGAGTGAAGCAGAACAGGTTAAATCCGTTTTGGATGTTATCGGAGATATTGCCGACCAAACCAATCTTTTAGCCCTTAATGCCGCTATCGAAGCGGCGCGCGCGGGTGAACACGGGCGTGGATTTGCCGTGGTAGCCGATGAAGTTCGCAAACTCGCAGAACGTACTCAAAAAAGCCTTGTTGAAACAAATGCAACAGTCAATGTCATCGTCCAGTCTATCAGTGACATTAGCACAGAGATGAATCAAAATGCCAAACGTATTCAAGAACTCTCCACTTTTTCAGACCAAGTGACAACGCAAACCAATGACGCCGTAAGTATGCTTGACCAAAGTGTTGAGGCAACCGATGAAGTGGTCAGTAAAGCCAATAGCAATGTAGCGCTCATCAAAACAGCGGTCATTGAAAAGATAGGAGAAATCAATACGCTTTCAAGCTCCAATGCACGAAGTGTTGAAGAGATTGCCGCAGCAGCAGAACACCTCTCAAAACTCTCAAACACACTGAGTCAAACGCTCGCTCAATTTAAAACGGCTTAAGCCTTTTGCCCAAAGCATTGCTTTGGGCACTGTATCGTTTCTATAGGATGCGAGAGAGGTTTTACATGTAAAAAACTTTTCCGTTTAAAATGCCTTTTCATTATGAATTTTGTAAAACTCCACAGCTTGCCTTAAATCATCAATATCGGTATGCGTTCCTACAATCTTAGACGGATAACCATGCGGATTGTACGCGGTAATTTTCGCTTGGTCCAGTACCCATTTATACGTCCCATCCAAGCATAACATACGGTGTTGATGCTTGTAGAACGCTATTTTTCCTCCTAAAAGCGCCGCTAAAGAGTTAAGACAATTGCTTAAGTCATCGGGATGAATGCGTGCTATCCACTCATCAACACTCTGAGGAAATTGCATGTAGTCATACCCTAACATGCTTACCCATTGTTTGGAAAAATAGACTAAATTGGTTGTGGGGTTCCATTCCCAAAAACCATGTCCTGCGCACTCTAAAATATCTGCGTACTCTTTTCTCATTTGAAAGCCTTCATTATTTCTTTTATTAAAACGTATTTTACCCATCACGTGTTGTATTGGCGTTACAAAAAAATTTCATAAACCATCAGTTCTAATCACGCAAACAGTAGAATAAAAGCCGAGATAATGGCATAAATTGCTTGCTACCTTCAAGAATTTTTAGCGTTATCTAGCTATAATCGTTGCATCACAAAAGCAAGGAGTCAGTATGACAAAGATTTCTAAAAGTCTTATGGCATTCATTGCATGTTCACTTGCCATAAATGTTTTTGCGGCACAAGAGCGTGTGACTTACAAAGCGGCAAAGTCCTCATCATCGTATTATCAGATGGCCGTTCAAGTAGGTGAAAACATTTCTCAAGCAACCGATAAAAGCGTTATGCTAACCATCGAAGAGAGTCAAGGTTCTGTTCAAAATGTCAAAGAAGCACCAAAACGAACGGGCAATTACATCTTTACAACGCCTCCTGGCTTAATCGCACTGGCGCAAAGTGGCAAAGCCATGTTTGAAAAAGATGACCCAAAAAGTTATGAATCGATTCGCGCTTTGTTTCCTATTCCTTACTTAACAATGCATGTCGTGGTCAATGCCAACTCCAACATCAAAAACTTTGATGATTTAAAAGGAAAGTCGCTTTTGATTGGTAAAGGCAGTTTTGGCGCAAAAGAAGCGGCACGTTACATTGAACTCTTTGGACTAAAAGGTCAGACAAAACTCATTGATGCCGAACTTTCAGGCGCTGTCACGGCGCTTAAAAACGGTCAAATTGACGGTTTCGCAACATCAGGCTCCTTTCCTGCTCCCAATGTCATTGAAGCGGCGGCGTCTATGCCTATTCGCATTTTGAGCATGAGTGACGCGCAAATCGCGCTGACCCAACAAGATAAAATCATCATTCCATCTGGAACCTATGCCTATGTGGATTATGATGTTGCAACCACCACGCTTCCCGTCGGACTCTACACCACCACAAAAATGAGCGATGAAGTCGCGTATAAAATCACCAAAGCCTTTTGGGAATCCAAAGCAAAATTGGAAAAACAAAATGTCTGGTGGAAAGCTATCAGCCTTGAAAATCTTAGTATGTTTAACACCAAACTTCACCCAGGCGCGCTGAAATACTACAATGAAATTCATGCCAACATTCCTGAGAAGTTAAAGTAGCCCTCGGTTATGAATAACGCATCTTTCAAGCTACCCTCTTTAAACTACACACTAGTAGCGCTTTTGGCATTGTTTACGGTTTCGTTTCATGTCTATTTGATTTTCACGGGACTTATTCCTAATCTTATCAGCCGTCCTATGCACCTTGCACTTGTCTTACCGTGGGTATTTTTACTGGGAAAAGATAACGTTTCACCCTTCACCCGTTACATGGGCTATGTCATTTTAGTGTGCGCCCTTTTAGCGTCGTTTTACATCATTGCGTTTCAAAATGAGCTCAGCGACCAATACGGCTCATTAGAAGGTTGGCTTCAATACGTCATTGCGTTTACCTTACTCATTGGCGTTTTAGAGATGGCACGTCGTTCCATCAAACTCGCACTTCCCTTAACCGCAACCATCGCGCTTTTGTATGGCATGTTTGGGCACTATATTCCGGGAAATTTCGGACACCAAGAGATTCCTTTGGAGAGTTTTTTAGGGACATTGGTGATTGCAGAAGGCGGTATCTATGGCTCATTAACGGGTATTTCAGTCAATGTGGTTGCCATTTTTGTTATTTTAGGTGCTCTTGTGGGAATGGGTGAAGGCGGCAATGCCTTTATGGCGATGTCCACCAAATTAGCAGGTCGTCTAAGAGGTGGTGCCGCCAAAGTTTCTATCTTGGCGTCCGCTTTTTTTGGTTCCATCTCAGGCTCTGCTTCTGCCAATGTTGCTTCCACAGGAGCGTTTACCATTCCTACGATGAAACGTCTTGGCTATCCAGCCAGCCTTGCCGCCGCGGTTGAAGCGGTTGCTTCCACCGGCGGGCAAATCATGCCGCCGCTTATGGGAGCAGGAGCGTTTATCATGGCGGAACTTTTGGGAATTAGCTATGCTAATATTATGGCGGCGGCTATTTTCCCAGCGATTCTTTTCTTTTTTACCGTATGGGTAGGCATGGACGTTTTCGCACGAAAATACAGCCTTGTTGCGATGAGCAAAGAAGAGATTCCACCGTTACGTCTGGTTTTAAAACTGAGTCCCTTTTTCCTTCTCCCCTTTGGCGTGCTCCTTTATACCCTTGTTGCGCAAAATAGAACGCCTCAGTATTCTGCGGCACTGGCTATTTTTGTTAGTATCGCTTTATTATTAGTCGATAGAGACTGGAAAATCTCATGGCAAAATTTCATCACCAAATTTTTTGATGCGTGCATTACCGCTTCGAGACAAATTTCTTCTATCGCTTCGGTGATTATTTGTGCGGGCATTGTTATCGGTGTTTTAAATATCACAGGTGTGGGTGTTAAAATCACTTCGGCTATTTTGTACCTTTCACACGGACAGCTCTGGCTTGCCTTGGTCTTAACAGCGCTTGCGTGTTTGATACTTGGCATGGAAGTTCCTACAACAGCGGCGTACATCATCTGTGTTTCGGTTGCAGGACCTATTTTAGAAGAGTATGGACTCTCTTCGTTACATGCGCATCTTTTTATCTTTTGGTTTGCCCTACTCTCCACCATCACACCACCCGTGTGTGGGACGGTTTTTATCGCCGCAGGTATGGCACAAACCCCTTGGCTTGGCGTTGCGGGGAAGTCCATGAAACTGGGTATTGGGCTGTACATCATTCCTGCCGCGTTTATTGTCAATTCCGTGCTGATTTATCCACAAACCCACTTTTTCTTAGCGCTTCTCGCCTTTTTCAAAATCGCTCTTGGGCTCTTTTTCATTTCGTACGCACTGGTGCATGACAAACACCCTGTTTGGGTACGCTTAGGCTTGGCACTTATTGCTTTTGTTATCACATTCTATCCTCTTAATGCCTAGAGGATAGATGTTTCAAGCATCTTTACATGTAAAAGGAAAATCATCGTGAATCATTCCATCGTCCCCTTTTTTAAACCAACCAAACACCATCACAAAAATATCATTTTGGCATTTGTCGGTGACATGCTTCTCACACTTGAAGCGACCATAGACCTTCCAAGTAAAGAGGCACTGAAACACTTGGGTGAACCTTTACACACCTATGACATTGCACAAAGCGAACAATACACCTTTAGCCTGCATCTTTGGGAAGAGAGTGTTCTTGTTCCTGAACCATTGCAAAAAACCAACCTGAGAAGCATTTTAAACATTGTTCCAGAACACCTTTTTGAGCCTTTAAATCGCGCGAAACAACTGGTGCATTGGCTCCAAGATAACCAATTTTGCGGACGTTGTGCAACACCGCTTCGTTATGATGCGGTAATGTCTTCACTAAAATGCCCTAACTGCGGGCTGATGACGTTTCCCAAACTCTCTCCTGCTTCCATTGTCCTTATCACACGTGGCAATGAAATCTTACTCGCCCGTTCACCGCATTTTGCCAAAGGCGTTTACAGCCTCATTGCAGGTTTTGTGGAAGCAGGTGAAAGTGCAGAAGCGTGTGCGAAGAGAGAAGTCAAAGAGGAAGTCGGGCTTGAGATTGAAGACTTAGAATACTTTAGCACCCAATCATGGCCATTTCCACACTCTTTTATGATAGGTTTTTTTGCCACATACAAAAGCGGTGAAATCAAAATTCAAGAAGAAGAGATAGAAGATGCGAAATGGTTCACCAAAGAGACACTTCCTGTCATGCCTTATAGCACCAGTATTTCGTCTAAAATGATTCAAGCATGGCTTGATAAACAATAATTTTTTTCATTTAACTTTTATTGTTATTTCTATGTTACAATGGGGTAAATGCTAATAAGGAGTGAACTATGAAAACGCCTTACATTACCCCTGAAGCCCTTTTTGAGGCACGTCGTCACTTTTTAAAACTTGGAGCAGGTGCGCTTGTCAGTAGCACCGTTATTTCTAATTTATTGGCCGATTTACCCCAAGAAGCACGTTTAAACTATACACCAGACCCTAACCCTTTAAAACTTACGCCAAACACGTTTGAGCAAGTCTCAAATTATGTCAATTTTTATGAATTTTCCACCGATAAAACTGCACCTGTCAAAATGGCGCAAGTGATGAAACTCAAACCATGGAGCTTAGGATTTTTCGGCGAAATCAAAACGGAACAGATGGTCGAAGTAGATGACCTCATCGCTAAATTTGGGCTGGAAGAGCGCATTTATCGCTTTCGCTGTGTTGAAGGTTGGTCGATGGTCGTGCCGTGGATTGGATTTCCGCTGTATAAACTGCTTGATTATTTAGAGCCAAATAGCAATGCAAAATACGTCAAATTTACCACACGGCACGAACCCGACATTTTCCCAGACCAAGCCAGAGGTCTTTTTGCTTCCATCAAGCACCCATACATGGAAGGGTTGCGTATGGACGAAGCACGCCATCCACTCACGTTTTTAGCTGTCGGCATGTATGGCAAACCTCTTCCGAAGCAAAATGGCGCACCGATTCGTCTCGTTGTGCCTTGGAAATACGGCTTTAAATCCATCAAGTCGCTTGACCTTATCGAATGCGTTAAAGAACAACCCTTAAACACATGGCAAGCCATGGCACCTGATGAATACGGCTTTTATGCCAATGTCAATCCAAGCGTTGATCATCCACGTTGGTCTCAAGCCAAAGAGCGCCTTTTGGGTAAACTTTTCAAACAAGACACACTTCTTTTTAATGGTTATGAAAAAGAGGTGGGTCACCTTTATGCGGGAATGGACTTAAGGAAAAACTTTTGAAATGGCTACTGACTCTCATCGCACTGATTCCACTTGGCGTTGCGTATTTGAAATTAGAAAGTGCGATTGACCCCATCAAAATGCTCTATCATTACACAGGCGTTGGGGCAATCTCACTGCTTTTACTCTCACTTTTCCCTTCATCATGCCGTAGGCTTTGCCACCTTAATTTCATCAAATACCGCAAAACCATCGGTTTACTTGCGTTTGTTTACGCACTTTTACATGTAAGTGTTTTTGTCATCCTCGACAGCGAACTTGACTTCATCACCATCGTTGAAAAAAGTCTCAAAAAACCCTTTATTTACGTGGGAACTATCGCTTTTATCATCCTACTTTTTATGGCACTGACTTCGTTTAAAAAGCTCTTTGCAAAGTTTTCCAAGTACCATAAAGCGGTCTATCTCGCTTTAGCACTTGCCCTGCTTCACAGCTTCTGGGCACAAAAAGTCGCTGGTCTTTTTGAATACAGCGTCGTTGCTATCGGTATAGTGCTTTTAAGTGAACGGTTTTTGGCATGGAAGAAAACCTATAAAATTGTTTAATATATTTGACATTTATATATTAAAATTATAAAATGTCTAAAATATTAGTCAAGGAATCATCATGGATATCAGAGAGTTTGGAAGCTATATAGCCACTCTTCGCAAAGAAAAAAAGGTATCGCAAGAACAACTCGCTCGTGACCTTTCAATCTCTCGTGCTACCATAAGTTCCTTAGAAAATGGCACAAGTTCCGATGTTGGCATCAAAAAAATACTCCAAATCCTTGACTACTTAGGCTATGAACTTACATGTAAAGAGAAATCGCCCTTCCCAACGTTTGAGGAGTTAAGAGATGCAAGATAGTTTACATGTAAACGTCTTAGGCAAAAAAGTGGGAAATATTCTGTATGAAAACAATGAATACATTTTTACCTATACCACACAAAACCAAGACACCTTTGTCTCTTTAAGTATGCCCATACGAACAAAGAGCTATGCAAATCCAAAACTCCATCCCATCTTTGAGATGCATTTGCCTGAGGGGTATCTGCTTTCCATCATCAAAAAGCATTTTTCAAAGATAACCAAAACGGATGACTTTGGACTACTTAAACTCATGGCACATAGCATCAAAGGTAGGCTTACGTATGAAGTAAATACGATACACGAAGAAGAAACACTTAGTTTAGATGCACTCTTGCACCCAAAAAGTGAAACACTTTTCGATGAACTCGTCTCACGTTTTGCCCTCAACTCACCACTTAGTGGCGTGCAACCCAAAGTCTTAGCCAAGGTGCGCGATAAAGTCACTTTACCATTGCAAGAATACATCGTCAAATCATGGGGCGATGAGTATCCACACTTATCGCTCAATGAGTTCTACTGTATGAAAATCGTTAAACTCTCTTGCATAGATGTACCTGAATTTTACCTCTCAGATGACAATAAGCTCTTTATTATGAAACGCTTTGACATCAAAGAAAACGGCACGTACTTAGGCTTTGAAGATATGTGTGTACTTCAAGCACGCCAAGCCGATGAAAAATACGAAGGCTCTTACGAGAGTATCGCCAAAAGCATTAAAACATTTGTCTCGCCCAAACATAAGAAAAAGGCATTAAGAGATTTTTTTAAAATGATGGTTATCAACACGCTCGTTCAAAACGGCGATGCGCATCTTAAAAACTTTGGTCTACTCTATGAAAATATCGATGACATCTGGCTCGCACCTGCGTACGATGTTGTGTGTACGACGCTTTACATTCAAAAAGACATCCCAGCTTTACACCTTTTAGGAAGCAAAAAATGGTGGAGTAAACCATTTTTAATGCGCTTTGGCAAAGAATATTGCGACTTAAGTGCTAGTGATACTTCAACACTTTACGATGAATGTGTCGAGGCAATGCGCATCATTTCTAGTGAAATAAAAGAACGTATTGAAAAGGAAAAAGATTTACATGTAAAAACCTTTTTGAGTGCTTTAGTAGAAATGTTTGAAAAAGGAATCAACAAAGAATAAATACTAGTATTTTAAACTACAAAAATTTAAGTAAAACGCAACTGCCTATCTGATAAGATTGAGATGCTTAAATAAAATCTTCACCTATAATTGAGACGTAATGAATTTACAATTTGATATTTCATTAACAAAAGACTATGAAAACCCTTCCCAAATTGCTCGTATTCTGACAGAAAAATGGGTAGAAAAAAATATTTTTTGCCCAAACTGCGGTCAAGCCATTCAACCATATGAAAACAATCGTCCAGTTGCTGATTTTCATTGCTTGACATGTAAAGAACAATTTGAATTAAAAAGTAAAAAAGGTTCTTTTGGAAAAAAGATAACAGATGGAGCTTATGATACGATGATTGAACGGCTTAAAAGTTCAGAAAATCCAAATTTTTTCTTTTTAACTTATGAAGTAAAAACATTTGAAGTTCATAACTTTATCGTTATGCCAAAACATTTTTTCATGCCCAGTATCATTGAAAAACGAAATGCTTTATCCCAAAATGCAAAACGAGCTGGTTGGATAGGTTGCAATATTTTACTCAATGCGTTACCCGATAGTGGAAAAATATTTTATATTCAAAACAAAATTCTAAAAAATAAAAATGAGATTCTTGAAAAATGGGCAAAAACACTATTTTTAAAAGACTCAAAAGGTGAGCAAAAAGGTTGGTTACTTGAGATTATATTATGCATTGAGAAACTTGATAAAAAGCAGTTTACTCGCCAAGAATTACTCAATTTTATACCTTATTTACAAACGAAATACCCTAAAAATAGCAATATTGAGTTTAAAATTTCTCAACAACTTCAAGTGTTAAGAGACAAAGGTTTTTTAAAATTCACCACTCGTGGTAATTATGAGCTGATAGGATAATAAATGCTAATTTCACGTAAACTCGTGCTTTTACTTTTTAAATATTTATGAGATACTCCAACGTTTACCTTTTCTTTTCGTGATACGCAAAAGCTATGCAAATCACACATATAGGATGAAGATTTTGTTGAAATTCTTCCAAAAGATGACTATGAAAATTTAGTTAAAAATGAATCTTTTGGTGGTAAAGCAGAAGGTTTTGAAGAAAACTTAGAAATGACTATACTATTCACTACTGTCATCGTCATAAAGCTAAAAAGTGATATTTTTTTGTGCTAGATAATATATCAAACACCAATTTGATGTTCTTCTCAATTAATTTTCACTTCATTTTTAACTCTTAAAATCAACTTATCAAAATTTTTAAAGGAGCTACTGTGGAAAAAAGTATTTATTTTGTAAAGGGATTAGCAGCGCTGAGCTTAGTCTCATCTTTAGCTTTGGCTTCAGATATTCCTGAAAAAAGCAGTAAAGAGATGTCTCTGCATACAGGTATAAAAAGTTCAATTCAAGTACCAGACAATGCCAATGAACTCGATGAAAAACGTTTAGCCAAATTGGATGTCAATGATGTTGCTAATATGTTGCATCATCATATTGACGGGAAGATCATTCAAGTGAAATTAGAAAATGAAGATAACAACTTGGTATATCAAGCAGAAGTCTTAACAAAAAATAATGAAGTGACCGATATAACGATCGATGCCGGCAATGGTACGATTTTACTTTCAAAAATCGATGCTACCGATTTAGAACATGAAAATGATGCAGACGATCATGATAAAGTTGCTACTTCTCATGCATTTAAGAAGGAGCGTCGATAATGAAAGAAAATAGTTTAAATAGAGTCGCTGATTTGACATTACTCTTTTGGATCATCAAAATTCTTTCTACGACTGTTGGCGAAACAGCAGCAGATTTTATCAATGTAGACTTAGGCTTAGGCCTTGTTTCGACCACACTAGTTATGGGAGTTGTGACCATCATCACTATTCTATGGAATATAAAACAGAAACGTTACTATGTTCCTTCTTACTGGTCATTGATTATCATGATGAGTATAGAAGGAACTCTGATTACGGACTTTTTGGTAGATCAGCTCGGTGTTAGTTTGTTAACGTTAGATATTACGTTTACGCTTATCATGATATTTTTCTTTATCGTTTGGTATGGAAAAGAAAAAACATTATCAATTCATAAAATTAATAACAATGTACGTGAAGGTTTTTATTGGATTATCGTTCTAAATGCCTTTGCTGTCGGAACAGCATATGGCGATAGTCTTTCCGAATATTTGGGTATTGGTTATCTTAATTCTGTCATTCTCTTTAGCTCAGTCTTCTTGGCAATAAGCCTCTTGTATTTGGCAAAGCGTATTAATAACGTTATTGCTTTTTGGATCGCATTTGTGATCACGAGACCGCTTGGAGCATCACTGGGAGATTTATTGGTTCAAGGGCAACAAGACGGTGGACTCGGTGTTAATATCGCTTTAGTGAATGTTGGATTTTTTGGTATCATACTTGCAGCGACATGGTATCTTTTTAGACAACAAGGACGTCAAATTGAAACTGTTAATTATTGAGGATGATGAAAACATCCTCTCATTATTAAAAGATGGATTTGAAGAAGAAAATTATATTGTCGAAACTGCTGATAACGGTAACGATGGCGAATATTTGGCTACTACTAATCATTATGATGTCATTATTTTGGACTGGATGCTTCCTCACATAAGCGGTATCCAGATACTCGAAAATTTGCGACATAAAAAAATTATGACATCGGTGATTATGTTAACGGCTAAGGATGATGTGAAAAATAGAGTGCAAGGATTAAATCTCGGAGCTGATGACTACTTATCTAAGCCCTTTAGTTTTGAAGAGCTCCAAGCAAGAGTCGAGGCTCTTTTTAGACGAACATCTTTTAATGGATCACCAACATTTCAAATTCAAAATATCACGATTGATATTGCCAAGAAATGTGTTCGACAAAATGGGAATATCGTTAATCTTACCGCCAAAGAGTATGAGCTATTGATTTTTTTGGTAAAAAATAAAAATTCATATGTTTCAAAATTCATGATTGAAGAACAACTGTGGTCAAATCAAGAATTCATTGCAAGTAACGTTATTGAAGTTATAATTTTTAATTTACGTAAAAAATTATCAAAAGAATTGATTAAAAATTTTAAAGGACTGGGATATAAAATTGAAACTCACTAGTCTAAAAGTCAAAGTTATTGTGTGGTTTATGGGCATCATGTCTATTATTTTATTGGCATTTAGTATGTCTCTTTATTATTTTATTAATGAAAACCTGAATATAAAAATTAAGACAGAGATGAATTTTATTGCACAAGAGATATATGACGAATTGCAAAAATCTCAAGACATGCAATCTATTGTAAAAAAAGGTGATATAAAATCTTTTGGGGCAGCTATTATCCGCGATCAGCATATTTTGTATAAAACGGATGCATTTGCGGTAACGGATATTAAAAAATATATTCATAAACATAAAAACTTTTTTACCAAAGAGATTGATGAATATTTTATACAAGCAACGTATGTTTTAAATTTCGAACAACCATTTCATGGTTCCATTATTATCAATAGTCCAAAAATGCAAAACAAAATAGAAGAAGTAGAAACAGCTTTATTAATCGCCAATCCTATTTTGCTATTTATAATGATTTTTGTTGGTATTAAGTTTGTAAATAAAATATTAAATCCTATCAAAAGTATTACAGCTGTAGCCAAAGAAATAAGCATCGATAATTTCCAACACACTCTTATTGCAAATTATAAAGAAGACGAACTGCAAGAGCTCGCTCAAACATTTAATATTATGATTCAACGGCTCAAGGAAGGAGTCGAAAGGTTGGATCGATTTAACAGTGATGTTTCCCATGAACTCAGGACCCCATTAACAGTGATCAATACGCAAATTGAATTGGCCCTTAAAAAAGAGAGAGATTACGCATACTATCAAAAAAGCCTATCAACGATTGCAAGAGAATCTCATAAAATAAATCGAATTGTACAAGATATGCTTTTATTGACCCGATATTCCAAGGAAACCATAGCAAAAACATATATTTTATGTGACTTGAACGCAATTTTATTAAATACTATCGAGAAATTTTCTGAGTTTGCACGCGAAAAAAATATTTCGATTGAATTCAAACGCTTTGAAAAGGCACGCTACAATGCAAATGATGCATTAATGAACATACTTTTTTCCAACTTAATAGACAATGCAATTAAATACACTCCAAACAATAAGTCTATTTACATATCAATCTTTAAAGCAAAAGAACAGATTACTTTTATCTTGCAAGATGAAGGTATAGGTATTTCTGAAGAAGCATTAAAAAAAGTAACTGATAGATTTTATAGAGTGGATGAAAGTAGAAATAAATCTATTCAAGGATTTGGTTTAGGATTAAGTTTAGTACAAAATATTGTAGATTTGCATCAATGCAAAATGACCATGGAATCAGAAGAATCGATAGGTACGACCATTTTTTTACATTTTTTATAAACTTTTGGGAGTGTTCAAAAATCTGTGTCAGCATCGTGTAGTTCCTACAATTGTATCATAAATTTAAAGCGTGATTGAGTCTGCCCTCAAAATAAATTGAGAGTTGTGAGAGGGTTAGACTCCAATTTCGTATAGGCATAGTCCATTTTTTCTGCGCATTTTGAATTCCCATAAAAAGAAGTTTGAGTAAGCTATCATCATTAGGGAAAGCTCCTTTAGTCTTTGTCAATGTTCTAAATTGGCGATGTACCGATTCAATGATATTAGTGGTATAAATGACTCTTCTAATATCTTCAGGATACTGAAAGTACAGTGAGAGATTATCCCATTTGTTGCGCCATGATTGAAAAACGATAGGGTATTTTTTACCCCATTTTTCTTCCAATTTATCCAGTTCATTTTCAGCTTCTTCTTTGGAAAATGCTTGATAGACAGATTTAAGTTCACTGGCAAATTGCTTTTGATTGAGTGATCCTACAAATCTAAGAGAATTGCGTATTTGATGAACAATACAGAGTTGCACCTCTGTATTGGGGAATACGGAATTGATGGCTTCAGGGAATCCTTTAAGTCCATCA
The DNA here is from genome assembly GCA_002452855.1 of Sulfurospirillum sp. UBA6790. Next base: position 5,362 of record DKFS01000018.1, on the reverse strand, counting down.
ACGGAGGCAATAAGAATATCTTTAACGCCACGGTTTTGTAAATCAGTAAGCACTTGCAGCCAAAACTTTGCACCTTCATTCTCACCCAAATAAAGTCCCAATATCTCTTTTCTACCATCGGTTTTAACGCCAAGCACAGTATAAAATGCTTTTGAGATATATTTGCCTTCATCTTTGACCTTATAGTGAATGGCATCTAAGAAGATAAAGGGATACAGTTCTTCCAAGGGACGAACTCGCCATTCTTGTAACATGGGTAGGATTTTATCGGTTACAGCGCTTATGGTGGCTTTAGAGAAGCCGACACCATATATCTCTTCAATATGATCTGTTATTTGGCTATAACTGTTGCCAAGAGCATAGAGTGAAAGTATCTTTTGCTCAATCTGGTCAGACATATGGGTTTGATTTTTCTTCACGATTTGAGGCTCAAACGTACCTGCTCGATCTCGCGGCACATCCAACTCAAAACTGCCTACTTCACTCTTCATCGTTTTAGAGCTACTACCATTTTTACGATTTTTGACTAAATCTTGTGTGAGATGAGAGTCTATCTCTGCTTGAAGTGCTGCTTCTGTCAGTTGTTTAATCAATGGAGCTAGCGCCCCATCTTTTCCGCCAAGGGCTTTACCCTCACGTATTTGTTGTAATATCGCCTCTGTGTCGATCTGTATTTCCATCGTTCAATCCTTGTGTATTTGAAATACTACCTGATTGACACAGATTTTCTAACGCTCCCAAACTTTTCAACACTGCATAAGAAAACGCTTAGTATTTCATGTTAATAACCGATATGCCCGTATGATAGCACAGGTATTTAACATCTACTATTGTAAAATGCACTTCTGTCATTGACTGATTGACTATTTCAGCACCATACCTCACAATCTCCGCCGCTATATTTATTATGTAAATTTTTTCTTTTTTATCTCTTCGATGTTAGATGTAGCAATTTTTTTCACTTCTGCTGAAATTTCATTTATTTTAGTTGCAATCGGGATATTTTGTTGAGTATTTTGTTCTATTATTGCTATTATCTCATTAATTTGTGCTATTTGTACCGTTTGATTAGAAGTGTTAGATTCTATTTGATCAATAGATTGAGTTAAAATACTGATATTAGCATCAATTTCATTGAGCGATTTTTGTGTATTTTCAGCTAATTTTCTAACTTCATCGGCAACGACAGCAAATCCTCGTCCGTGTTCCCCTGCACGTGCTGCTTCTATAGCTGCGTTAAGAGCTAGGAGATTTGTCTGTTCTGCTATATCAGCAATGACATTAACGACAGTTTTTATCCCCTGAGATTGATGCACAACATTTGTAGTTTTTGCAGCTGTTTGTGTGATAGATTGATACATATCATTTGTCGAAGCTACGGCATTACTTAAGTTACTTGCTTGTGTATTGGTAGCAGAATTTAATTCATTCATTTTGATTTCCAAAGTATTTGCTTTGTTCAAAAGTTCTTGTGAATGATTAAATGTCTCTCGCAACATACTTACAACAGCCATTCTTAAGTTTTGAATATTTTCAGTCAAAATTTCAAAACTTCCGCCCTTGTCATTATTTAATAATTTAATTTCTGTAGTGTAGTCGTATTGTGAATACTTGGAGAGTACCATATTGATATTATTAAATCGATCATTCAAACTATCAATAGCACCATTGATAGTGCCCTTTAATTTTTGTAGCACAATGCTATTGGTTTCGGCATTGATCTTATCTTCAAAATGGCCATCAGTAACTTTTTGCATGATTTCTTCAGTATTTTTGATAAGAAGATTGTCCTTTTCTACATTTTGTTGAACTAGTTTAATATGGTCATTTACAATTTGTTTCATGAGCCCAATTTCATCTTGACTTTTTATATCTGAAAATTCAACATGATCAATTTCATTATTGAGATATTTGAAAAAGTGCAATAACTGAATTTGAAAACTTTTTAAAGAAGGAATCACTTTAGCATACAAGCTGTAAAATATGCCTATAGTTATGATCAATAAAAATGAGCCTGACATTAACGTAAGCATCAAGATAGAATTTAAATGTGAACTAAGTTCTTGTGAAACAGCTAAGTTTTCTTCTTTTTGTGATTTTATCCAAATATCAAGTTGTTTATTAAGAATCTCTTCTGACACATCAAGTTTAGGTAATATTTTTAGTCCTTCTTCAGGTCCATTTTGTATAAATTGGTTTGCCATTTGCGTTAAAATAGAATAAAAATTTTCTGTATGCTTTTTAAATACCTCTAACTCTTTGACAACAGCATCTTCCTGAAGCTGTTTATGAGAATCGATCAAATCTTTTAAGACTTTATTGACTTCTTTTTTGTAGGTTTCAGCTTCTATCAGACCAGCACCTTTGGCATCTTTTTCTCCATCTCGTGTGGCAGAGATTTCTAGTGCTGCTTTATGCATAGCAAGAATGTTTGATTTTAACTCCAAGTATTGAATATAGTGGGGGACTATGTCTTCATCTTTCGCTATTACAATCTTATCAACTGATTGAAGCTTACTCCAGATAGAATATGAGTTGACTACCAATACTACAGCCATTAATATACCGCTTGCAAATAGCAATTTTTTGATACTTATATTCTTCAACATTACAAATTATCCTTTATGTCTAATTTAACTAAATCGTATAACTATTGTAATGATGGCAATAATTGTACTACCTGGGTTTTAGCTAAAAATCACAAGGACTATAGAGAATTAAAATTAATTAAAAATGAATTTCTTATCGGCGATACAGGGCGTAAAAAGATGTACCAACCTTTAGCGTTTATGGTCATGCAACGCTTTTTACATGTAGGCTTTACGCTTAAAGAAGACATCATCAAACACCAACACAACTGCAAAGCCACTGGCTTTTGGGTCAAAAAATCCAAAGAAGCAAATTTTTTGCTCATCATGCACGAGCATCTTTTTGTCTTTCAAAAACTCTAAGCTTTTACATGTAAAAGTATTAATGGCTAAAAGCCGCCACTCACCTTTCAACCGATGAGTGACGAAAAGCATTAGAACGCATAGTGTAGATTAATATACGCATAACGTCCTGGTTCATTGATGAGCATCACCTCTCCATCTGTACCTGTTAGTAAACTTAAATCTTTGTAGGTATTTGAGACGGCATATGTTTTATTAAAAATATTATCCATACCTACAGTTACATCAAAATGCTTGGTAACTTTATAATTATATTTTACGTTGAAAACGGCATATCCTGCTAGTTCTTGTTCACCGTTATCGCTGTCATAGTTATTCCAACGTTTCGATGTAATCATTTCTGTTTTGAGAGCATGATTGCTTTCATGATACGTCACGGACGTAATTGCACGAAGCGGTACGATATCGGCTAAATCTTTGTCTGTTTGCCCGACCAAAGGCTCATCTTTTTGCCCTCTTAAATAACTCATACCATAATTAAGCGTCCATGCGCTACTAATATCATAATATGCGTCCAATGTTGCACCGTAAAGCGTTGCATCAATATTGACATATGTTTGTGCCGTAGCGTTATAATAGATATAATCTTTCAAATCGGAGTAAAAGAGTTTTCCTTTGACACCAAATCCATCGTAATGTGCTTTAAATCCTAAATCAGCCTCGTAATTGGTCGTTTGGTCCAATATGCCCGTTGATTTTGTTGCACCATAAAGTTCTTTTCCATCTGGTACACGAGACGCTTTACCCAAACCGATAAAATAATCTACGTTATCTGTCGCTTTATACGTAAGAATCGTATTGGCTGAAAGCGCTTCATAATCGTTATCGTAACGTGTTACCGTTGCTACACCCTGACGATGGGCTTTGATATCTGTATCATCGTAACGTACACCTGCTTGAATATTAATTCGGTCAATTGTTTTATCATAATGCGCAAACAACGCCTTATTGGTGGTATCAACATCTGGCATTCCTGTCGTTGTTATACCGCTTTCTGCTCCTGTGGCGATGGTATAGGTATATTTTTTACCATCCCAATTACGTTTGCTCATATCAATACCATACATCAATTCACCGCCGCCTAAATCCATAACGTTTTTAAGCTTTGCGCCCTTCACTTCCGTTTCTAACTTATTGACTGTATAGCTTGTCGAAGAACTTGTTGTTCGGTATTTATTTGACATGGGATGCTCTACCGTGGAGTAATATGTTTCTAAAGCAATCTCTTTAGAGTAGGTTCCTAAATCATAAATACTATACCCTAACGTATAAATATCGCTGTCATCATAATCTGCGTCCATCATACGTGAAGGGTAAAGAACATTATCGCTGCGATTGAGCGTATACCCTAAACGAATTTCCTGATTTTCTGTTGGGGTAATGTACATTTTACCCATAAAAGTTTTTTTCTCATATGCGCTTAAATCACTTGTTTTATATTGATTCATGCCACCATTGTTTTTAAGTTGGTCATAAAATGTGTCACCATTGCCATCTTTGTACTGGTCGCTCTCTTCGGTTGAAGCGCTAAAGAGAACACGCACATACTCATTGCCGCCACCCGCACTGGCACTGGCTTTTTTATAGCCGTAACTTCCCATACCAAGATTTACATCGGCATTGAGCTCTTTACTTGGGCTTTTTGTCTCGGCAACAACTAAACCGCTCAGTGTTCCAAAATGTTCTACATCGTAAGGGCCTTCAACAATTTTGACATTTTCGATATTGTCAGAGTTGATATGCGTAATAGCAGGGTCCATACGGTTGGGGCAGCCGCCATAAATCTTGGCTTCATCCATCAAAACATTGATATTATCTCTTTTTTGCCCGCGTAAGATAATATCATTTGCAACACCACTTCCTCGAATCATCGTGATAGACGAACTATTGCGCGAAAGTGCATCGGCGAGGTCTGCAGATTTTAGCTCTTCACCACGAATATCATTCACCTCTTTTGTAAGCGTTTCACCCACAACCGTAATAGCACCCAAATCAATCGTTTCTGCCATTAAAAACGTCGATACGACCAAAGACAATCCTACAATCTTATTCATACAACCTCCCTTGATTTAAGGGAAAGAGTATAAGGGTACTGTGTTAAACCACTGTTAAATAACTAAGGACGTCTATAATTATTGTCATTTAATCGCCACTATCACTGCGGCATTAAAAGCTTTACATGTAAAAAATACCGAAAAATTGCATTCAGGTTTCTTTTGTGTTACCATAATCACTTATTTTTAGTAGAAAGAATTTTTATGAACGCTTTTATTTCCGGTTTTAGTTTAGGATTTTCACTGATTTTGGCCATTGGCGCACAAAATGCTTTTGTGTTGAAACAAGGTATCAAAAAAGAGCATGTATTTATCATCTGCTTAGTGTGTGCACTTTCCGATGCTGTTTTGATTTTT
>DKFS01000047.1:10384-15000 GCA_002452855.1 Sulfurospirillum sp. UBA6790 | reverse complement strand
ATAAAGAGGTTACATGGGTATTGTGATTACCGTAACGTCTGGTAAAGGTGGTGTTGGTAAATCAACAACAACCGCAAACCTAGCCGTTGGACTTGCAAATTTAGGTAAAAAAGTTGTAGCAATTGACTTTGATATAGGTCTTAGAAATCTAGATATGATTTTAGGTCTTGAAAACCGCATTGTGTATGATGTTGTCGATGTCATGGAAGGTCGTTGTAACCTTGCTCAAGCACTGATTAATGATAAAAAATCCAAAACCCTTTATTTCTTACCTGCAAGTCAGACAAAAGATAAAGACATTTTAAGTAAAGAAAAAGTCAAAGCTTTGATAGAAAGCCTCAAAGAGAATTTTGACATTATCTTAATCGACTCACCCGCTGGAATTGAGAGTGGATTTGAACACTCTATTTTTCTTGCAGACCGAGCACTCATCGTTTCAACACCGGATGTAAGTTCTGTACGCGATGCAGATCGTGTTATTGGCATTATTGATGCTAAAAGCGAAAAAGCAACCAATGGACAAGAAGTTGAAAAGCATGTTATTATTAACCGCATTAAACCTGAAATGGTCGATGCTGGCAATATGCTCAGTGTTGAAGATGTGTTGAGCATTTTAGCCTTGCCACTCATTGGTATTGTTCCTGATGATGAAGATATTATTACTTCGACCAATACGGGAACGCCGATTGTGACAAAAGATAAATCGCTTGCTGCTGAAGCCTATCGTCGCATTGCGCGTCGGATTTTAGGAGAAGAGGTTGAATTTCTTGATATTAGAGCGAAGAAAGGACTTCTTGCAACGATCAAAGGAATTTTCAAATGAGTTTTTTTGATTCACTTTTTGGGCGCAATAAAAATACAGCGCATGTCGCGAAAGACCGCCTTAAAATTATGCTAGCGCATGAAAGGGCTAGCTGTAAGTTACCGTATTTAGATGACCTTCGTAATGACTTGATTGCTGTCATCAAAAAATACACCAAAGTAGAAGATGTTAAAATTACTTCTCACAATAATCAAAATCTGGAATTCTTAGAAGTTGAAGTAATTCTTGGAAAGTAATGTAATTTATGGTAAAAAGAAATAAAGAAAAACGCACAAAAAAAGTAACGCCTTCGCATCAAGAGATTCGTTCAAGCACTTTGAAAAAATACAGCTTGATGATTATGTTTGTATTAACATTGGTGATGATCGCCTTTGGCGGTTATCTCTACATGACAACCTCGTATCAGCATTACAAAGCGATTCAACAGCAGCAAAATGCATCAACGGATGAGTTAATGCGCAAAATGAAGCAGATGTTGGACGATGAAAAAACACGTTTGGCAGCGCTTCCTCCTGTGCCAACAACAGAATCCAATGAAAGCAACATCACCACGCCAAAAACCACAACAACCACGCAAGAGAGCAATCTCACAACCAAAGAGCCTGCTGTCTTTCCTGAAAACAATCAGAGTGTTGCACCTATAGTAATGGAAAGTAGCGTGCCTAAAGTGGCTACTTCAGTTAAAGAAGACGATAAAAATCATGACCGCTCTGAAGTTCAAGAGTACCAACGTAGTTTAAAAGATGAAAAAATAGTCTCTAAACCCACAGAAGTGATTCGTAAAAAGTATCCTGCTGGGACAACGCCAAGGTTAGCGATTATCTTAGATGATGTTTCTTTCCCATGGCAGACACGTTTGATTAAAGAGATACCCTATAAGGTAACCCCCTCTTTTTTCCCGCCAACCAAAGGGCATCCAGAAACCGTTCGCCTTTCTCATGAATTTGAATTTGCGATGATTCACTTGCCGTTAGAATCAAAATACTACTCTCGCCCGGAGGAAGATACCCTCAATACAACCGATGGCATTGATGTTATTGAAAGACGTATCAAACGCATTAAAGAGTGGTTTCCTCAAATTAAATACTATAACAACCATACGGGTGGTTCCTACACGGCTGATTATAATGCTATGGATCGTTTAATCAAAGTGATGAAAGAAAATGGGTTGATTTTTGTGGACAGTCGAACGATTGGAAGCAGTAAAGCTCCAGCAGTGTGTAAAAAATACGACATGTTCTTATATTCACGAGATGTCTTTTTAGATAACTCATTGGATAAACCTTTAATTCGTGAACAATTGCGCCAAGCTGTGACGAAGGCCAAGAAAAATGGTTATGCGATTGCTATTGGGCATCCTCATAAAAATACGTTGGAAGTTTTGCGAGATTCTAAAGATCTCTTAGAAGGTGTTGATCTCGTTTATCTTAAAGATTTGTGATGTTTCAAACCATAGACTTTCATATTCCTGAATTAGAGAGCATGAAAGTCTATCCTTCTGCTTTGTATTTTTTAGGAAACGTCTCTCTTTTAAAACGTCCTAAAATCGCAATCGTCGGTACACGCCGTCCAAGTGCTTACACCAAAGCCTATACGCAGATGTTAGCACGTAAACTTTCTCAAAACGGTTTATGCATTGTCAGCGGTGGCGCACAAGGTGTTGATGCTATAGCGCACGTGGGGGCACAAAGTAACAATACCATTATGGTCGCAGGTACGGGGCTTGACATACGCTATCCTGCTATCAATCAAAAACTGATTGCGGAAATCGAATTACACGGATTGGTCATTAGTCAATTTGAGGCAGGTAAACCCTCAACAAAATGGAATTTCCCGCTGCGTAATGAACTGATTGTCGCCCTTGGAGACGAGCTCATTGTCACACAAGCCGATTTGAAAAGCGGTAGCATGCGAAGCATTGAATACGCCCTTAAGATGCAAAAGCAAATTTATGTGTTACCTCAACGTTTAGGTGAAAGTGAAGGCACACATTGGTTATTAAAGCAAAACTTGGCAAAATCAATTGATGATATTGAAACCTTCTGTGGACGTTTTGGCTCCATACCGAATGTTGAAGAGAATGCATTTTTAACGTACTGTGACACACAACCTTTGTACCACGATGCCGTAGAGCGTTTCAGTAAAGAAGTGTTTGAGTACGAATGTTTAGGACAAATAATCGTTGAAAATGGGCGCATTAAACGCGCATGAAGGATAAGAAATGATTGGTTTTGAATGGATACTTGCATTTTTGGTTTTAGGAGCCGTGGTTGGCTTTATGGCGGGTCTGTTGGGTATTGGCGGCGGTGGCATTATGGTTCCTGTTTTAACAAGTATTTTCTTGGCACAAGGCATACCGGTTGAGCAAGTGGTTCATATGGCTCTTGGTACATCTATGGCGTCGATTGTTATGACCTCTTATGCAAGTATGCGGGCACATCATAAACGAGGTGCGGTACAATGGAATGTGGTTAAAATGATGGCAAGCGGTGTCATTATAGGTACCTTTGGTGCTACCTTCTTAGCATCTAGCATGAAATCATCTCAACTTGCTATTTTCTTTGCGGTGTTTATGGCCTATGTATCTATTCAGATGGCAATCGATAAGAAGCCAAAACCAAGCCGCGAACTTGTCAGCAACAAAGCGCTTTTTGGTGGCGGTACGTTTATTGGCATTGTCTCAGCGCTTGTCTCTATTGGCGGCGGCTCACTGACCGTTCCTTTTTTGGTCTGGCAAAATGTTGATTTGAAAAAAGCGATAGCCACATCGGCTGCAATTGGTTTTCCTCTTTCTATCGCAGGTACAGTGGGTTACATGGTCAATGGCATGATTCACTCACACACTTCTTCAGATATGGTACTAGGTTTTGTCTATCTTCCTGGTGTGATTTTGATTTCGGCAGTGAGTTTTTTTACTGCACCACTTGGTGCAAAAATGGCGCATAATTTACCCGTTGCGAAACTAAAAAAGATTTTTGCGTTACTCTTAATGAGCCTAAGTATTAAAATGCTGACATCGGTTTTGTAAGTTTTACATGTAAAAGGGTTTGTGATGGCGATAGAAACAGTAAAAGCCTATTTTAAAGAGCATCAGATGGAAAATGCTGTGATTGAGTTTACAAAGTCCAGTGCCACGGTTGAATTAGCCGCGCTTGCACTGGGCTGTGAACCTGCACGCATTGCAAAAACGCTCTCTTTTTACAGGGGAGAGAACGCTGTGTTAATTGTTACGGCGGGTGATGCTAAAATTGACAACCAAAAATATAAAGAGCATTTTCAAGAAAAAGCAAAGATGCTAAAATACGAAGATGTTGAAACTTTGATAGGACATGGTGTGGGAGGCGTTTGCCCTTTTGCCGTGAATGAGGGTGTTGCCATCTACTTAGATGTCTCACTCAAACGGTTTGATACTGTTTATCCAGCAGCAGGCAGTGCCAACAGTGCTATTGCCTTAAGCTTAGAAGCATTAGCTTTTCATTCTAAGGCTTTAGGCTGGATTGATGTGTGCAAAAATTGGCACGCGTAGTTTTACATGTAAAGAGGAAAAATAGATGAAAAAATATTATTGGCTGGTTTTACTGTTACCCTCTTTGTCTTTTTGTGGAAGTAATCCTTTTTTAGAGATTCAAGCAAAAGAGGCTACAAAACACTGTATGGAAACTTCAGAGATTCAAAATACTTACACTCCAGAAACCCTTTTCCAATCCAGCGCGTTATGCGTTGAAGAGGAAAAATACCCTCAAGCCGTTGAGCTTTATCTTGTGGCAATAGCGTATGGAAATTACGATAGCGC
>DKFS01000047.1:0-10200 GCA_002452855.1 Sulfurospirillum sp. UBA6790 | reverse complement strand
CCAAATTACAATGAGAAAGAGCTCTGGCACGACACACTTTTTACCTACCTTCGATGTCCGTAAACCTTTTACATGTAAAACTGCAAAGAGCGCTTTAAATCAATCTAGGTTACAATAGATTCCTTATTTCAACAACGAGTAATCATAGTGAAAAAAATGGCATGTATCGATGTGGGGTTAAAACGTATAGGATTAGCCTTATGTCTTGGCGCAAATATTGTCACTCCACATGAAGCAATTTTACGTAAAAATCGCGACCAAGCGGCGCGAGATGTCGATGCTTTTCTAAAAGAGTGGGGTATTGAATGTTTGATTGTGGGGCTTCCAAAAGGCGGAAGTAGCAGTGAAGAGATGGAACGGAGAATTAAACATTTTGTGAGTTTGCTGTCATTTAGTAATGAGGTCATTTATCAAGACGAATACGGCTCAAGCAATGAGGCAAAAGAGATGATGCAAGGTGTTACCCGCCAAAGACGTGATGGAAAAATTGACTCCATGGCGGCTAAAGTTATTTTAGAGCGTTATTTAGATGCACAAAAGGCGCACCATGGTTGAGCTTGAGGTTGCCGAAATTATCGGGACGATTGCGTTTGCTTTGAGTGGTTTTTACGTGGCTATCAAAGATAGATTGGATTTATTGGGTATTTTTATCGCTTCTTTTTTGACGGCATTAGGTGGAGGACTCGTTCGTGATACCTTAGCCAGTCGCGCGCCTTATACGTTTACGCACCTTTTGCCTTCTATTTTGGTGATTGGTGTTATTGCATTAAGTATCGTATTGAAGCTGCATCTTAAAGATGAAATCGAGAAGAAGTTTTATTTTATTATCAGCGATACATTGGGGTTAGTCTCGTTTTCAATTTCAGGTGCATTGGTTGGATTGCAAGCCGATTTTAATTTTTTCGGCGTTATTTTATTGGCATTAGTGACAGCAGTAGGCGGTGGTGTGGTCAGAGACATTTTACTCAACCGTGTTCCGTTACTTTTAACCAGTGAATTTTATGGAACGGTTTCTTTATTGGTTGGGGCGATTTTGTATGTTTTTGAACAATTGAGTATCAGTGGCTATCTTTCATTTATGGCCGTTTTTGCTTTTGGTGTGACGCTTCGTTTGGTGGCTTATTATAAACAGTGGCAGTTGCCCAAAATTGGGTAGCACTTTTGTGCTATAATGCGATTTTTTTAGAGGAGTGAATTATGGATTTAGAAACAATGGATAAAGAGTACGTTCTTCACACGTACGCACGAAATTATGTCAATTTTAAACACGGAATTAACGCAACACTTTTTGATGATAAGGGTAGAGATTATATCGATTTTACAAGTGGAATTGGCGTGGTGAGTGTCGGTCATGGCAATCAGCGCTTAGCCGATGCCATTAGCGACCAAGCACGCAATCTCATTCATACCTCCAATCTGTATATGATAGAACCGCAAGCAAGACTGGCTAAAAAAATCAATGAACTCACGGGATTTGACGTGAGCGTTTTCTTTGGAAACTCAGGTGCCGAAGCCAATGAGGGCGCGATTAAACTTGCACGAAAATACGGCGAGAAAAAATTTGCCAATAAAAAATACAAAGTCTTAACGCTTGAACATTCGTTTCATGGCAGAACCATTACTACGGTAAAAGCAACAGGACAAGAGAGCTTTCATAAAAGTGCGTTTGCACCGTACCCTGAAGGTTTTGCATATACGAAAGCCATTGCGGATTTGTACAATGCGATTGATGATGAAACCATTGCCGTTATGATTGAACTCGTACAAGGTGAAGGCGGGGTTAAAGCGTTTCCAAAAGCGGAGATTCAACACCTTGCGAAGTTTTTGAAAGAGAAAGAGATTTTATTGATTATTGATGAAGTTCAAAGCGGTGTTTTTAGAAGCGGCGAATTTTTAGCAACCTCGTTGTATGACATTGAACCTGACATCATCACTCTTGCCAAAGGGCTTGCGGGTGGTGTGCCAATAGGTGCGGTTGTGACCAAACATAAAGACATCTTTGAAGCGGGAGACCACGGAAGTACTTTTGGTGGTAATTTCCTCTCAACCCGTGCAGGACTTGAAGCATTGGCCATTTTAGATGAGTACAAACAAAGTGGTATGCTTGATAAAACACTTATCTATTTTGAGGAAAATCTTAAAAGAGTGTGCGCGGCATATCCTTCCTTGTTTGAAAGTGTGGAAGGTCTTGGTATGATGCGTGGAATTCGCTGCAAAAGTGCGGATATCCTCGCCAACGTTATTAAAAAAGCGTTTGAAAATGGACTGTTGGTTCTTAAAGCGGGACAAAATACACTTCGTTTCTTACCGCCTCTTACGATTTCAAAAGAAGAGATTGATGAGGGCTTCAAACGTTTAGAAACAGCGTGCAAAGCACTTAGCTGAGGCCTGTTTGAAATTTAGCGCGTATATGCATGAATGGCTCTATGGAAAAGAGGGCTATTACACTAAAGAGCGAATCATTGGCAAAGAGGGTGATTTTTATACGGCTGTGAGTACCAGTATGTTTTTTGGTGGTTCTATTGCTAAAAGATTGATTTCAACGATAGAGAGTGGATTTTTAAGTCCATCGACCTTTGTCGTTGAAATTGGTGCGCACAAGGGCTATTTATTAGCCGATATGATTCAATTCATCTATACACTCAAACCTGAACTTCTCCAAACCTTAACCTTTGTCATCGTCGAGCCGTTTTCAAAAAACCAAACCATGCAAAAAGCATATTTTGATGAAGCCTTTGGCGATGCTATTACTCTTTTACATGTAAAAGATTTAGAAGCGTTTTCGTGCCATGAAGCCTTTTTTGTCGCTAATGAAATTTTTGATGCCTTTGCTTGTGAGGTAATTAAAGAGGATAAGATGCTTTTTATTGAAAATAGCACAGCCTATTTTGATACGATGGATGATAGAACAAGAACATATGCGCATGAATATGGCATCACGAAGGGTGAACTTTGTTTAGAGTATGAGCCGTTCGCCGCTTCTATGGCTCAATGTGCCAAACGCTTTGAATTCGTGACATTTGATTATGGTCAAAAAGAGCCAAGGGAAGATTTTTCGTTGCGCGTGTATGCAAAGCACACCGTCCATCCTTTTTTTGCATTAACCCATCTCGTTGAAGAGTCTTTACAAGAGAAAGAGTCCTTTGACACTTTCTTTGCTCAGTCAGACATTACGTATGATGTCTGTTTTAACCATCTTTTTCATGCCTTCAAAAAAGAGGGGATTCGTATTGAGCAGTTTAGCTCTCAAATGAAGGCATTGGTCAATTTTGGCTTAATTGAATTATTAGAACTTTTTGCACAAAAAGTCTCTCCTAAAGTTTATGAGCAAGAAGTCAATCGTGTGAAAACATTGATTGACCCTTCTTTTATGGGAGAACGATTTTGTATGGCATGTTTTCGTAAAGGAGAAGAGAATGCATCTAATCATTAATGGTGAGGTAAAAGAGAGTCACGCAGCAACCATTCAAGACCTCATAAATGAACTTGGCATTGAAAGTAAAGTAATGGCGGCGGCTGTGAATATGAACGTGATTAAAAAAGAGCAGTGGGAAACGCATCTTTTATGCGAGAATGACCGTGTTGAGTTTTTACAATTTGTCGGTGGCGGTTAATGCCACAAAGCAAGAGATTCTTTTTTCCCTTCTATCACAGCAACCGCAACGGCAAAACCATTGTCATGTGTGATTGAAAGTGAAACATCTGTAATAGCATAGGTTTCGATAAGGTGTTTGGATAGGGTGAAATGAGGCGCATTTTTTGCGTCTTTATAGAGTTTAATATCAAAAAAACCGCAAGTAGAACTAATACCTGTTCCTAATGCTTTTGAAATGGCTTCTTTTGCCGCATAAAAACCAGCAGCAGTTGCGTCATTTTTAACGAAAGAGCGTTCTTCTGGCGTGAGAAATTTTAAGAGCGCTTTATCACCAAAACGCTCTTGAAGCTTACGAATACGTTCAATAGAAACGATATCAATCCCTATCATTGAACCACAAAATCTGTAAAGTAGATATTTTTGACTTGTCCATCGGAGAGGTTTTCATTGATTTTATCAAGAACCTCTTCTTTGAGTTTATCTTTACCTTTTAAGGTACTGATTTCTTCAAATGTTTTGGATGAGAATGTACGGATAATAATGTCACGAATAAGCGATTTTTTATGGTCCATCTCTGGTTGTAATTTTGCATCACTGAGTTCTAAATCAATCGAAACTTTTAAAAAGCGGTTACCGCTTTCGCTGAGTAAATTCACAACGAATTGCGCCATAGGATACATTGGTCCAATGACAAGATGGTCTGTTGATCTTTTGGTTTTTTTCTTTTCTGTTTTAACGTCTTGATGACTGGTATCCGCATTTGCAACCGTCGCTTCATCATGGCTACCGCCTAAGAGAAAAAACGCAGCCGCGCCACCACCTACGAGCAGTACTACCAATAATACAATGATGATAATAAGAACCGTGTTACCTTTTGATTTTTTTTCAACTGCGACGTCACCATCTTCGGGTTTTTTACCAGCCATTTTGCTTCCTTCTTTTACATGTAAATCTTAACTTTTAGTCATATCGACTAAAAGTTGAAAAATTTTACATCCATTCTATTAATTTTGAAACTTCATCAATGTTATAGCACTTCACTCCATCAATACTTTCAAGAGGAAGCGATGGCACGACGGCTTTTTCAAAGTGTTGTGATTTGGCCTCTTTTAAACGCAAATCAAGGTTGAAAATATCGCGTACATCACCGATTAATGTCACTTCACCGATAAAAACAGTATCTTTGCTAATGGGGCGATTGCGATAAGAGCTGATGATAGCGGCTATAATGGCTAAATCAGCAGATGTTTCTGTGATTTTAATGCCGCCTGCAATATTGATATAGACATCGTATTGATTAAAAGGAAGGTCGAGTTTTCGCTCCAAAAGCGCTAAAAGCATCGTGAGACGATTGAGTTCATATCCCGTGGCACTGCGTTTTGGATTGGGGTAACCGCTATCGCTCACTAAAGCTTGCACCTCTAAAACGATAGGGCGACTTCCTTCCATTAAAACCGTAATAGCAGAACCTGCTTGTGCACGACCTCTGGTAAAAAACTTTTTAGAAATATCTTTGGCACTGACCAAACCAATTTTGGTCATCTCAAAAATACCGACTTCGCTGGTGGTTCCAAAACGATTTTTAAAGCCTCTTAGAAGTCTGAGTTCTCGGGAAGAATCGCCTTCAAAATAGAGTACCGTATCGACCATGTGTTCTAACACTCTTGGTCCTGCGATAGAGCCATCTTTGGTAATGTGTCCGATGATAAAAATGGCAATATTGCGCTCTTTTCCAAAACGCATGAGCTCAAATGTGATTTCTCTTACTTGTGAAACGCTACCCGGTGCTGAGGCGATTTTTTCACTGTAAATGGTTTGGATAGAGTCGATAATTAAAACCTCAAAAGACTGTTTTTCCAATTCAGAAAAAATGGTATCCAGTCTGATTTCTGAGAGTAAAAAAAGATTGGGATAGTTGCTATCAACACGGTTGGCGCGTAATTTAATTTGGCTAGAGGATTCTTCACCACTAACGTAAAGAACTTTTTTTCCTTCTTTGGCCAGGTTTCCAGCAATTTTTAAAAGGAGGGTTGATTTGCCAACACCGGGACTTCCACCGATGAGTGTTAAACTCCCCGCAACAATGCCTCCACCAAGAACCAAATCTAGCTCGGAATCTCCTGAACTAAACCGGTCAATGTGTTCAAATAAAACCTCTGTGATTGGAATAGCCGCACTATTCTTGGGAGAATTTGGTTTTGAAGAGACCTCTTTGAGCACTTCAATTTGTTTTTGCGAAAGCTCAATGAATTCATCCCATGCCCCACAATTAGGACATTTTCCAAGCCATTTTGCGCTTTGATGCCCACAGGCTTGGCACTCAAAAAGAATCTGTTTTTTAGCCATTGGTCGAAGTGAAAATTGAATCTAAAATGGTATCAATATAGTCATCGGGATTAAATGGAATTAAATCATCTTTCCCTTCACCGACACCAACATAAGCGATAGGTAGTTCGAGTGCTTTAGCGATACCAAAAAGTGAGCCACCTTTTGCGGTACCATCAAGTTTTGTAATAATAATAGCATCAATGCTGACCATATCATGAAAGGCTTTGGCTTGATTAATGGCAGACGTGCCTTGTGTACCATCTAAAATTAAAATTTTACGGTGGGGTGCGCCAAGAAGGGCTTTATCGCAGATACGCACGATTTTTTTAAGCTCGTTTGCTAAATTGACTTGATTGTGAAGTCTGCCTGCAGTATCAATAATGACATGGTCTATTTTTTTAGCAATCGCTGAGCTAATAGTATCATAAGCTACGGCAGAAGGGTCATGCCCTTGTTGAGTGTAGACAATCCCTACATCAAGACGTTCTGCCCAGCTTTTGAGCTGTTCAATGGCCGCAGCCCTGAAGGTATCGGCGGCACCTAAAAGAACGCTTTGTCCCTCTTGTTGGTAATTGTGTGCCAGTTTGGCAATGGTAGTTGTTTTTCCTGCGCCATTCACACCGATAATAAGTTCAACAAATGGCTTTTGCGCTGTTGTGACTTCTGGTGTTTTGTACGTAAAATAGGCTTTTAAAACACGTTTAACATCGGCTCGTACGACATTTTGTGCTGGGGGAAGATAATAGATAATTTCTTCAACCAATTCATAAGGAATATCTGATTCGATTAAAATTTCTTCCAAAAGAGCCTTGTCGATTTTCTCGACTTTTTCAGGAAGAATCTCTTTAATAGCACCGAGTGTTTTATCAAGCCCTTTTTTAATAAAGCTAAACATTAAAGCACTTTTTTGATATCGGCATCAATCATCTCTTCGGGTATTGCACCGACATAATGGGTTGAGTATTGTCCATTTTTATCGTATAAAAACATTAATGGAATATTCTTGACTCCACCAACACTCTGTGCAAATTTAAAATTGTCGATACCATTGGTAATGATGTAATTAATATTATTGAATTTCATAAAATTACTGATCTCTTCATTGGATTTATTCTCTTCAAGTAAAACACTAATAATGACAAAATTCTCTTTATACTTCTCTTGAAGGCTAATTAAATGGGGAATTTCTGCTTTACAAGGAGGACACCATGTGGTGAAAAAATTGACTAAGACGACTTTATTTTCATAGCCTGAAAAACTATATCCTTTGTCTTTTGCTGTAACGACTATCTCTTTTCCTGTAATATCATGCAAAACAATCTTCTCTATTTTTACTTCTTCATTGGTTGTAATGTTGTTATCAGCTTTCTTTTTTTCAGAAGAACAACCGCTTAAAAAAAGTAGGGCGCAAGAGGTAAACAGAGCAATCCAAAATTTCATTGTGATCCTTTTTTTAGATTATAAAGGATATGATTGTAGTCAAACAAGCCTTAAAGTGACAACAATGGAAAAAATTAAGTTTGAAAACAAATCACACTTTCGCTCCGTTGCAAGAGCTAAACTCAGTACGTTACGTAACACTTATAAGCGTGATAAAATCATTCAGAAAGAGCTTTTATCGCTGTTACAATCTGTAAAAGCCCGTACCATTCTTTTGTACAATCCACTTCCTATTGAAGCCAATGTCACTAACGTAATCGCAACATGCAGACGAAGAAAATGTAAAGTGTATGTTCCGTTTATGGAAGGAATTAGTTTCAAGATGGTAGAATGGAGATTGCCTTTATACACGAAAACATTTAACATCAAGGAGCCAAAGAACTCTTTTGCTGTTAAACCAAACATTGATTTTGCCATAGTGCCTGTCATTGGGGTTGATGGGGCACTCAAACGCGTTGGTTTTGGGAAAGGGATGTACGATCGTTTTTTTGAGTCTCTGACACCTAAACCTCCAATATTATTTGTTCAACGGGAGCTTTGTATGACGCACACTCTATTAGCAGAAGAACATGATATTGCAGCAGATATTTATTTAACCCCATATAAAACTATTATAAAAAGAGGGAAAAATGGTCTTAGAGTCATTAGCAGTCGGTGGAGCCGCACTAGTAAGCGGCGTTGCAGGATTTTTCATCGCCAAAAAGATGGAAGCTGCCAATTATGAGATACACGTTGCTCAAGCAAGAGCCAAAGCCAAAGCCATAGAGCATGAAGCAGAATTAATCCTTAGTAATAGCAATCTAAAAGTTAAAGAAGCAGAATTAGAAGCCAAACGCAAATACGAAGATCGTACGATTAGCCTTAAAAAAGAGCATACCGAAAAAGTATTAGAGCTTGAGAAAAAAGAGCGTTCGTACAAAGATGAACTCAAAAAAATCACGAAAGAACGTGAAGAACTCCAAGTATTACAAGAGAACGCAACGACTCTATTTGAAGAGGGAAAACAGTTAAAAGATGAATACAGCGTTAAAGTTGGCGAAGCATTAGTTGTTTTAGAACGTTCCGCAGGACTGACACAAAATGAAGCAAAAGAGATTGTTCTTACCAAAGTAGAAGAACAATCACGCGCCGAAATCGCTCATACGGTAAGACGTCTTGAAGAAGAAGCCAAACAAGATATCAAACGACGCGTTAATTACATTTTAGCGCAAGCGACAACGCGCTTTGCCGGTGAATTCGCGGCGGAACGTTTAATTAATGTTGTCAATATTAAAGATGATGAACTTAAAGGTCGTATTATTGGTAAAGAGGGCCGAAATATTAAAACACTTGAGATGCTTTTGGGTGTTGATATTATTATTGACGACACACCAAATGCCATTATTTTAAGTAGTTTTAACCTCTATCGTCGTGCTATTGCGACCAAAGTTATTGAACTTTTGGTTCAAGATGGAAGAATTCAACCTGCACGTATTGAAGGTATTTATGAAAAAGTCAAAGACGAATTTGACCAAGGCTTAATGGAAGAGGGCGAGAATATTGTCATTGATTTAGGTCTTACAAAAGTTCACCCTGAGCTTGTTAAACTCATTGGTCGTCTTAAATTTAGAGCAAGTTATGGTCAAAATGCTTTGGGTCACTCTCTTGAAGTTGCACACCTTGCGGGTATTATTGCCGCTGAAACAGGTGGCGATGTCCTTCTTGCACGCCGTGCAGGTATCTTACATGATATCGGTAAAGCTTTAACCCATGAAACAGCAGGCAGTCACGTTGATTTGGGTGCTGAAATCTGTCGTCGTTATAAAGAGCATGATGTGGTCATTAATGCCATTTTTGCTCACCATGGACATGAAGAGCCAACATCCGTTGAATCAGCTGCCGTATGTGCCGCCGATACCCTCTCAGCTGCACGTCCTGGTGCGCGTAGAGAAGTTTTAGAGAGCTTCTTAAAACGTGTTCAAGATATCGAAGATATTGCTAAAAATAAACAAGGTATTAAGCAAGTGTATGCCATCAATGCGGGTCGTGAGATTCGTGTCATTGCCAATGCAAAATTGATTAATGACGATGAAGCTGTTTTACTTGCTAAAGAAATTGCCAAAGAGATTGAAGATAAAGTTCAATACCCTGGCGAGATTAAAGTCAATGTCATTCGCGAGTTACGTGCTGTTGATTTTGCGCGTTAATTCTTTTTACATGTAAAGAGCTTCGGCTCTTTACATTCTGCACTTTATACCTGGAAATTTTATGCAAACACTCTATACATTCACATCACTGTTTCACATTGTAAAGAGCTATAAAAAAGAGCTGATTATCGCAAATATCGTCGCTTTTTTAGCGGTGGCTGTGAGTACGCCCGTTCCACTTTTAATGCCTCGTTTGGTTGATGAGGTCTTGTTAGGAAAAGCGGGATTTGTGACACATTCTGTTGATGCTTTATTTCATTCGCATCAACCACCGTATGTCTATATCGCCATAGTTCTCATCACTGTTATTGTCCTTCGCGTACTTTTTTTCTTGCTCAATTATATGCAAACAAAACTTTTTACCATCGTCTCTAAGAATGTTGCTTTCAAAGTTCGTGAAGACGTTCTTGCTCATTTGAGTAAAGTAGCGATGAATCAATTTGAGCTTTTTGGCTCAGGTAAAGCGGCATCGTTATTGGTTGTTGATATTGAAACCATTGATAATTTTTTAGGTGTTTTTGTGAGTCGGTTGATAATTTCTATTTTCACTATTTTGGGTGTGGGTGCTGTTTTGTTGATGATTCATTGGCAATTAGCACTTTTTATCTTGATTTTAAATCCTGTCGTGATTTTGTTTACAACCAAATTAGC
>DKFS01000089.1 GCA_002452855.1 Sulfurospirillum sp. UBA6790 | reverse complement strand
TGCCCTAGCGCTTCTAAATACTCTTCGATAGAGCTTCGTAACATCAATTCATCTTCTAATAAAACTATTTTCATCCACTACCCTTTTAAAAATCGGTAAGAAAAACGTGTTGTACTTTCATTGGACGTCACTTCAATGTTGATTTCATTATGGTCGCATATCTCTTTGACGATATTCAGTCCTAGCCCAAAACCACCCCTTGCTTCATCTTCTCTATAATAGCGAT
The DNA here is from genome assembly GCA_002452855.1 of Sulfurospirillum sp. UBA6790. The sequence continues at coordinate 26,986 of DKFS01000089.1, read as the reverse complement.
CAAAGAGTTTCTCAGGTGATTTTATCCTCTCGCCACTGTTTTCAACTTCAAACATCACGTATTGTTTTTGGGCATAAACATTTACATGTAAAGGCTGTTTTTCATAACTATACTTAATGGCGTTGGAGATATTATTATCGCAGATGCGTTGCAACTCTATCTCATTAAAAAAGATAAACAGATCAGGTTCAATGTGTGTTTCAATAACAAGCTTATTGCCTTCTGCGACATCTTCAAAATACTCCACGCGCTCTTTCACAAATGCCGATAAATCAATCATCGACTTCTCGTACACCACGCGGTCTTTTTTGACCACATAGGCCAAATCTTCATAGATATTATCCAATACTTTAACCGCGGCCTCAATTTTAATGAGATAAGGGTTTTTATCAAATTTAAGATTGTACAAATCAATATTCATCAAAATAATCGACAAAGGCGTATTAATTTCGTGAATGGCATTTTTAACAAAGCGGTCTTGTTTTTCAAGAAGTTCTTGCGTAAAAGCAACGGAACGCTTTAACTCTTCCGTCTTTTGCTCAACAATCGCTTCAAGGTTGCTATTGAGCTTCAATAGTGCGCCGTTTTTATCGCGTATCTCTTCTATCATGGTATTGGCATGACTCACAATTTCTTGAAACTCTTTAAATTTAATCTTTTGCATATCAATAAACTGATAATTTTGTGAAGCTTTTTTAAACGAATCAACGATAAAACGGATTTCACGCGTCATAATATCACTGACATAACGATACTCAATCGTACTAATCATATATAAAACAAGGGTTAGCATATAGGTTTTGATGATAAAGTTAATGATTTTATCTTCATATTCTTTGTTTTTTTGTGCTAAAACATCTTCAATACTGCTTGTTTTAACCCCACTTCCAAGAATCAAGCCTAAAGGCGCATACTCTTTGGTGATAATGATGTCTTTGGTCGTTTCATCATCATTCATGGGAGAAGAACGAAAAAACATCTCTCCGCCTGCTTTTTCTAAAAAAATATAATGCGTCTCATCCAGCGGTGTAATCAGCGCATGCAAATCCTCTTTGAGTTTGTTATACATCACCTCTTTGGGAAGTGACCCACTTTGCATAAAGCGGTACTCAACAATGCGCCACAGCTGATTCATCTGAAACTCAACATTCTTCTTTTGCATTTGAATGTAATTTTTTTCGATTTTTTGAACTTCTTTTTTAAATTCAAGGTACTCATTGACAATAATCAAACACGCAAAAATAAACGCGAAAAATCCTGCAAACAAAATCGCTGTAAAGTTGATTTGATTGATGCTTTTGGTATCTTTGCGTTTAAGTAACACTGATTTCCTTTTTACATGTAAAATAATTAGGAGATATTTTACCTTGTTCCCAATCAAAAGAAGATGCAAAAGCAATTTTGGTATAATTTATCCTAAAATAGAGCTACATGGAGTTACAAATGAAACTAAGAATACCCGCCGAATGGGAAGAACAAGAGGCTTTAATTGTCGTTTTTCCACCAAAAAAAAGTGACTGGGCACACTCCATTGAAGCAATTCACCAGACGTATCTCACGTTTATCAATGCGATTGCTCGTTTTCAAAAATGTATTGTTATCTGTGAAGACAAACAAGCACTTGCTAATCTGTTACCTCATTTACAAAATATAGAATTGATTGAGATGCTCACCAATGACACATGGGTCAGAGATTTTGGTGGCATCAATGTCTATAAAAATCATAAACGAAGAACCTATGATTTTATCTTCAACGCATGGGGCAATAAATTTGATGCCAGCATGGACAATACGATTACCAAACGCCTCTTTGAAGAAGGGCATTTGACAGGAAAACTCAAAAGTTTTGATTTTGTACTCGAAGGTGGAAGTATTGATTCAAACGGTCATGGCGTGATGCTGAGTACGGCGTATTGTTTGTATGAACAAAACCGCAATTCACATCTTTCCAAAAAGAAAATCAAACAAACCTTGGTAGAGCTTTTTGGGTTAAAAGAGTTGATTGTCTTAAAACACGGCGCATTGATGGGTGATGACACCGATTCGCACATCGACACTTTGGCACGTTTTATCAATAAAGATACGATTGCGTATGTCAAATGTTATGACAAAAACGATGAGCACTACCAAGAGCTTAAAAAAATGGAAAAAGAGCTTGAGAAAACTTCATTTAAGTTGGTTCCGTTGCCGCTTCCCTCTGCAAAATATTTTAATAACCACCGCATTCCTGCGACATATATGAATTTTGTATTGATTAACAATGCGGTCTTAGTTCCTACGTACAGCGATGCTTATGATGCACAGGTACTCAAAACCTTTGCACATTATTTCCCCGAAAGAGAGATTGTAGGCATAGAAGCTTCTGTTCTCATCCGTGAACACGGTAGTTTACACTGTGCTTCTATGAATGTATATAAAGAGAGGGATGACAACAAATGACGCTTCAGAAAAAGGCTACCGTAGTTTCGAGTGCTACTGCTACTTTATTGATTATTATTAAACTTTTCATCGGCATTATGAGTGGTTCTGTTGCCGTTTTGGCTTCGGCTATTGATTCGGTTTTAGACCTCATTGTTTCAGCATTTAATTATTTTGCGATTTTAAAATCCGAGCAACCTGCTAATAAAACCTTTAACTATGGCAAAGGGAAAATTGAAGCGCTTGCAGGTGTCATTGAAGGCACCGTCATTACGGTTTCGGGTATTTTCATCTTTTATACTGCCATTAAAAAAGCCATTTACCAAGAGCCTGTTGAATTTTTACAACACTCTATCATTGTGATGATTATCTCTTTGGTCATTACCATCGCTTTGGTTACTTTTTTGAACTATGTCGCCAAGAAAACGCGTAGTATGGTCGTCAAATCAGACGCCTTACATTATAAAACGGACGTGTTAAGTAATGGCGCTATTTTAGTCTCACTGATTCTGATTCAAGTCACGCATTTTGAACTCATCGACTCCATCATGGGTGTGATTATCTCGATTTATATTATTCATTCAGCGTATGAAATTATCCGCGATGGTGTTTATATTTTGCTAGATGCCTCTTTAGATGAAGCTATTGTCGAGAAGATTAAAAGCATTATTTTAGAAGAAAAAGAGATTAGCGATTTTCACTACCTCAAAACCAGAAAATCTGCCAATACTAACTTTGTCGATGTTCACTTTGTCTTTAGCCCGGGCATTTCACTCTTACGCGCACACCACGCAGGCGATAGAATAGAAGAGAAAATTAAAGAGTTAATTCCAGATGGTGAATGGGTTATTAACGCACATCTTGACCCGTATGATGACTCAGAAATCAATGACATGCGTTTGGTAAAGATGGACTAAGTCATAAGCGTTCTTGCAATGTTGCAAGAACGTTCAACACGCCTTTAGAGCAAAGCTCCAAAACGAAGTTTCTGTGAAAGACTACGCTAACGCTGAGTTCGCTTCGGCAGCGTGCCCACGCGCACCTTCGGTGGTTTTGACACTTTACGCTTTTTATCCTTATTCTTAGCCGAAAAATAACGTCAAGCGATAGCCTATAAACGCCAATCCCCAAGCAATGATAGTGGTGAAAACGAACAGATAAAACAGGTATTTATACCCACCACTCTCTTTCACAAAGACAATGGACGCCGCCATACACGGTAGATAAAACATCACGAAGATGATAAACGAAACAGCCGACGCAACGGAAATTTGTTTTTGAAGTTCTCCGATAAGGCTGTCGTTGCCCTCATCCACGTCAGAGCCAAGTGCGTATAAAACACCTAACGTCGAAACGACCACCTCTTTCGCTGCCAAACCAGACTCAAGTGCAATGGTCATTTTCCAGTCAAAACCAATCGGCTCAAACAACCAATCCGTTGATTTGCCGATTTTTCCCAAGAAACTTTTTTCCAAAAGGTGTTGTGCTTTTTCATTTTCCAACGTAACTTTCATCGCCGCATCATTCGTTTGTTCGATTTTTTGAGTGTAAGAAGCTTCTATTTCAGGATATTTAGGGTAATTACTCGCAAACCAAATCAGCAATGACGCACTTAAAATGAACGTTCCCGCTTTTTTAAGATACATAATCGCTTTTGTAATAACCGTATGCCAAATGAGTTTAAAAGAAGGCAAACGATACTTTGGCATCTCCATAACAAACGGCTCATCTACTCCTTTAAATACAAAAAGTTTTAAAAATTTAGCCGACAAAAGACCAACAAGCGCACCTGCGATATAGATAATAAACAACACATTACCCGCATGTTCTTTAGAAAAAAATGCACCTGAAAAAAGGACATACACAGGCAGTTTAGCCCCACAGCTCATAAACCCGATGATAAACAGCGTAATGAGCCTGTCTTTATCGTTTTTAAGTGTACGTGCGCTCATATACGCAGGCACGGAACATCCAAACCCCGTAACAAGCGGTATAAAACTTTTACCGTGCAATCCAAAACGGTGGAAAAAGCCATCGAGCAAAAACGCCACTCGTGCCATATAACCTGTCGTTTCTAACAGCGCTATGCCTAAAAATAAAATGACGATGTTGGGCAAAAACATCACCACTGCACCCACACCCGATATTGCGCCATCGGCAATAATAGAGCCAAGTTCACCTGTTCCAAAAATTGTTTTAGCATAATTTCCAAGTGCTACAAAAAACGCATCAATCCAATCCATGGGAATCGAACCTAAGGTGAAGGTGAGTTGAAATAACCCCCACATGAGGAAGATAAAAATAGGAATGCCATACACTTTGTGAATCAAAAGCGCGTCGATTTTTTCGGTCACACTGCGTGATAAATGCTTTTTACATGTAAGAGTTTCAAACACTGCGCCTTTCGCAAAGGAAGCTCTCTCTTCCGCAAAAATTTCACCAATATCTTTTGTCTCATAATGCAAATACAGATGCTCCAACGCCTCTTTCAATCGCCCAGAGAGTTCAACCCAAATCGGCTCTTCATGCATTTGTTGGTACGTCATCGAATCTTCTTGCAACAACTTAAGCGCCACATCACGATACGACAAAGCCGTTTTATACCGTTTTTCGCTCAAAAAAGTCGATAGATTTAAAATCTCTTCTTCAACGACATCGCTGTAAATTAGTTTGGATTTTTCAAACGGAAACAACGAAACATCAATCGCACGATTGAGTAATTTTCCAATGCCTCTTTTCGTAGCAGCTGAAACCTTAACACACGGCACACCCAAGATAGAACTGAGCTGTTCATGGTCGATACACAAGCCTTCTTTATGCGCCTCATCCATCATGTTAAGTGCTACAATCATCTTTTTGTCAAGTTCTAAAAGTTGTGTGGTGAGATAAAGATTGCGTTCTAAATTGGTAGAGTCCACAACATTGATGATAAGGTCGTAATGCTCATTTTCTAAAAAATCTTTGGTAACACGTTCGTCTTGCGTGTAGTCATTGAGCGAGTATGTTCCCGGAAGATCGACGATTTTGATAGCATGGTTTTGCGCATTAAAACGCACTTCGGCTTTTTCAACCGTTACGCCTGAGAAGTTACCGACTTTTAGCCTCGCATCGGCAATGGAGTTAATGAGCATACTTTTGCCCACATTAGGTTGCCCGACAAGGGCAATAATCAGCTCTTTCATAGTCCTTCAACCTCAATACGCTTTGCCTCTTCAAAACGAAGCGCTAAAAGCGTGGTACCGACTTCAATTTCAATCGTACTTTTTGCCATACTTGTGGCTTTGACTTGCAAAACGCTTCCCTTGCGAAGACCAAATGAAAAAAGTCTCTGTTTTAACTCGCCATCCGCATCAATTCGTTTTACAATTCCTTGTTCGCCTGCATTCATATCTGAGAGTGCTCTCATTAAAATCCTTAATTGATAATGCTCATCAAGATTGTAAGTTAAAACGGATTAAAAGCTCATTAATGTATAATAAATACAACAAAATTAAGTCTTTATAGAGGTGAATTTTATGAAAGTCGGACTCATCCAACACGCCATTGAAACTACCCAAGAAAAAACCATAGCCAAAACCGTTTCACTCATCGAAAAAGCATCCAAACAAGGCGCTGAATTGGTCGTTTTACAAGAGCTTCACCAAGACCGCTACTTTTGCATCAACGAAGATGTCGCATGTTTTGACCTCGCAAGCAACTGGGAGCAAGACATCGCTTTTTGGTCAGGCATCGCCAAAGCCAACAAGGTCGTTTTAGTCACATCACTCTTTGAAAAACGCTCAGCAGGACTTTACCATAACACCGCCGTCGTCTTTGAAAAAGACGGAAGCGTCGCAGGCAAATACCGCAAAATGCACATCCCCGATGACCCAGGCTTTTACGAAAAATTCTACTTCACTCCAGGCGATCTTGGCTACAACCCCATCCAAACCAGTGTCGGCAAACTAGGACTTTTAGTCTGCTGGGATCAATGGTACCCCGAAGCCGCTAGGTTGATGGCGCTTAAGGGTGCAGAAATGCTCATCTACCCTACCGCCATCGGTTGGTTTGATGAAGACACGGAAGATGAAAAACGAAGACAATGCGACGCATGGGAAACCATCCAACGAGGTCACGCCATTGCCAACGGCTTGCCCGTTATTAGCGTCAATCGCATCGGCAAGGAAGAAGACAACCACGGCGTACTTGATGGCATTCGCTTCTGGGGCAACTCCTTCGTAGCAGGACCTCAAGGCGAAATCATCGTCCGAGCCAGCCACGACCAAGAAGAAGTGCTCATCGTCGATGTGGACTTACAAAGAGGTGAACACGTCAGACGCATCTGGCCATTTTTACGTGACCGAAGAATCGAGACATACGGGGATTTGACGAAACGATTTATCGATTGAAACCTTTTACATGTAAAGATTTTAGGCTTTACATGTAAACCTTTTGGAGGGTGCATGGAACTGGTTTATTTGTGGGTGGAAGAGTATAAAAATATCAAAAATCAAAGGTTTAATTTTTCTCCTAGGTTTACATGTGAGTATGATGAAGATAAAAATGAACTCACGATTGAAGAAAAAAAAGACTATGTTTCCATCTTTCCTGACAAGATCAATGTCACTGCGATTGTTGGGGAAAATGGAAGTGGGAAGAGTGGCTTACTTGAAGAAATTTTCAATATTGTTTCCTCAAAAATTATTGTAATTTTTATAAACAATAAATTTTATATGCAAAACTCTGATGAACTCCATATAAACAATACCACTCCATATAAATCTATACCATTTAAAGAATTGAATTTTCACAAAAAATCTCTACAAGTTCACTCTGATTTTTTAAAAGTTTATGATGTTATTGATGCTTACACTTATGGCAATCAAGGAACAGAGTTTTCAAACTTATATTATCAAATGCTTCACAAAGAAGATAGTGCATTACTTGATTTAAAATTATTGAGACAAAATGTATTTAAACTTATCTTTACACATTATGAAGTCTTTAAATCCGATATATTTATGTACAGACCAATTCAAATTTTAATAACCACACCTCAACTAGAGTTTAAACACAAAATATCTTTTGATTTATCAAATGAAGATAATAACGATGAATTGCTTTTTAGAATAGGAATTGTTGAAAAAATTATTGAAACTCTAGTACAAGAAGCAAATGATTCAGAAGATATTTTAGACAAACTATATGTTTATTTGCTATTAAAGTATATCCGAAATATAAAAAATATTGAAGATTTGAATCAATTAGATATTTATGATGCTTCTTTATATGTAAATCAGGAAGAAGAAAGTCATTATAAAATAGAAGACTTTGAAGAAGCAATAAGAAAACGTGCATTTCAAGATAAAGAATTGGTAAAAGAAGCAGTAGGGCATGCTAAAGAGCGAAAAATAGAAGCATATGAATACATGTGCAATAAGTTAACTGATGATTTAGGAAAAGCTACAGAGATAGAAGACTTTTATGATTTAATTAGCACGCATGAAAATGAATTTTTTACATTAAATAAATTGGGATTTTTCAATATTGATTTTCTTGATGAAACTAAACGTAGATTTTTCGATTTAAGCCATGGAGAACGAAAATTTTTTACAGATAGCTTAATATTGTTTGATGCTATAATTAAAAAACAAGAGACAGACTTGTTAATTTGCCTCGATGAGCCAGATGTATCTTTACATCCACAATGGCAAAAAAAATATATTGACGAATTAATAAAAATGCTTTCAAAAATTGATAAAAAAATTCATTTTATCATTACTTCTCATTCACCATTTATTCTTTCAGATGTACCAAAAGAAAATATCATTTTTTTAAAAAAAGGCACAGATGGAAACTGCAAAAATATTACTGAAGAAACAAACATCGAAACTTTTGGAGCCAATATCCATAGCCTACTCTCTCATGGTTTTTTTATGAATGATGGGTTGATAGGTGACTTTGCAAAAGAGAAAATCAATAAAGCCATTGAATATCTCAATAAAAAGAAAATCACAAAAAAAGAAATGGCTTACTGTACAAACATCATCTCCATTATCGGTGAGCCTATCTTAAAATCGACACTCCAAGCTATGTTACATTCAAAAGAAACAAAATTAGATAAGTTAAAACGACAACAAAAAGCGATAGAAGAAGCCATCAAACGTGAAGAGCAAAAGGTAAAATTAAATGACAAAAATTGATTTATCTAGCTTAGATTTAAAAGCATATTTAAGCTCTATAAATATCGATAAAATAAAAAATGCTCTTACAAATCCTAAATACAAACCTATTGTCGATAATATAGAAAAAATTATTCAAGCCAATATGAAAGATATTAACGCAAAATATTTAACACTTTGTGATAATTTTTCCAGTGCCGAGAAAAAGAAAGTTGAAACCGCTTTTAACTATTCTGGATATAGAAAAGATATAAATTTTATGGAACACTTTAAAAAGTTAAAACTTAAAAGTTGCCCATTTTGCAACAATAACTATATCTACTTCTATACGCAAGGTGATGGTAAAGCAAATACCCTAGCAACGTTGGAACACTATTATCCAAAAGCTACTTATCCTCATCTTTCACTCTCATTTTATAATCTTATACCATCTTGTACTACTTGCAATAGCAAGTTTAAAGGGAGTAAAAAACATGAAGGGAAAATTGCACATCCCTACTATGACGACTTTGATGCGAACGCAACATTTAGCCTTAGTGTAAAAAGCCTAGTAAGCATTAAAAGCGGTATTGAGCTAGAAGTTAATTTAAAATCCAATGACGATAAATGTAAAATGTCAATAGAGCGATTTCACTTAGACAAAATCTACAAGAAACACAATGATATAGCAAAAGAGATTTGGAATAAAGCACAAGTTTATAACGAAGATAGAATCACTGAACTCTACGAAAGTTTCTATAAAGGCTTAGGTTATTCAAAAGAAGAAGTGAAAAATTTTGTTTTTTGTAATTATTTGCATGCAAAAGATATACATAAAAGAAATCACTCCAAACTCACCAAAGACATTTTAGAACAATTAGAAATCCTCTAAAAATTTTTACATGTAAAACTATTTTTCGAAGTTTCTAAAGTACCACATCAACGCAAACATCAAGCCTGAGGTGGTGGCGATGCTTTCGTCGAACATAAATTCAATGGTCTCTTCGCGTTTAAGGTAGATGACTTCGATGTTTTCATTTTCGATGCCGCCGCCTTCATCGACTTTCATGCTATCATCGAGTATGGCATAATAGAGCGTTTGGCGTCCACCTGCAAAACCAACGGCGGTGTAAAAAGACGATATTTTTTGAAGTTTATCAAGCGGTACATCGTAGCCTGTCTCTTCCAAGACTTCTTCTTTGGCGATTTCGATAAGGCTTTTGTCTTTATCGACGATGCCAGCACAAAGTTCATACGTAAAACCATCTTTATTTTTCACATAAATGGACGGGCGAAACTGTTTGACAAAAACAAAGGAGTCTAAGTCTTTATGGTAAAGCAAAATAGCGACACTGTTGTGAGTATCAACGATGTCCCAGCGTTTTTCAACGCTATTGTGCAAGTAGTACATGCTTTTGGGTTTGATATACTCAGAACTCACACACTCTTCAATTTTAAGCACTTCAATCGTGTGTTTCATAGCTTAAATCCACCCTTTTTTTCTAAAAATAACCAATGGCGAAATCGCAGAGATGACCATGAGGACAAGCGAGAAAGCGTAGCCGTATTGCCAGTCAAGCTCGGGTAAAACTTTGAAGTTCATACCATAAATACTCGCTATCAATGTCGGTGGAAGAAAAATAACATTCATAATCGTAAAGATTTTGATGACTTTATTTTGTTCGATGTTCAAAACGCCTAAGAAGATATTTTGTAAGTAATCCAGACGCTCAAAATTAAATTCCGTATAATCAATCAATGACTTAATATCCTTAAGCATAATGACCACATCATTACGCAAGAGGCTATCGAGTTTGGTTGATTTTAAAAATGAGGTTAAAATGCGTTGTTTATCCATCAAGTTTTCGCGGATATTCATGTTCAAATCTTCGAAAGATGAGATTTTCTCCAACATTTCTTCATCATCATTTGTATAGTCGGTAAAAACATGTTTACGAAGACGTGTGATATCTTTTGAAAGTTTTTCAATAATATCGGCATCTGCATCGACCCTGATGTCAAGCAATTGCGAAAAGATATAATAGCCATTTTTAAATTCACGCGGTGCATAGAAAAACCGTTTACTAAACTCATCAAATGTTTTAAGTTCTTTATAACGAATCGAAATAAGCACATTGCCCTGCAAAATAAACGAAACCGTTTCGTTGTGCGCGCCTTCATCACTCGTAATCAAAAAGAAACTATTGATTTCTATCTTTTTATCTTCTTCCCAATAACGTGAACTGATCTCAATCTCTTCCGATTCTTGTTTGGTTGGGAAATCAATTCCAAACGTTGTTTCAACAAAGGTGATTTCATCTGATGTTGGCATAAGCATGTCAAGCCATACGACTTTGCTCTGTTTGTCTGAATCATTATTAAATTCACTCAAATCCGTAATGACTTCGAGCTTGTTATTATTTCTTAAAAAACATCTTACCATGCTACGCTCTTTTTTTTTAGAATTCTATCGCAAATCGGTTCTATTTTGTTTACATGTAATATTAACTTTTTTCAAGAGGATAGATATAGTCAAAATTATCTTCTTTTACGGGTGGAAGATTATTATCAAACGCCTTTTGAATTTTCTCTTTTAACTCTTTGGTATATTCCATAAAAATTTTCAAATCTTTACCGCTTAAAGCACTTTTCGCAATTTTGACAACACTGGCTGGATTGATAGCGACATTGCTACGGTAAAGTCCAAAATGCAGATGTGGCCCTGTACTAAGCCCCGTATTTCCAACATAAGCGATGACTTGTCCTTGTTTGACACGTTGTCCACTGCGAAGTCCTTTTACAAAACCATTGAGATGCCCGTACAATGTTTTGTAACTGCTATCATGACTAATTTCTATAACATTTCCATAACCGCCTTTTTGACCTGCAAAGGTTACTTTACCATTGCCGGCAGAACGAACAGGTGTACCCACAGGGGCCGCATAATCAATTCCTAAATGCGCTCGATATTTTTGTAAAACGGGGTGCCATCTCATCTGTGTAAACGGAGATGAAATGCGTGTATAATTGACTGGTGTACTGAGTAAAAAATTGTCGAGTTCTTGTCCTTTTTCATCGTAGTAGTTCTCTTTATAATAAAAAATATAATGCTCTTTTTTGCCTGTTTCGACCATAGAGACTTCAATTTTCACAGAACCAAACTGCTTGCCGAGTCGTCTTTTTTGTTGATAATATAAAACGAGTTTATCGCCTTTTTGAAGATTGCGTAGATTGACACCACCTTTAAACGATTGTGCAAATTCATTGGCTAAAAGATAGTTATTGGTAGCATTGATAATATCAAGATAGGGCGAGCGTTGAATATTAATAACCAATTCATGCTCTTCTTCTTGTAGTTTAATAGGTTCAATTTCCATAATAAACTTACCATTCACTTTCTTAATATGCATTTGTACTTCTTCTCCAATGGGAATCAGCACTTGTTCTAACTCTTTGTTGTCATTGCGTAAAACTTGGTATTTAACGCCTGCCATAATTTCAGCGGCAAGCTCTTGTTCTTCTTTGTCGAGGGAGTAATAAATATCTTGAGGTAATTGATTTTTCTCCAAAAAGGTTAAAAATGTTTCACCTTTTGGCCATTTTAATTCATCGAGGTATGCGGAGCAGGAAAAAGATAAAAAAAGCATCCATAGCAACGTTAGTCTGATCATTTATCCCTCCTCATATTGACAGATTTTAGCGGAACAAATCTTACAAAATGCCTAAAATAGACCATTTAACGAAAAAGAAGTTTTTTTAAAACACTTATTGTATAATCTGCTCTAGAAAAATAAAAAGGGTCTATCACCCTTCAAGGAGTTCGTATTGAATAAGCTGTTTTTGGTCTTAACGTTATGTGTATTAGGAACTTTTGCTCAAGCGCAATCGCTTTTTAAAGAGTATAAAACAAAAGTTTTGGAAACATCAAACAATCAAGTCATCATCGCTGACTCACCTGATATTGTTGTCGGAGCTAGTGGTATTATCAGCCATACATTTGATGCTAAAACAAAAACGATTATTGCTCGTGCAGATGTTATTCAAAAAGATGGAACGAAAGCTGTTTTAAAAGTTGAAAAATTCGACATGCTTTCTCAAGGTGCTTTCCCAGACACAGGTCTTAAACCTACGGTTGGCGATGATGTCATCATTAATTATTTGTACGACAGAGCACTCATCGTTGCACCAAATTACGACGTTTACCGTGAACTGACAAAACAATACAATGATATTACATGGATTCATCCGGATGTTGTTGCGGCTTATTTAACAAAATTGTATCGTCCAAATCCAGATAAAAAAATCTTCCAACAAGCGTGCTATCAAAATGCCGCTTCATTAATCTTATTTGCAATTAAAGACAAAGGGTATTTTGTAGATTGCAATAATTTCAATACGCTTCAAACAATTTCTATTAAAAACTCTGGCGAAATCCAACTTCCTTTTTATACGCGTATCAACAATATTGAATCAACATGGTTTAGCTGGGATAGTTCCACTATCGTAGATTACAACAACTACTATGAATACCTTTTAGGACAAGCCGATTCACTCAAAGGTCAAGGGGTTGATGGTATTATTTTAAAATTACCGTTTACGGTTGTAGAGAAAAAAGATACATTATGGAAATAAAACACATTGACTATTTTAAAAGCCTGCTTGGTGCAGACAATGTTTATGATGACAAAGCACATTTGATTGCCTATTGTTATGATGCGACACGTACACGTTATGAACCTGACGCTGTTTTGTTCCCTCGTGATGAAAACGATGTCAGTGAAATTTTAAAGTATTGCAATGAACATCGCATTATTATCACCCCTCGTGGAGCCGGAAGCGGTTTTACAGGTGGTGCCTTACCCGCGAATGGCGGCGTCATCTTGGCGTTTGAAAAGCATATGAATAAAATTCTTGAAATCGACATGGAAAACATGGTTGCTGTTGTTCAACCAGGTGTCATTAACATGGCATTGCAACGTGCCGTTGAAGCTAAGGGACTTTTTTATCCACCTGATCCTGCCAGTGAAGAGTATTCGACACTGGGCGGCAATGTCAGTGAAAATGCCGGTGGTATGCGTGCGGCAAAGTATGGCATTACTAAAGACTACGTGATGGCACTTCGCGCTGTGTTACCCAATGGTGAAATCATCCGTGCGGGAAAACGTACCATTAAAGATGTAGCAGGCTATAACATCGCTGGTATTATTATTGCCAGTGAGGGAACCTTAGCCGTTATTACGGAAATCACACTCAAACTCATTGCAAAACCTAAAATGTCTCAAACAGCTATGGGGATTTTCCCAAGCGTTGAAGATGCGATGAACGCGGTCTATAAAACAATGGCAGCAGGTGTTACGCCTGTGGCTATGGAGTTTTTAGATAACCTCTCCATCAATGCTGTTGAGCAAAAATTTAACAAAGGCTTACCAAAAGACGCGGGTGCTATTCTCATCACCGATGTCGATGGCAATTCGCCAGATGAACTGACCCAACAATTAGATGTCATTGAAAAAGCGTTTCATGAAAATGGGTGTAGTGGCTTTAAAAGAGCAAGCACACCAGAAGAGTCCAAAAATCTTTGGTTTGCTAGACGTAATGCCAGTCAATCTATCACAATTTATGGCAGTAAGAAACTCAATGAGGACATCACTGTGCCACGTAGTAAACTTCCAGCCCTTCTTCGTGACATTAAGATGATTGCTGAAAAATACAATGTAACCGTACCTTGTTTTGGGCATACGGGTGATGGCAACGTTCACACCAATGTTATGGTCGATGGCAGTGACCCCAAACAATTAGAAATCGGACATCTTGCCATTGAAGAGATATTTAAAGCAACCGTTGCTTTGGGTGGAACGCTCAGTGGTGAGCATGGTATTGGGCTTAGTAAAGCGCCTTTTATGCACCTCGCATTTAGCGAAGGTGAAATGGAACTTTTCCGCTCCATTAAAAAAGCGTTTGACCCCAACAATATCTTAAACCCAGCCAAAATGGGACTTTGATGTGTTCAGCACTCACAATTGTGCTCAATTTTTCAAAAAATTAAGAGACGTAGAGCTAGCGCACTACGCCTCTTCTCTTAGCTTTCATACGATTTTATCCCTCATCCCTATTCTTCTGATTACGTTTAGCCTTTTTACTAAAATGCCTCTTTTTGAAGTCTATTATGAAAAACTGCAAGGTTTTATCTTTAGCTCACTTATTCCAACGCAACAAGACATTATGATTCAGTACTTACGTGATTTTATTGCCAACACAAGCAATATGGGTGTTGTCGGAATGATTTTTGTTCTTTATATTTCTATCATGTTCTTTTTGGATTATGAAAAGATTGTAAGTAAAATTTTTGAAACACCTAAACGCAGTTTTTGGGAAGCGCTTGCAACCTATTGGACGATGGTTACGCTCATGCCTTTAGGGCTCATTATCTTTTTTTATAGCTCCTCTTTAGTGCAGGAATTTCTTGATAAAAATGCGATGACAAGCTCAATAAACTTAGTACGCTTTACACCGTATTTTATTATTTGGTTGCTTTTTCTCATCATGTACAGCGTTTCCGCCAAAATAAAAATTCACCTCAAAAGCGCTCTTATTGCCTCATTTGTAGCGTCACTTTGTTGGTATATTTCTAAAATACTTTTTGTCTATTATGTCAGTTACAACAAAACCTATCTTAGTATTTATGGCTCTTTTAGTATTTTACTTTTCTTCTTTTTATGGATTTATTTTTCATGGTTTATCTATCTTTACGGTCTTAAATTCTGTTTTTTACTGAATGAAAAAGAGACTCAGAAAACTGATGCCCAAGCAGAGGAAAACACCGAATCGAAACCGAATAGCTAAGAGTGAGAGTCCAATATATCCTCCCAAAAACCACACAGGAAAATTTAAAGTATAGCTAAGTGTTTTTACATGTAAAAACGCTAGCAAATATCCGTCTAAAATGCCACCACAATGAATGACATGTAAAAAAAGTGCCAAGGGATAAAAAACGATAAACACTAAACTGCTAAGAGGTGACGTCAGCTGTAAAAAGGTAAAAACAGGAAAAAAAGTATGCACAATAGGAACCATTAAGAAAAATATACCTAAATCCATCACAGCCAATAAAACAAAACGATTGAGATGGGAGAAATGGTGCAAAAATAAAAAGAGATAAAAAACACCTGCAACCGAAAACCAAAAAGAGAGTGAAAAAAGAAGCGACGGGATAAATGCCAATAAAAACATCGCACTTAGCCCCAATGTCCCAAAAGAGAGTATTTTTATACCTCGTGAAAAAAGAAAAAATCCAATCACACTCATCACAAAAGAGCGCATAAAAGAAGGCGTGAATTGTATCAATTCCATATAACCGTACAGCAAAATAAAGACGATGATACCGACATCTGCCATTGCATTACGGTAAGGAAAATATCTATTTTGGAAAAAACGATAGAGTGGATTTAGAAGCGTGAAAAGAATAAAACTAAGTACCCCTAAATGAAACCCACTGATTGCCACCAAATGTGAAATGCCCCACTTTTGGACATCGTCTCGCAACTCTTTTGAAAGAGGCGTAGCAAAAAAAAGCGTTTTATATACTTCTGCCACGACTTCACTCTCATGTTGTTCATCTATCCATGCGTACAATTTTTTGCCATTAAAAGGGGGATGGTCTTCATAGATAGGATACAACGAAAGCGAAGGTGCGTAAAAACCTTTTAAAAAATCAATAAAAGTAAGTTTATCAGTTTTAAATTTAATTTTAACACGGTCTTGAAATGAAACATTGATTTGCTTCCATGAAGTCGTATACATCTGTGCGCCACTGTCATCCAATTTCAATTTCAAAACATCGTAACTTCGTCCTTGGAGATTCGTTTTTTCATAATGATTTAAAACAGTAGCTTTACTGACATGTAAAGGTTCTTGTGTAAGTCTTGTATAGCGGTAAAATTCAAAGATAAGTGAAAAAAGGGCAATGCAAAGAACCACCCCCAAAAGAACAAAAAACTCTTTTTTGTTGCTAAGGAGTGGAACACTAAGCATATGTTAGAGAGGAGGCAAGCTAATCTTGGCCTCTTTAACGTCTAAAGTGGCGTCGTTATACACAATTTCTATCGGCACTTTTGCGCCACCATCGACAAAGCGCGTGCAGGCTTTTTGAAACATCAAGTTTGCAACACCTACAGGACCATTTCTATTTTTTCCGACAATAACTTCCGCATGCTCTTCTGGTTTTTCAAAAAAGTTGCTTTTATACTCTTTACCTTCGGCTCTGGCTTTTTGCTCTTTTTCTTTTTCTTCGCGGATTTTATACACATCGTCACGATACACAAATAAAATCATGTCGGCATCTTGCTCAATGGCACCCGATTCTCTAAGGTCGCTAAGCATCGGACGCTTATCACCACGGCTTTCAAGCCCACGATTGAGCTGTGAAAGTGCAATAATAGGGATATTAAGTTCCCTTGCTAATAATTTCAGTCCACGACTGATGTCACTGACCTCAATATGCCTATCTCTTGTTCCTGATGAACTCATCAACTGCAAATAATCAATAATCGCCAATGATATTTCAGGATGCTGGCTTTTTAATTTTCTCAGTTTCGCACGCACTTGGTGAATATCCACAGAACCATTATCATCCACAAAAAACTTGCGTTTACTCATCTCATCCGCCGCTCTGGTTAAATGCCCCCACTGCTCATCACTCATATCGCCTACTTTAAGCTTTTGAAGGGGTATAGAGGTTTTTGCACTGAGCATCCTTAGCATCAACTGTTCAGCGGGCATTTCAAGTGAAAAGATAGCCACACCACGGTTGCGATCCAATGCATTTTGAGCCAAATTAAGGCAAAAAGCTGTTTTACCCATAGCAGGACGCGCCGCTACAATAATTAAGTCACCCTCACCAAAACCGGTTGTGAGTTTATTGATTTCCGCAAATCCTGTATCGACACCTACAACCCCTGAATTACCACGTTTTTTCATCTCATGGATATGCGCGATGGTTGCATGCGTCATCTCAGGTGATTCACGAAATTCACGACTTCCATTTTCTTGAGTAATTTGGTAGAGTTTTTGTTGCACCAAATCCACAACATCGGTGGAAGGTAAATCTTTTTCGACGGCAATCTCTTTGATATCGCTCGTCAGCTGAACAAGTTCTCGTTTAATCGCTTTTTCTTTAATCTCTTCAACATAAGCTTTAGTAGCAGGAAGTGGATTGGTTGAGAGAATCTCCAGCATTGCATCTTCATCAAACCGACCTTGTTGATTGAGCTTTTTCTTGATAAACTCTTCATCAATCGGCAAATCTTCTCTCTCACATGTTTCCATTGCTTCAAAGATATAACGATGGCTCGGTAAATAAAAATCTTTGGCATTAAGCGTTGCGGCAACATCTTCAAACGTTGCAGGATTAAATAAAACAGAGCTTAAGACAGAGCGTTCAATATTGACATTGTGCAGGTTGTTCATGCTTTATATTCCTTAGCAGCCAATTCAACCGCTTCTAAAAATTTATCAACCAAATCATCCTCTTTGAGCTTGGCAACCACTTCACCTTTCACCATTACTAGTCCTTGTCCTTTGCCAAACGCAATGGCCACATCAGCATGCTTTGCTTCACCGATAGCATTGACCACACATCCCATGACAGAGATATTAAGAGGCGCTTTAATGTGCTTTGTGCGACGTTCTACTTCTGCAACCGCATTGACAAGATTGGCTTCCAAACGTCCGCATGTAGGACACGAAATGATGTTTAAGCCTTCAGCCTCAACGCCACTGTCTTTTAAAATAGCGCGTCCAACTTTAATCTCTTCTTCAAGCTCTCCTGTGATAGAAACACGAAGCGTATCGCCAATACCATCCAAAAGAAGTGAACCTAACGCAATTGAAGATTTAATCGTTGAATGAAATAACGTTCCTGCCTCTGTGACTCCTAAATGAAATGGATACTCCACAAGAGGTCTTAACATGCGATACGCCTCAACGGTACGTTCCACATCACTGGCTTTAAGAGAAACTTTCATATTGGTAAAGCCTAAGTCTTCAAGGTATTTGATGTTATACAAAGCGGACTCTACCATTCCTTTGGCTGTGGGACCGTATTTTTCATCAAATTCACGTTCCAAACTGCCACTATTGACACCAATGCGAATAGGAATATTGCGCTCATTGCAGGCTTTGACGACCTCTTTAACACGCTCTTTATTGCCAATATTGCCAGGATTAATGCGAATACAATCCACAACTTCAGCCGCAATAAGTGCTAAACGGTAATTAAAATGAATGTCAGCGACAATAGGCAAGGTTGCTTCTTTTTTGATGGCTTTAAGCGCATGTGCATCGTCATAATCGGGTACGGCAAGACGCACAATATCGCATCCAGCAAAATGCAATCGTCTGATTTGCTCCAAAGTGGCTTTTACATCATGCGTTTTTGAAAAGGTCATCGACTGTACAGGGATTTTGGCATCGCCTCCAATAGGAACTTTGCCAACAAAAATTTGTTTGGTGGGGTATCGTTTTATCATGTTATATCGCTTTCATTTATAAGCCAACGCGTCTGCGTATCCATGGCTTTAGCTGTTTAAAATTAGAAGGATTATATCTTTTTTGGAATTAAGAAAACGAAAGGGGATCCATATCAGCTTCAATTTTTAAGTGTTTGAGGCTATGTGCGAAAGAGAGTAACGCTTTGCTTGAATCACTTCTGGCTAAAAGTTCAAAACGGTATTTTCCTGCGATTTTACCAATGGTCGCTTTGCCAAATCCAACAATTTCAACCAAAGGAAATTTTTGGGCAATGATGGAAGCCTCTTTGATTAACGCTTCAGCTTTTTCCTCTTTGGTGTGCGCACTCATTAGCCGAAGCATTTTTTTAAAAGGTGGATAAAGCGTTTTACGAAAAACAAGTTCATCTTGCAAAAACAGATCAAAATCGCGCATATATTTTTCAAAAAAATCACGGTTTTGCGTTTGAATCAACACTTCACCATACCCTTTTCTGCCACTTCTTCCTGCAATTTGTTTGACCAAGGCTAACGTTTTTTCACGTGCTCTAAAATCACTCATCCCTAAAAGCGCATCCACGCCTAAAACAACGGCAAGACTGACATCGTGGTAATCATGCCCTTTGGAGAGCATTTGTGTCCCAACCATGATGTCTATCTGATGCGCGTTAAAACGTTCCAAAATTTCACTCAACTGTTTTTCCGTTCGCACAATATCTCTGTCAAACTGCTGAACAACAGAGTGATTAAAATACGCTTGAAGTTTTTGCGCCACTTCGGCTGTGCCAAGACGTTGTGCAACAATCTCTTCATGTCCGCATTTGGGGCAAACCGTAGGAATGATTTCGGTGTAGTTGCAGTAGTGACATTTCAATGCGTTCATATGCTGATGTAAACTCATTCCAACACTGCAATAAGGACACTCTACGTGCGCACCGCATGCTTTACATGTAATGTATTTAAAATTAGCTCGCGTGGGAAGAAAAACCACCACTTGCCTTTGAGCATCAAGCGCTTTTTGAATGGATTGAAGCATCATAGCACTGATACCATGTTCGCCTTCATCATACAGTATATGGCTAGAAGAATCAAAAAAAGTTCCTTGCAACCTAAACGATGGCAGTTTATGAAAACTCGCGAGCGTAGGCGTTGCACTGCCTAAAAGAACCTTACAACCTAATTTTTGACCAAACAATAAACTCAAATCTTTGGCATTATAACGAGGCCTCGAGCCTGATTTATAACTCTCATCGTGTTCTTCATCCACGACAATTAACCCAAGGCGTTGCATCGGTAAGAACAGTGCGGAGCGCGTACCTGCTATAATGTTGATAGTACCTTCTTCAAGCTCTTCTAAAATTTTTTCTTTTCTCTTCGCACTGATTTTTGAGTGCCAAATGCCAACACGACTCCCAAAATGCTCTTTTAAACGATGACGCATTTGAGGCGTTAGCCCAATCTCCGGCAATAAAAAAATAGCTTGTTTGCCTTCATTAATGCATTGTTCAAACAGCTTCATATAAATTTCAGTTTTACCGCTTCCCGTGTCACCAAAAAGAAGAGAAGAAGCATGGTTTTGCACAAAATCATAAGCGTTTTGTTGTTCTAAAGATAACACAATAGTGGTATGCAGTAACGCTTTTACATGTAAAACATTTTCACGTTTTTGAGGAATAAACAGCGCCAATGCTTCCCCCAAAGAACAGACATAATACTCGGCGATAAAACGAGCAAGTTCTATCGTTTTATCACTGTAAAATGTTTTACATGTAAAAGAGATGCTCTCGCATTCAAAGCTTGGCTTTTCAACTTCAGCTATCACGACACCGTGGGTTGTTCGCTTTGAAAGTGTCACATCCACAACACTCCCAACGCTGTAAGATTGCTCCGACTGGTAGGTTAAAAAAGAAAGAGGTGATTTTAAAAGAGAGATATGGTAGTAAAACACATTAACTAACGAGTAAGTTCAGTACAATATGTACCTGCCGTACAAGTAAATGTACCTGTAGCTTTATTATAAAAAAATGTATGTGGGGCACCCATAACTCTAAATTCATACGTATTTTCAGTATTTGTTTTAACCCAGCCGCCATCTTTATTTGCTTCTGACATAATGGGGTATTCTAAGATATTGGAACTATTTCCATCGTTATAATTAAAGAGTCTTCCTGCTGTATTATCAAGTGTTTGAGGAAGGAATGTAGCAGCACCTTCAAGCATATTTTTCGATTTTTGAAGAGCAATACCACCACGAATTGCAGCAACTTGAGATTTACCTTTAACAAGAACGGCATCATCACGACTTGCAGCAAGCCTAGGGATAGCTACAGCTGCCAAAATACCTAACACAACAATGACAAATATAAGCTCTATCATGGTAAAAGCAGAGCGATTATCACCCTGCTTAAAATTGTTGATTACCATGAAACTTTTTTACCACCCATAGTAATATTTTGCTCCGTTAATCCCATGTCATTCCACAGCATTGTACAAATAGCTCCTGATACAGTCGTAGGTTTTATAATTCTAAGAGTTGGTGATCCAGTTGCACCACCTGTTCCAGAAATCCATGCACCATTTGAAGCATTAAAATCAGTACCTGATACAGCAACACCATTACTTGTCCAAGCACCATCTGTTGCACTTTGATTCATATCATAAACAGCAATTGTAATACAATTTGTACCATCTTCTTTATAGGTATATTCAACTTCACTCGTTTTTGTCCAAGTACCACTATCAAGCTGAATCGCTTGAGAAATACGAACATCTTTTTGACCTTGATACCATGCAGGGACTGCTGTCGAAGCGGTACCAACGTCAGACTTAATCCCTGCAGCTCTTGCATCATCTCTTGTTGCTGCTAATCTTGGAATTGCCACTGCTGCCAAGATACCTAGAATAACAATAACGAAGATCAACTCGATCATCGTGAAACCTTTTTTCATGTTTTCTCCTTGAATTTATGTATGTTCAATACACTTATTGAGCATTTAGAAATCATTTTATAACAATGTTTTTAAAGCCCGACTTAAACCTCTTCTATTTTGGTAACAAGCGCTGTAATCTCTTGTTCTAACACAAAATTATCATAACACTTTCCCACGTATGCCATGAGCAAATCTTTAGGGTCGATGGAACTTCGACCTTTGAATTGTTCTTTGAAATCCGCTTCAAATTTCAAAGCAAAATCGCCCTCTAATTTGATGTCAAAATCTTTGCCACCAAGACTGATTGTTATCTTATTCATTTGCCTAAAACTGCTTCAATTTTACTGAGTAAATCATCGGCATTCACATCTTTACTAATCAAATCTTGTTCAAGCTTGGCTATTTGTACACTTTTAGCCTCATTGAGTGCTTTGGCTTTAACCACTTCTTGACGAAGCGCTTCATTTTGTGCCAAAAGGTCTTTATATTTTTCAACTAATTCAGTAATTTTTTGGCTAAGTGTGTTAATTGATCGTTCTTCTTCAAACATTCATGGCTCCATTAGCGTTGTTTGGTATAATTGTAACAAAAAAAAATAAAAAGTATCAATATCTATCGAAAAGGTCTCTATGAGCAATTTTAAACTGCAAAGTCCTTATCAACCCTCAGGCGATCAACCGCAAGCGATTGATACACTAACGGCATCTATCAAAAAAGGCAATCGGTATCAAACCTTGATTGGCGTTACGGGTAGTGGAAAAACGTATACGATGGCTCAAATCATTCAAAAGCTTCAAATGCCCACCCTCATTATGACGCATAACAAAACACTTGCCGCTCAACTTTACAGCGAATTTAAAGGCTTTTTTCCCAATAACCATGTGGAGTATTTTATCAGTTATTACGACTACTATCAACCTGAAGCCTATATTCCTAGAAGTGACTTATTTATCGAAAAAGACAGCTCCATCAATGAAGAGTTAGAGCGCTTGCGTCTGAGTGCCACGGCTTCACTGCTCAGTTTTAATGATGTTATCTGCGTTGCTTCGGTTTCTGCCAACTACGGCTTGGGAGATCCTAGTGAATACAAAGAGATGGTACAAGTCATCGAAAAGGGTGAGAGCATCAACCAAAAAAAGCTGCTGTTACGCCTTGTGGATATGGGCTATAAACGCAACGATACCTTTTTTGATAGAGGCTGTTTTAGGGTGAGTGGGGATGTGATTGACATTTACCCCGCTTACAGCGAAGAAGAAGCCATCAGAGTCGAATTTTTTGGCGATGAAGTAGAGAGCATCAACTATTTTGAAGTCTTTCTCAATAAAAAATTGCAAAACTTAAACAAAGTCGTTATCTACGCCGCAAACCAGTTCATCGTTGGACACGAAAGACTTCAAAAAGCCATTAAATCTATTGAACAAGAACTGGATGAGCGTTTAGAGTATTTCAAAAAAGAAGATAAACTGGTCGAGTACCAACGCCTTAAACAACGTGTTGAGTTTGATTTAGAAATGCTTCAAAGTACAGGTGCGTGCAAAGGCGTCGAAAACTATGCACGCTATTTAACAGGCATAGAGCCTGGGGGCACGCCTTACTCGTTGTTTGATTACTTTGAAGCGATGAATAAAGAATATCTGGTCATTGTCGATGAATCGCATGTCAGCCTTCCGCAATTTCGAGGTATGTTCGCAGG
Organism: Sulfurospirillum sp. UBA6790; assembly: GCA_002452855.1. The sequence continues at coordinate 3,300 of DKFS01000089.1, read as the reverse complement.
CGATAGAAGCCGTAAAGAAGTCCTCGTCGAGTACGGTTTTAGACTTCCTAGTGCACTGGATAACAGACCTTTGATGTTTGATGAATTTATCAACAAAGCACCTCGTTATCTTTTTGTCAGTGCCACGCCTAAAGAGTTAGAATTGGAACTCAGCGGGGAACATACTGCGGAACAAATTATTCGCCCGACAGGGCTTTTAGACCCAGAAGTGGAAATTTTAAGCAGTAAAAACCAAGTTGAAATGCTCTTTGACAAAATCAAAGAAGTCGTCGCAAAAGATGAAAAAGTATTGGTAACGGTACTCACGAAAAAGATGGCAGAAGAGCTAACCCGTTATTATGCTGACCTTGGAATTAAAATCAAATACATGCACTCAGATATCGATGCCATCGAGCGCAATCAAATTATTCGCTCATTACGCGTGGGAGAATTTGACGTACTGGTAGGAATCAACCTCCTTCGTGAGGGACTTGACTTACCAGAAGTCTCACTGGTCGCCATTTTAGATGCCGACAAAGAAGGCTTTTTGCGTTCGGAAACCAGTCTCATACAAACGATGGGACGCGCAGCTCGAAATCTCAATGGAAAAGTGCTTATGTTTGCAGAAAAAATCACTGATTCGATGCAAAAGGCTATTGAAACAACGATGCGAAGGCGTGCTTTGCAAGAGGCATTTAACAAAGAACATGGCATTACCCCTACTAGTACAAAACGCAAAATGGATGAAAACCTTAAACTTGAAGAGCATGCAGATATTTATAACACGTATGACAAAAAAGACAAAATTCCGCCGAGTGAAAAAAAGAAAATTATCGCAGAACTGACAAAAGCGATGCATGAAGCCGCAAAAATTTTGGAGTTTGAAAAAGCAGCAAAATTACGCGACCAAATTGAAAAACTCAAAAAAGCATAATTTTTTTTACATGTAATCTCTAAAAAGTTGTATAATAAATCAACTTAGGAGATTTTCGATGGAAATTGGCAGTTTTCTGAATAGCTCATATTTACGCATCAACAATACCTCATCGACCACAAAGACGGATTCGTCGTCTCAAAAAAAAGAGCATTCTTCTATTACGCCTAAACTAACCGCAGCTCAAGAAGCACAAATTGCAGAACTTCGCGCTATCGACACTGCCGTACATGCACATGAACGTGCCCATATCGCCGCTGGTGCGGGTGTTATTCGAGGCGGTGCTGTTTTCACGTATGAAAAAGCAGCCGATAATAACCTCTACGCCATTGCAGGTGAAGTGGGAATTGATACTTCAACAGGAAGCACGCCTGAAGAGACGATTGCAAAAATGCAAACCGTTCGGGCTGCCGCTCTTGCCCCCTCTGATCCAAGTCCTGCAGACTACCAAGTCGCATCCACAGCTTCTATGCTACAAATGCAAGCAAGACTTGAGTTAGCACGTGCCAAACAAGCTGAACTGCTCGCCAAGCCTCAAGAGAGCTACGCCGCTAATAACACCCAAAGTGAGCCGCTTTTTTCAAACTACGCCTAAACCATTTGAAGTCGTTACCTTTTTATAACATTTTTCTGATAAAATAATTAGAATTATTTTTGTGATGAAGGATAAAACGTGCCTGATTTAAACGACTCTAGTCTGTACCTTAACCGCGAGCTTTCATGGCTCAAGTTTAACACCAGAGTCCTTGCTCAATCCATGAAAAAAGAGTTACCCCTTTTTGAGCGACTCAAATTTTTAGCCATCTATGCTACCAACCTGGATGAATTTTATATGATTCGTGTAGCAGGTCTTAAACAGCTTTTTAGCGCAGGCGTTATTGAGACAGGAGCCGATCAAAAAACACCACTGGATCAACTTCGTGAAATCAGAGCCTATCTTGCGAGTGAAAAAGAGGTCATTCAAAACAGTTATGAGGAGATTGTCGCTGATTTAGAAAAAGAGAACCTTTTTATTAAAGCATACGATGAATTAGGTCCCGTACTTGCACGTTTAGCAGATGAATATTTCTTTTCCAATATCTTGCCTGTGATTGTTCCTATCGCCGTCAATGCAACCCACCCTTTTCCTCATCTTAACAATCTTAGCTTTTCGCTTGCTGTCAAATTGCAAGACAGTGAAAGCGAAGATGAAAGCAATTATAAATACGGCATGATTCGCATTCCTCGCGTATTGCCACGCTTTTTTCAAGCAGGGGATAACATCTATGTGCCAATTGAGACGATTGTCAAAAAACATGTGGAAGAGATTTTTCCTGGTTATAAGCTTATCGCTTCATCGGCATTTAGAGTAACCCGAAATGCTGACATGGTCATCGAAGAGGAAGAAGCCGATGATTTTATGATGATTATGGAACAAGGACTCAAACTAAGACGAAAAGGTGCGTTTGTACGCCTTAACATTCAAGATGATGCCGATAGCGATATCTTAGAGTTCTTAAATTCTCACATGCAAATTTTTTCTAAAGATATATACACCTATAAAATTCCGCTAAATTTGGGTGCTTTATGGCAAATTGTTGGCAATAAAGATTTTTCACATTTAACCTTACCGCCGTACAACTCAAAAGTCTTGCCTCCCTTTGACAACAATGAGTCTGTGTTTAAAGTGATTGATAAAAACGATGTCATTTTATTTCACCCTTATGAAAGTTTTGACCCTGTTTTAAGAATGATTCGTGAGGCGTCAAAAGACCCTAAAGTCATCTCCATTCGTATGACACTGTACCGTGTGGAAAAAAACTCGCAAATTGTTCAAGCCTTGATTGATGCGGCTAACGAAGGCAAACAAGTCACCGCAGTGGTTGAATTAAAAGCGCGCTTTGATGAAGAAAACAATTTGCATTGGGCAAAAGCACTCGAACAAGCCGGAGCGCATGTTGTTTATGGTATTACGGGCTTTAAAGTTCATGCCAAAATCGCACAAGTCATTCGTCAAGAAGAAGATGGAAAATTAAAATTCTACATGCACTTTAGTACCGGTAACTACAACGGCGCTACGGCGAAGGTTTATACCGATACCAGCTTTTTTACATGTAAAGAAGAATTTGCAAAAGACAGCACCACATTTTTTCATATTCTCTCAGGGTTTTCCAAGCACAAAAAACTGGAAACGCTCTCGATGTCGCCAACGCAAATCAAACCTAAAGTTATTAGCTTGATTGAGAATGAAGCACGATTTGGGAATGAAGGGCGTATTATCGTGAAGATGAACTCTTTGGTGGACCCTGATGTCATTCAAGCACTCTATGAAGCATCTATTAAAGGCGTACAGATTGATATTATTGCACGGGGTATCTGCTGTTTACGTCCGGGGGTTGAAGGGGTTA
>DKFS01000074.1 GCA_002452855.1 Sulfurospirillum sp. UBA6790 | reverse complement strand
ATAACCAAATTTTGAAGCTCTTGAATGAGCGTATGGATTTTGTCAAAGAGATAGGTCGCGTTAAAAAAACCAGCGGGACAGCGATTTATAGACATGAGCGCGAAAAAGAGATATTAGACCGTTTAAAAGGGCTCAATAAAGGCGCTTTGAATAATAAAGCAATTGATGCTATTTTTCTTGAAGTATTTGCTGTCAGTCGAAACCTTGAATTCCCTGAAAAGATTGCTTATCTGGGGCCTGAAGGAAGCTATACACATCAAGTAGCTGAAAGTCGTTTTGGAGCTATGGGCAATTATATTGGTGTGAGCTCTATTGAAGCTGTTTTTCATGTTTTAGAAAATGGTGAAGCAAAATACGGTGTTGTCCCTGTCGAAAACAATACAGAAGGTGCTGTGGGTGCAACATTAGATTGTTTGGGAAAATTTAGTTCTAAAATTGTGGCTGAAATTTACATGGATATTCATCATTCGTTTGCAACGATATGTGAGGATGTTAAAAAAATTAAACGTATTTATTCCCATCCTCAAGGTTACAATCAGTGCCGTAGATTTTTAGAAGAACATATGCTCTTAGGTGTGGAGTTTATTCCAACCAAATCAACAGCAGAAGCAGCCCAAAAAGCAAGTCTTGACCCAGATGCAGCTGCGATTTGCTCACACATTGCCGCGAAGCTTTGTAATCTTCCTATTTTGTTTGGCAAAATTGAAGACAATATGGCAAATCAAACACGCTTTTTAATTTTAAGTGATTTTAAAAACAAAAAAGGGGTACATAATAAAACCTCTATTTTGGCAAAAACAGATGATAAACCAGGTGGGCTCGTAGAGTTCTTACAAACGTTCCAAGCACAAAAAGTCAATTTAACGAAAATTGAATCGCGTCCAACCAAAGAGAAGGGTTTTCAATCCATTTTCTATATGGATTTTGAAGGGCATATTGATGATGATAATGTTCAACGCGTTCTTGAAGAGAACAAAGACCGATACGATATCAAATGGCTTGGAAGCTATATTTGCGGAGGATGATGGATGCAATTTAACAGCGTTTTAGACAATTTAAAAACATACGAGGCAGGCAAGCCTATTGAACTTGTTGTACGTGAATACGGTATTGAACCTAAAGATGTTATTAAGCTAGCGAGCAATGAGAACCCAAGAGGTTGCAGCCCTAAAGTCATTGAAGCCGTACGTGAAGAAGCCGCTAAAATGAATCTTTACCCCGATGATAGTATGTACGAACTCAAAGAGGCGTTGGCTCAAAAATACAATGTAGAAGAAAGAAATATAATCATTGGCTCAGGAAGCGATCAAGTGATTGAGTTTGCAATTCATGCTAAAGCCAATGCTACGACTAAAGTTTTGATGGCGGGAATTACATTTGCGATGTATGAAATTTATACCCTCCAAACGGGAGCAAAAGTTCTTAAAACACCTTCTTCACAGCATAATCTTAAAGAAATGTTAGAGATTTATAAAGCAAATAACGATATATCCATTGTTGTTTTGTGTATTCCCAATAATCCTTTAGGCGAATGTTTAGATACCAAAGATGTGTATGCATTTTTAGATCAAATTAGTCCTGAAACGTTAGTTATCATTGATGGAGCGTACCAAGAGTATGCAGCCCATAAAGATGAGGCCAAAAGAATTGTTCCAAGTGATATTATTACTCAATACCCTAACGCTATTTATACGGGTACATTCTCTAAAGCGTATGGTTTAGGTGGAATGCGTTGTGGTTATGGTATCGCGCAACCAGAAATTATAAAATCGCTTCTAAAATTAAGGGCACCGTTTAATATTACCAATCTTACGCTAAAGGCAGCAATTGTTGCTCTAAGCGATCAAGCATTTGTGGATGCTTCGGTGAAAGAGAATTTTGAAGAGATGAAAGTCTATGAACAATTTGCGAAAGAACTTGGTTTCAAAACGATTGAAAGTTACACAAACTTTATTGTTTTAGAGTTCGATGCGAGTAAAAATTCGGGTGAAATTGCCCAAAAATTGATGGAAAAAGGTATAATCGTTAGAAATTTGGGCTCATACGGTATGAACGCCATTCGTGTCACTATTGGAACACCAGAGCAAAACGCACGTTTTTTTGAACTCTTTAAAACAATTTACAAATAAGAGAAAGTCATATGGAGTTTAGAACACTTTTAAATCAGATAGCAACACTCATACAAAATTTGACGTTACGTCAGAAGATTGTCGCCGCCGTTTCAATTATTGTTTTGATTGGCTTTTTAGTGTTTCTTATGCTCTATAAAAATACAAACTCCACTATGGCAAATGGTTACAGTGTTTTATTTGAAAACACTACTGCCGGTGATTCTGCACTCATCATTCAACAATTGGAAAAAGAGAAGGTTCCCTACAAAATTGTGAACGATGGAACGATTGCTGTTCCAAGCGATGTTGTGCATAAAGAGCGAATTGCTATCGCCGCACTCGGGATTCCTAAAAACAGCAAAGTCGGGTTTGAAATTTTTGATAAAACCGAGTTTGGCGCTACTGATTTTGAACAAAAAATTAAATATGTTCGTGCTCTAGAAGGTGAATTGGCTCGCACGATTGAAAGCTTAGGGCCCATAGCAAATGCGAGTGTGCATATTGCCATTCCTAAAGAGACGGTTTTTGCACAAAAGCAAGCTACACCGACAGCTTCTATTGTTTTGAATATTCGTTCTGGTATGAGTCTTTCTGCCAAACAAATTCTGGGTATCAAAAATCTCGTTTCGTCATCGATCTCTAATCTTACAGCTGAAAATGTTTCCATTGTAAATCAAGATGGTGAACCATTAGGGGATAACGACAGCAATATTTTCCAAGGCGAACTTGTTAAAAGTCAGATGCGTTATAAAAAAGAATTTGAACATAACGTTGAACAAAAAATTATGAATGTTTTGGCACCTGTTATTGGTGGTGTCGATAAAGTCAATGCCAAAGTCACTATTGACTTTGATTTTTCGCAACAAGACACCGTAAGTGAAATTTATGATCCAAATTCAGTGCCACGCAGTGAACAAAGCGTTGAAGAAAAACGCGAGGGTAAAGAGCCTCAGGATGTTGGCGGCGTACCAGGTGCGATTAGTAATATAGGACCTGTTCAAGGCTTGGAAAGTACTAAAAAGAGTGAGACCTATCAAAAAAGTTCGACGACAACAAATTATGAGATATCAAAAAAAGTTATTAATTCTAAAGATGAATTTGCTAAGATTAAACGTTTAAGCGCCGCGGTTGTTGTTGATGGTAGCTATAAATATGGTGTTGATGCGCAAGGTAATAAAAAAAGTGAGCTTGAATATACACCTCTTACAAAAGAGCAGATGGATGCCATTCGAGATGTTGTCAAACAAACCGTAGGATACAACCAAGCTAGAGGTGATGAAGTTACGGTAAGTAATTTTGAGTTTAAACCTCTTTCCAGTGATGGTACAAGAGCTCCAACAAAAGATTTTGTCGAAAAGGTTTCTAATTACGTCGGACCATTGGTTCCTATCTTAAAATACCTCGTGGTAGCCTTTTTGTTGTTTATTTTCTACAAAAAAGTCATCATCCCCTTCAGCCAAAAAATGGTTGAAACAAAACTGGATGATTTCGAAGATGAAGTTGAACCAGTTAAGCTAGAAGATGAAGATAGCGTAGAAGATACATTAGAAAAATTCAAGCAGGCGCGTAAAAAAGTTGAAGATCAGTTGGGTATTGGACAAGACTTTAATGAAGAGACACTAAAATACGATGTCCTTCTTGAAAAGCTGAAACACCTTGCTGAACAAAGAAGCGAAGAATTTGCGGCACTTTTACAATCAATGATTCGCAATGAGGGTGATTTTGATACCCGCAATAGTTCAAAGGACCTTGGATAAAATGAAACTGACTGAAGAGCAAAAAACCCTTTACAATGAACTGACAATGGCAGAGAAATCTGCTATTTTGCTGATACAACTTGGTGAAGATGCAACGGCAAATCTTTTTTCACATATGGAAATTGATGTCGTAACCGATATTTCAAAATTCATTGCCACAGCCAAAAATATTGATAAATCTGTTGCCAATGCAGTACTTGAAGAATTTTATGTTATTTTGCAATCGAACCAATACATTAGAAGCGGCGGTATGGAGTATGCCAAAGAGATTTTGTACCGAACCTTTGGCGCCGAAGGCGCTCAGAAGATTCTTGATAAGCTCTCTAAGTCGATGGAAAATTCTCAAAGCTTTGG
>DKFS01000097.1 GCA_002452855.1 Sulfurospirillum sp. UBA6790 | reverse complement strand
GCACCGTGGGAAGCAGCATAAAAACGATTAAGGAGGGAAACATGAGTACCAACACGTATTTAAAAGATATCAAACAAACGAGCATGAAGCCATTACATGTAAACCCTCTTAAACTCTCGCAGCCTATGGGTGCGACGCTTGCTTTTTTAGGCATCAAAAATTGTATGCCCTTAATGCATGGCGCGCAAGGCTGTGCTTCTTTTACCAAAGTGCTTTTTACACGCCATTTTAATGACCCCATCGCGATTCAAACGACTGCGGTCAATGATATAACCGCGGTGATTGATGGTGGCGAGCGTGGCATTTCAGAGGCGATAGAAAACATTACCAAAAAAGTGACCCCCGATTTGGTGGGACTTTTTACGACGGGCATGACAGAAACCAAGGGCGATGACATCAAGGGGGCGAGTTTACTTCTCCAAGAAAAGCAAAAAATTGTATATGTTCATACGCCTGATTTTGAGGGTGGCTTAGAGAGTGGATGGGCGCTTAGTGTGCAAAATATCATTGTACAACTCGTCGAACCTGCAACGCACATCAAAAAAGATAAAGTCGTCCTTATTCCTAATGTCAATATGAGTCCAATAGAAGTAGAAAAACTCAAAGAAGCTTTAGAACTGTTGGATTTGGAGGTGTATGCGCTTCCTGATTTAAGCGATTCGCTCGATGGACACTTAGGCGTCAAACAAGGCGCACTCAGTGGCGGTGGGATTGAAGTGCGTGATATTGAAAAATTAGGCAATGCGGGACTTGTCATGAGCATTGGTCGTTCGGTTAAAAAATGTGGTGAACTTTTTTGCGAAAAAAATCCGAAGACGACGCATTTGCACTTTGACAGTTTAATCGGTCTTGAAGCAAGTGATGATTTTTATGCACAGCTGTTGGCGTATATAGGCGCTAAAAGTGTTTCTAATGTGATTAAGCGCTGGCGTGCTCGTTTGCAAGATGTCCTTTTGGATACTCATTTTATGTTAGGGCGTGCCAAGATTGTTATTGCCGATGAACCCGATAGTGCGTATGGCATGAGTAAAGCGTTGAGTGAGGCTGGAGCAACGTGTGAGAACTTCATCTCCCAACGTAGCGAGATTAGCGAAGCATTTACATGTAATGTTCGTGTGGGGGATTTTGAAGATGTGGAGTGTGTCTTGCCTCATTGTGACATGCTGATTGCCAATTTTCACGGCGAACGTTTAGCACACCTCCATCGCAAAGCACTGCTTATTCGTGGTTTCCCAAATTATGAGCAAGTGGGTATCGGTTTAAGACACAACATTTTATACGAAGGCAGTTGTCTTTTTTTATGTGAAGTTGCCAATTTATTAGTTCACCATCAAAGCAGTCATCCTAAATAATATTTAACTAAAAAGGGGTTTTTACGCATGTCTTCCACGTCAAACTCGACACGATACAACGCCTTTATCCCCGAGGTAGTCGCTTACCAAAAAGCACTTGATCAACTCTCCGAGAGGTGGAACCTTCTTTCGCTTCTTGGGCAAATGAGCAACATCGGAATGGATATTTCCGAAACCAGACAAGCCTTTAGCAATCTTTCTGAACAACTTTTAGGTCGTCTTTGCGAAGAGACGGTGAAAAAACTCTCGACGGAGCTGAGTGCCAAAGCACAAGTGGCTATTGACATTTTAATACGCAATTTATTTGAACGCACCGCAGATATCGGCTTTTTAGCCATGGATACCATCTTGTGTCAATTTGCATCCCACAGTAAAGAAGAGCAGGCAAAAGAGCTTGCCTCTTTGCAGGAACGTTTTTGCGAATACATCGAAAAATACAGTGTTTATAGTGACGTATTGTTGTTTGATTTGGACGGCACACTCATCGCATCAACCGACGATGCCAAAATAGGCAAAAAGATAGACAAAGGGTTTATTTATGAAGCGATTAATACTTCCAAAGAGTATGTAGAGAGTTTCGATATTTTTCCTCTTATCAGCGATAAAGAGAGCTTATTGTACAGCTACCGCGTCTGTGACAGCAACGCAACGCCTCTTGCGGTTTTAGCGTTAGTGTTTAAATTTCAAGACGAGATGGAAGTGATTATTTCCAATCTGATTGAAAATGAAATGTGGACAGATATTTTACTGCTTGATGCAAAAAATCGCACCATTTACAGCAGTGATGTTTTTCATTATCCTTTAAGTGCGCCGCAAAAAACAGTCTTAAATTGTTTTGATGTTGTCCCTTTTGCAGGACAAGAGCATGTCGCGTGTACGAAGATGACAAAAGGGTATCAAGGTTTTTTTGGTTTAGGATGGCAGGCGCACTCCTTGATGCCTCTCAATTTTGCGTTTGGGCAAAAACAAGCACACATACCTTTCACGGAAGAGCAGAGTAAAATCATTAAAAATTCATCGCTTTTTTCAGAAGAATTTACCAATATTCCAAGCAAAGCAGAAGCCATTCAACGCAAACTAGACATGACGATTTGGAACGGCAATGTTCAAATTGCAAATCAAAAAAGTGGTGACAACTCATTCTCAAAATCTCTTCTTAATGAGATTTCACGTACAGGTGCGCAGACGAAAAAGACGTTTGAAGAGTCTATTGGAAATTTAAATTGGACGGTGGTTGCTTCGTTTATTAACGATGCAGCGTTTCGTGCAAAATTGGCGATAGACATTATGGATAGAAACCTGTATGAACGTGCTAATGATTGTCGTTGGTGGGCGTTGAGTCCTGTTTTTATCAAAGCGTTTAATGCTAAATACAAAGATTTTTCGACCATTCGTAAAGAGTTCGGACATGAAATCAGCGAAGTGCTCAGTGCGATTAATGCGTTATACACCGTCTATACCAATCTTTTTATTTATGATTCTCAAGGCTATGTGATTGCCACAAGTCAAGAAAAATACGCACATCTTATTGGAAAACGCATCGGCGCTCCTTACATCGCACAATCGTTAGCCCTTAAGAGTTCTAGAGAGTACGTGGTGAGCGCTTTTGAAAGCAGTGAATTGTACGATGGGCGGCATACGTATATTTACAGCGCGCCTATTTTTATCCCAGGGGTCAAAGAGGCACAAGGGGGAATTGGTATCGTTTTTGATGCTTATACGCAGTTTGAAGCGATGCTCAAAGATGTTATGGGCGAAGATGAACGCTCGTTTGCACTGTTTGTGGAAAATAACACGCATACGATTATCGCCTCTACATCGCCTTTAGTCTCCATCGGTGAGCGCTGTTCGTATTGCGACTTGGCTGAAAATATCGTTTTGATTCATGATGATTATTACATCATTGGGAAGGCTAAATCAGAGGGGTATCGAGAGTATAAATGTTCAGATGGACATGTCAATGATGTAACGGCGATTGTGTGTATTAAAATTGCCCATAAGGAAGCCGCTTTAAAAGTGAGTGAAAAGCAGGTTGTTAAACACTATCTTTATCCTAAAGTAACATCAGGTGAAAAGACTGTGGACCTTTCAACATTTTGGGTGTATGGGACACTGTTCGCCATTGAAAGTCAGCAAATCTATGCCGCATTAGAAGGGCAAGACATTACGAAAGTGATTGGGTGTGATGCCATTTATGTCGGTATGATTACCTGGAACAATCAAACGATTCCTGTAGCGTCACTTGCGAAGTATTTTCATCAAGAATTGGCATATGACAAAGAAATTAATCACATTATCGTGCTAAAAGGCAATGATGATCATCCGTTTGGTTTGGTAATTGATATGGTGCAAGACAGTCCTGAAGTTCCTTTGCGCTGTATTGATGCGACCAATCAAGCGATGATGGGACAACACACTTTAATCAAAGCGATTATTAAAGCCGACATTGGGCAAGAAAAAGCTGAAATGCTCTCCGTACTTGACCCGATAAAAATAGAACGCTATTTATTGCTTGAAAAAGATACACTCAAAAGTATTTAAAGGTTCGTTTCTGTCTCTTTCTTTTTGCTCTCTGGAAAAAGGGAAAGATGGACATTTTTATCCACACTTTTAATATGCAAGTCATGCTGTGGAAATGGAATTTCGATACCATGAGCATTGAGCGTGTTATAAATCAGAATCAAAAAGCGTGAAGTTGTTTTTCTCGGAGCTAAAATTTCTTCACCGTGTATCCACACTTGAAGCACAAAATCAACGCTGTTACTGCCCATGCCTGTCATCAGAACGCTGGTGTATTTTTCAGGAGTCGTGATGACATCTTTATAGGCACATTGATTCACAGCATTCACGATAATGTCGATGACATGTTCAGGTTTTGTGCCATACGCAACACCAAAAGGGATGTCGAAGCGTTTTAATTTGTCGTGCATCGTCCAATTAATCACGTTGTTTTCAATAAAATTACGATTGGGGACGATAACGTCAATGTTACCATTCGTATTGAGTGTCGTTGAACGCATACGAATATCAAAGACATGTCCACGCAAGGTATCTGAAAGCTCAACAAAGTCACCAATTTTGATGCTTCGCTCAAACATCAAAATAATGCCAGAAACAAAATTTGAGACGATATTTTGTAAACCAAAACCAATGCCCACTGAAAGAGCACCTGCAACCAGTGCGATGGAAGAGAGGTCAATGCCTAAAACATTCAAAGCGATAAAAAAAGCGGTGATGATAATAATATAATACCCAATATTCGTGAGAATGGTGCGTGTCGCTAAGTTAATCGATTTGCTATTGCTAGCAATGCGTTTAATACTGGTTTTGTAAAATCCACCGCCTAGCACACCGATGATAAAAATAAAAACAGCGATGATAAGCTTCCACGTAGTAATAGGTGTGCCATTGACCGTAAAAATAGGTTCGCCCAGCATATGCCAGATGGAAACCAGAATATTTTTGAATTCTTGTGTGGTGGAACCTGTGATGGTGTTGATAGTACCAAAATAACTTTTTTCCATTACATGTAAAAGAGAGGCCATCGGCTCTTTTATCGCGTTGGTATTGTCAAAAATAGCAATACTATCCAGTATGGTTTTTTCCAACGCAAATGCTTTTTCATCTTTGGATTTTAAGGCATTGGAAAACTCTAAGAACAACGATGTCAGTGTGTTTCTGAGTGCTTTATTGTACGCATCTTCTTTGAGAGACATTGCCGCAACAGATACGCCTCTATCTCGCGTATCGCCCAAAAGTTCAAAACGCTCTTTCTTCACCAACAAACTATCAATCGTCGCGCGTAATTTGGAAGCTTCGTCTTGTGCGGAGGCAGTTTTCTTTGCTTGGTTTTCGACATCAAAAGGAATCTTTTTTAAAGATTCGGTTAATAGTTTCTCTATGGCGAGCATTTCCTCTGCAATCATGTTGCTTTGGTCTTTAAAGTCTTGTAATGATTTGGTGTACAAAGCACTTTGCAGTTGCAGTGTGCGCTCTGAGGTAGCATTGCTGTCTAAGCCTTTGATTTCCTTTGTTAGGGATTTGATTTTATTGGTAATGGATTTGATTTTTTTAGCGAGTGAGTCTTTTTTTATGACATCATCGACATAATGATTAAAAAGGGCACTGTAATCATCAATCGTTTCAGGTGAATTTACTGTCATTGGAGCAGTGGATGCGGGTGTTGTGTTGATCAGCTTTTCAAGCAAGACTTTTTGTAAAGCAATTTCATCATTGGATGTTTTAGATTCTTTTAGTGTCTTAAGAAGATTAACATAGACAGATTTGTCTGCATTGATTAAAGAGGTGTTTTGGTCATCGGCAAAAATATTTTGTGACACCAATAGAGCTAAAAGTATCACAATTTTGAGGGCACGCATCATCATTTAAATTCTCCAACGTTGAGTAGCAAAGAAAGAAAGACGAACCGTCGTTCTTAAAAGCGAATTATACCTTCAATGATTAAAGCATATTCTGAAGAATTGTATCATTTACATGTAAATGAAATACTACGGTTCACGCAACACTATTGCGCAAAAGATAAAACGATGGGCGTCTTAATGAATCTTTTTGCGCGATTAAAATATAACGATTTTGTTTCTATTCTTTACATGTAAAAGTAAAACCAGAATCAAAATTTTTTTTTGAACCTTCATTTACAATTGCAAAGTACAATAATCTTATGACACAATTTAATTTAAGGAGAATACCATGGCAGAACCTCAAGTCTATCAGATGTACATCAATGGTGCGTTTATCGATTCTAAAGAGACGATACCCGTTATTAATCCTTCCAACAAACAGGTCATCTCCTATATCCCTCAGGGAACAGCCGATGATGTTGATGCGGCAGTGAAATATGCAAATAATGCACAGCACTCTTGGGAGAAACTTCCTGCCATTGAACGCGCGGGCTATTTGAAAAAGATTGCGCAGAAAATTCGAGAAAATGCGGCATTTCTTGCTAAAACGATTACCGAAGAGCAGGGCAAAGTGATGGGGCTTGCCATGGTTGAAGTCAATTTTACAGCCGATTATATGGACTATGTTGCGGAATGGGCAAGGCGTTATGAGGGAGAAATTATTCAGAGCGATAGAGCCAATGAAAACATCTTTTTATTTAAACTGCCTATCGGTGTTGCCGCTGGTATTTTGCCGTGGAACTTTCCTTTCTTTCTCATCGCACGAAAATTAGCACCCGCACTCTTAACGGGCAATACCATTGTCATCAAGCCAAGTTCCGATACGCCCAATAATGCGTTTGAATTTGCAAAATTGGTCGATGAAATAGGGCTTCCAAAAGGTGTGTTCAATCTGGTGTCGGGTTCAGGTTCAGTGGTAGGACATAGCCTTGCTGGGCATGAAAAAGTAGGCATCGTAAGCTTTACAGGAAGTGTGGAAGCGGGTGTGAAAATCATGGAGGCTGCCGCTAAAAATGTCACCAAAGTCTCGTTGGAGCTTGGTGGTAAAGCTCCTGCTATCGTGATGGGCGATGCCGATATTGATTTGGCGGTTGAAGCGATTAAAAATTCACGTGTCATTAACAACGGGCAAGTGTGCAATTGTGCGGAGCGGGTGTATGTGCATCAAAGTGTTGCACAAGAGTTTACCGACAAAATCACCAAAGCCATGGCGGCAACAACGTATGGTAACCCTTTAACCGAACAAGTCGATATGGGGCCACTCATCAATGAAGCGGCGATTACGCATGTTCAAGGCTTGGTCGATAGTGCGCTCAAAGCAGGCGCAAAACTCACCACAGGCGGTAAGAGAGCCTCAAGAAACGATGGTTTTTATTATGAGCCTAGCGTCTTGATTGACGTGAAGCAAGAGATGGGTGTGATTCAAGAAGAGATTTTTGGACCGGTACTTCCGATTATGCGTTTTGATACGCTTGATGAAGCTATCGCTTTAGCCAATGACTGCCAATACGGTCTGACATCTTCCATTTACACACAAAATATCGATGTGGCGATGCGAGCATGCAAAGAGATTAAATTTGGAGAGACGTATATCAATCGCGAAAATTTTGAAGCGATGCAAGGATTTCATGCGGGCTGGCGTAAGTCTGGTATCGGTGGAGCCGATGGCAAGCATGGGCTAGAAGAGTTCTTGCAAACCAAAGTTGTTTATTTGCAATACAATCTCAACAAGCAATAACAAAAACCGTTTTACATGTAAAAACTTTTTACATGTAAAACGTTCTCTTCGTTTGTAGTTTAGGCGGGTTCGTTATTTTTTGTGCCTGCGGCTGCTGCCATCATGGTTGATTTTTTCTTACTACGCTCCATGGATTGAAGCACTAAGTATTGCTCTCCAAATTTGAGCATGTTTTCCATCTCATCGTCAAACTCTGCGTAATGTCCTTCTTCATCCATTACCAATTCTTCAAAGAGTTTTTTGGAAACACTATCGGCATGGTTACCACATTCAATCGCAAAATTGTTATAAAGCGTGATGGCATCTTCTTCACTTTGGCGTGCAAATTCAATCATCTCTTTAACGTCAATAATTTGTTTCACAGTCTCAGAAGCTTTCATCTCAATCGTACCTTTTAAAAAAAGCACTCTATCGGCGAGCTTCTCAATGTGTAGCATCTCTGCAATCGCAATGCGTTTAAACAGCGTTGAAAGCAAGTCATAGCCTTGGTCATCACAATGAAAATGAAAAAACATGTATTGATGGACGGCAGATAGTTCATCCGCGATAGCACAATTGAGCAACTCTATACTTTTATCTCGTTTCATAAGTGACTCCTTCGCAATTTACTTTCGAAAATACTACCATAAAATGGACAATGAAATCATTTTGTAATTTTATGTTTCACAGCTCACCTACGGAACACTTTTTGTAAATAGATGCATAAGTTTAGGATAGGAGGATACACACATGGTCAAGGTAGCGTTTTTTACAAACGATTTAAAAAATATTGATGCTCATTTTGGTTCAGCAAGCCAATTTGCAGTGTACGATGTGGGTGCCAACACATACAGTTTAGCGCATGTTGTAGAAACGGGCGACGAGAGAACCGATGGCAGAGTGGAGATGCTACAAGATGAACACGTAGACATCCTTTATTGCGTTGAAATTGGACCTGCGGCTGCGGCAAAAGTGGTCAATAGCAAAATTTTCCCTATCAAATATAAAGAAGTGGTAAGCATCGCTGATGAGCTTGAGAAGCTCTCCGTGATGATGGCAACCAATCCTCCACCGTTTATCAAAAAAATCTTAGAAGCACGAGGATAGAGCGATGAATGAACTTGAAAAGCTGTTTATAGAAACTCTCATTTCTCAACTGCGAGCGCTTGACCAGTTTGGAACGTGGGCAAAAAAAAGTGATGAAGAGCTTTTGAGTGATAAATATATTAAAAGCAAAGAGGCTCTTAAAAACATTCCTATTATCGCAGACATTGATGAGATGCAAATTCAAGACATTCGTCTCATTTTTCAATCCATCGCGTTGGCGTTTGAACTTAAAACGGGCATTATGTGTTCGGTGGTGATGGAAATGAGCCATGAAGGCTTTGGTCGAGCGGTTGTGTTGGCTGAAAAAATCGTTATTACGAACAAATTTTTTAAAGACGCACATCGTTACAGTTTTAGGTCATATGATGATTTGGTAAAAGAGGGTGGCAAGATGCTCAAAGATGCCATCGACATTTACGAAACGTATAAAAAATAAGTAGGATTAAACATGGCAAAGGTTGGTATATTTTACGCAAGTGCAGGTGGCAATACAACATTAGTCGCGGAGGCGTTAAAAGAGGCGTTTGAAGTTGAAGATGATGATTGTATTTTAATGGAAGATGATTTTGACAGTGTCGAACAGTTTGAAGACTATGATGTTCTTTTCTTCGGAAGTTCAACATGGGGACAAGGCGATGTTCACTTTAGTTGGGTCGATGCGTTGTTTGAAATCACCTCAGAAAATATCCGCTTTGACGGCAAAAAAATGGCGTTTTTCGGTGCGGGTGATTCTAAAACGCATGGCGAGCATTTTTGCAGTGCTTTGGGTAAATTTTATCAAATCTTCTCCAAAACAGGCGCTAAAATCGTCGGTTTTACAGAGACAGACGGATACGCCTATGACGCTTCTTTAGCGGTTGTAGACGGTAAGTTTTGTGGTTTAGCCATTGATAATATCAACGAAAAAGAGAAAACAGAAGAACGCATTGAAAATTGGATTGAGCAGCTAAAAAGCGAGCTAGATTAATTACACAAAGGATAAAAAATGAAAACGTTGGATCAATATTATAAGCTAAAAAATGCAGAAGATTTTTTTGAGTTTTTTGGTATTGCGTATGACAAGCATATTGTTGAGGTCAAGCGTTTTCATATCATGAAAGAGTATGGCGTACTCATCAAAAAAGGATTTGAAAATTTCAATGGAAATGAAAAATACCTTATGGACTTTTTAAAATTTGCTTTGATTCGCGTTTATATGGACTATAAACATGGGCATTCACCCAGTGCGGCAGAAGTCTGGGGAATGTTAGAAGACGGTAAAGCCAAAGGATGTTTGGCATGTAGTCTATCGAGTGAAGGAGGCAATTGTGCATGCTAGTGAAGAAGTTGTCTTGCATGACAGCGTGACAGCAAAATTATCAGGAAGAGATGAACCAAAAGCGAAGTTTTTTCTAGGTCAAAAAGTGAAACTTTTGGAAGATGTCAAAAATGATGGTACCTATCCGTATCTCAAAATTGGCGAGGTGATGATTAAAAAAGACTCAATCGGTTACATCCGTGGTATGGGTGAATTTTTGCAAGTCATTCGAGTCTATGAAGTCCACTTTTTAGATGCTGAAGCGGTTGTTGAGGTCATCGGGTGTCGAGAGCATGAACTTGAGGCTATGGAGCCTTATCGTGATATCGAAGCCGAAGAAGTCGAATGGATGATGAACCACTATAAAAACAAATAAAAAACAATCTTAGTAAGGAGGAGAAGTCATGGCTAAAGTGATTTTCATGCATTTTGATGAGACAAAAGATGGCATTTATGATGCTAAAATAGGTGAACCTGTTGTTCGTCTGGCTAAAGAAAAGGGGATACCCATTCCTTTTGATTCTCATGATTTAAGCAAATGCTTAATCAGTGTTGAGAATATTAGTGAAGAAGAGCCTACAAGTTATATGGAAGACGAAGAGCTTGAAAAGCTTGTAGAACTGGGAGCTATTAGCCAAGAAGATGCAGATATTTGCCAACAATTTACCGTTAGTCCTAAAGTTCGCATCGCTTCAATGATGATGATTAAGGGCGACGTACTCATTAAACCATTTAAAAAGTAAAGGATCAACGATGACAACAAGAGTAGAAATTATCAATGACTTTTTGGCGATTAACGTCAAGCCAGGTGCAACCATTCAAGATGTTGTTGAAGCAAGTGGTAGTGCGCTTCCTTTTGGATGCCGTGACGGACAATGTGGCACATGTGCTGTTGAAATTGTACAAGGTATGGAATTTTTATCACCAAAAACGGACAAAGAAGTCAAAGTATTGAAAGAAATTTGCTTTGGAACGTGTACACCAAATACCCGTCTTTCTTGTCAAATGAAGATTGACAAACCAAACGGTGTTGTTAGAATTAAATACTAAAATAGGTTAAAAATTAAGCAGTAAATGTGCCT
>DKFS01000063.1 GCA_002452855.1 Sulfurospirillum sp. UBA6790 | reverse complement strand
CGGAATGAAAAGTGTTATATTTTGATAGATAAAACGAAGGTGTCGTATCTGCCTGATGCGATTTTAGCAACGAAAAGCAACAGTGCTGCTCATATCTTAATAGAAAAGTGGTTTCATGGAATATGTGATTAAAGCCAATGGCTTGAATATCAGTTATGAACGCGATGAGCCTGTCATAACGGATGCTAGTATTGCTATTAAAGCACAAGATTTTGTTTTTATTACGGGAAAGAGCGGGAGTGGCAAATCAACGATCATTAAATCGCTTTACGGTGAGTTACTGCCTAATCATGGTGAGCTCAATGTGTGTGGTGTGGATTTGAAGAATATTAGCAGCTCCAAACTCAACCTTTTACGTCGCTATTTGGGTGTTGTTTTTCAAGATTATAAACTCATCGATGAGTGGAGTGTGGAACAAAATGTGATGTTGCCGCTTATTATCGGTGGATTTTCTAAAAGTGTGTGTGTCAAGCAAGCCCATAAGCTTTTAAAGCACGTTAAATTGTTGCATAAAATTAATAAGTATCCTTACGAGCTGAGTGGCGGTGAACAGCAACGTGTGGCTATGGCGCGAGCGTTAGCGCATAATCCCGTCCTCATTTTAGCGGATGAGCCAACCGGAAATTTAGACAGCTATTCCAGTGAAGTGATTTGGAATTTACTCAAAGGTGCCAAAGAGCATCTAGGCACAACGGTGGTTGTCGTAACACATAATATTCCTTCAACATTGGGAATTGATTATAAACACTATTTTCTAGAAGGTGGCGTCTTACATGAGGTCAATTAGTAGCCATTTTTCCATTTTTATTTCAGGCTTTGTTTTACTGTTTTCTTTTCAGTTTACAACCGTGATTAAAAGTATTGTCAATGATTATGCTTCAAAAATAGTCAATGAATACTCTATCGTAGTTGTTTCATCGGCTGAACTCAAAGAAGACGAATTACGAAAACATGTGCCAGAGATTGAATCTGTTTCTGAAATTAGCAGTAAAAAGATTCTTGATCGTCTTAAAAATGATATGTCTTCTAAAAATTTGGCACTGTTACAAGTAGCTCTTCCTAAATTTTATTCCCTCAAATTAGAGTCCTTACCTAATAAAAAACGTATTGAAGCGATTAAGCAAAAATTATTGGAAATTAACACTATTACGCGAATAGAAACGTTTGCAAAAACCCATGAAAAAATGTTTAAAATGTTTTTGTTACTGCAATCAATGGTCTATATTTTTGCTTTATTTGTCGCATTGGTTGCGATACTTCTTATCTTTAAACAAATTCGCATTTGGATTTATGAACACAATAGGCGTATGTCGATTATGACACTCTTTGGCGCATCCTTTTTTATGAAAAGCGCAATGTTATATCGCATGACTATCGTCGATACTTTAGCCAGTGCTTTGTGTGTGTGCCTGATTTATTCTATTGCACCAAGACTTAGCATTGTGCAGTCTTTTGCCAATGAGCTAGATATTGTGATTCCGCCGTTTGATTTTTTATATGAAGGTGGCACATTGATAGGCGCATCGATTCTTTTTGCTTTGGTTGCAGTAACAGTTGTTGCTCGCAAGATTGGACGTGTATGATTTACAGGCTTTTAGGAGTCGCTTCACTTCTTCTGCCCTTATTGGCATTTTCAGCTTCCAATACAGTCCAGAAGATTACCGAAAAATCAAAAACACTTGAAGAGAAGTTGCAGACCGAAAAGAAAATACACGGTAAATTACAAGATATTGCTAATGATATTGTCAATGAAGAAAAGAATATCGAAAAAATAAAAGACAAAATTGATGATTTAAGTAAAAATATTAATGATTCACAAGAAGTCGTACAACGTAAATATGAATACCTCGATAAACTTACCAAAGATACACAGCTTCTCTCTTCTCAAAAAAAAGATTTAGAACAGAAAATTATTAAAATTATTGCTGAAGATTTTTCGTTTTATCTCGTTTCAGACAGCGATTATCTTGATAACGAAGATGGTATTCTTGTGGATGAAGTCCTCCAAAAAATGGATACGATTATGCGTAAAGAGTTCGGAAAGCTTGCCACGGATTATAAGCAAGTCAATGAACAAATCTACTCTCAAAGCCAAGAGATTAAGAGCATTCATAGTGAAATACAAAGCGCTAAAAATAAAAAAGATGAGTTGGTCTCTTTAGAAAAAAAGCGTGAGAGCTCCATTATCGCTTTGAATGCAAAAAAAGAAGATTATAAAAAGCAGCTTGATGATATTCAAAAAGAGCGAGATGAATTAAGAGTGACCCTTGAAAAACTCAAAATTATTAAAGTTCAAGAAGATAATAAAGTTTTAGCGGAGAAGAATGCTAAACGTGACAAATCACCAGGGAATGTTGGTGAATCTGGCATCAGACAAATAGGCTCATCGTATCAAAACAGTAATGTTAAAAAATATGTGGGAGAACGAACCATCTCTCCACTAGATAGCTATTCTGTGAAGAGACGATTTGGAGATTATATTGACCCTATTTATAAAATTAAAATTTTTAATGAATCGGTAGTGCTTGCGTCGAATGTTCCTGATGCAACGGTTAAGAGTGTTTTAAATGGAAAAGTTATTTTTGCAAAAGACACTGCCTCTATGGAAAAAGTTGTCATTATTGAAAATGGCGATGAGATTCATACCATTTACGCACACCTTTCAAAAATTGCGCCAACGATTCAAGTAGGGCAAAAAATCAAAAAAGGCTACATTATCGGGCGGGTTGATAATGACTTAACGTTTGAAGTGACACAAAAGAATTTTCACATTGATCCACTAGAACTGATTGCAAAGTAACTTTTTAGGTCTCTTAGGGTACAATAGAGACGTTTTCTATGCCTAGAAAAGAAAGGTTTACACACGATGGAGAAGAGAAAAAGGGTTTTAGTGAAGTTCTCTGGCGAAGCACTTGCTGGAGAAAATGGATTTGGTATTGATACATCAATCTTAAAATTTATTGCAGATGAAATTAAGTCGCTTGTTGTTCACGGTATTGAAGTCGGTATTGTCATCGGTGGTGGGAATATCATTCGTGGTGTCAGTGCCGCAAAAGATGGAATCATTAAACGCACAAGCGGTGATTATATGGGAATGATGGCAACGGTTATTAATAGCATTGCTATGCAAGAAGCATTGGAGCATGTCGGTATGGAAGTCCGCGTTCAAAGTGCTATTAAAATGGAAGCTATTTGTGAAACATTTATTGT
>DKFS01000035.1 GCA_002452855.1 Sulfurospirillum sp. UBA6790 | reverse complement strand
TTAGTGTATGCAAAAACACTGCGTAACCTTTTGGAACAAGAGCGTACAAAAGAGTACATCATCATGGGTGATCTTAACTCACCCTATGAAGAACGTAAAGAACATTGGGGTATGGGACTTGTGATGTTTTTACAAGCAGGAAATATGAAAGCACCTTTGTATAATTTATGGTATGAACTCTCACAAGACAAGCGTTATTCTCACAGTTACGGTAAACAAAAAGAGACGCTTGATCACATCATTATTCCAAAATCGTTGATGGATAATCATGGCATTGATTACACCAAAAATTCATTTTCAGTATTTATAAAACCGTATATGTTGGATGAAAATGGCAATCCAAATCGCTGGCAAATCAGCAATCGTGGACGGGGAGAACACCTAGGAATCGGCTATTCTGACCATTTTCCTGTCTCTGCATTTTTCCATACACAAAAATAGTAACACAAAAATATAACACCTTTTTAAGCGCTTTGCTTTTATAGTTATACATTATATTAATTATAAAGGATAAAAAATGGCATGCGCTGAAAAATTGCAACGTTTGATGATGGCAGTAGTACTTTTTATTGCTTGCTGTTTAATGAGTGTTGGCTCAATTTATGGCACGATTCTTTTGGGTTTTGTGATTGCGATGATCCTTGTGTGGGCAATCACAGATTTTTGTCCTTCTATTTGGGTTTTCAGTAAACTCGTAGGACACTGCAAAAACTACCGCTAAAGAGCGTGTGACCTTTACATGTAAAAGGACGATTTAACCAAGTGTTGGTTAAAATAAGTCTAAATTATTTACATGTAAAGGTCGATCAATGATCAAACCTCTTTTAATTGAAATTGGCGTCGAAGAACTCCCTGCGATCCCTTTTTTAAAAGAACTTCCCAATATTGAAACATTATGGCTTGATATCTTAGAAAAAAATGCTCTTGGATGCGAGTTTGAGTTTTACTACACTCCTCGTCGTTTAGTCCTTTGGCATAATGCTTTCCCTACATCTCAAGAAGCACGCGAAGAAGAATTTTTTGGTGCACCGCTTAGTGTCGCGCTTAAAGACGGTGAACCAACCGCTGCAGCACTTGGTTTTGCAAAAAAATGCGGTGTTGCATTTAGTGAAATTTCACGAATGATGAAAGATGGCAAAGAAGTGTTGTATTATAAAAAAGCCATTGCAGGACAAGAGAGTAAAGCACTTTTAAAAGAGATGATTGAAAATTTTCTCAAAGGACTGAATTTTGGAAAGTCCATGCGTTGGGGATTTTTAGAAGAGAGTTTTATTCGTCCTATTCGTTGGATTGGGTGTATGCTGGGTGATGAGCATGTTCCTTTTTCTCTCTACGGCGTTGAATCAACCCCTTTTTCCTATCCGCATCGTACAATTTCTTACGAGCCGTTTGCCTATATGTTCGCAGGCGATTATTTTGAACGTTTGGCCGAGCGTGGGGTTATTTTGTATCCTCGCAAACGTGAAGCGATTATTTTAGATGAGTTTAAAGCGATTGAAGCAAAAGAGGGTGTCCATATTGAAATCGACCCTGATTTATTGGCAGAGGTTGTGGCAATTACCGAGCATCCCAAAGCGCTTATGGGAACATTTGAAGAGCGATTTTTACGGTTGCCACCAGAAGTCATTATTACGTCCATGAAAGAGAACCAACGTTATTTTCCTGTGTTCAAAGATGGAAAACTGAGTAACCATTTTATCGTGGTTTCCAATGCCATTAGCGATGATTATGATTTAATTGTCAGAGGTAATGAAAAAGTACTGCGTGCGCGATTAAGTGACGCACTCTTTTTCTTGGATAATGACCTTAAAAACGGCCTTCATTACGAAGGGCTCAAAGACATCACGTATCTTGACGGATTAGGTTCACTGCTCGATAAAGAGTTGCGTGAAAAAGAGATTGCCTCTTACTTGATGCATAAATACCAAAGGACGCTTATCGCTCAAAATGGACGTTTGGATGCAGCTTCTCTGGATGCGTTAATGCAAAAAGCGGTGATGTACTCCAAAAGTGACTTACTCAGTGAAATGGTGTATGAGTTTACGGAACTTCAAGGCTTAATGGGCTATTACTACGCCAATGCCGCAGGGGAAGATGCATTGTTGGCGTTGGCACTGAAAGAACAGTATCTTCCTAACAGTGAAGAGAGCGACCTTCCTAGCACACTTTTTAGCTCCATCGTTGCGTTAGCGTATAAATTAGATTCACTGATAGCACTCTTTAGCATCAATAAAATTCCCACAGGAAACAAAGACCCATATGCATTGCGTCGTGCGGTAAATGGTATCATTAAAATCGTCTTGGAACAGCAAATAGCATTTGATATAAAAAATGACCTTGGAAGCTTGACTAAAAATTATCAGGCTTTTGATTTTGCCCAATTAGAGACATTTTTCTTAGAACGTCTCTATCAGTTTTTTGATGTGAATCCTTCGATTATCACGGCAGTTATTAGTAGCGGTGAACGCGATATTTTACGTTTATCTCAAAAAATTAATGCTTTGGCAAGTATCGTACAAAGTGAAGGATTTAAGGAGATGTTCTCAACCTTTAAACGGGTGGCAAATATTATCAAAAATCTTGAAATAACCGATACGATGAGTGTCAATGAAGCCTTGTTTGATTCTCATCAAGAAAAAGCTCTTTTTGAAGCGTTTAAAGAGGTCAGTGAAAAAACCTACGCCTCTTTTGAAGAGAACCTAGATGCTCTTTTTGCGTTGAAACCTTTGATTGATGCTTTCTTCGATAACGTTATGGTCAATACGGATGATGTAGCGGTTAAAACCAATCGTCAAAACCTCATTGCTTCTGTTTATAACGCGTTTAAATCTATTGCTGATATTAAAGAAATTAGCATTTAAAGAATATAAGTAGGTACTTTCGTGCCTACTTCCCTCGCTTAAATCGTTCATTAAGTTTATATTTGGCATAATAGGTTAAATTTATTTAACTACATTAAAAAAAGATTACCAAATATTATGTCTGTAAGCAAACGTATTAAATACTTCAAGCAAATTGCTATTTTATTAACAATTTTTTGGACTATTTTAACATCTCTTTTTGTTGTCTATCAATTCTACAATGAAGAAAAACACATTGAAGAGAGCTCACTGGAAAAGATTAAAGGCGTTGCAGAACAATCCATGGCGTTTGTCTATTGGGCATACGAGCAAAAGGCGAATGCACTCAGTGAAAAAGAACGGTATGGGATTCGTCAAAATTTTTCATTGCGAACTCTCTTAGCCGCTTTAGCCAGCCATAGCGATATGGAACTCAATATTCATTCTATCTACAAAAACATTGATATGTTTTCCGCTCCTTATAATGTCAAACAGGCACTTAAAGAGATGATTGAGACAAAAAAAGATAGTTTTACTGTTATTCAAAAAGAAAATGCAAAAGAGCTTTTTTATACCAAGCCAATGCCTGCAAATGCTTCATGCATCTCGTGTCATGTGCATAGCGACGAAGCCATTGGTTCAGTGCTAGGGTTTATGACAATTCAAATGCCTGTTCCTAGCTTCAAAGAGGCCAATCCTAAGAGTTATTATTTTTTAATTTTAATGTACACAGGCACATGGGGGTTGGGTATTTTTGCGATATGGTGGATTCATGCAAGAGGGCGTAATTACCTGAATGAAAAAACCAAAATGTATGAAGAGAGTATGTACGCACTCATCGATATGGTGGAAAAAAGAGACAGTTATACGGCTGGTCATAGCCAAAGGGTGGCGGAATATGCCAAAATGCTGGTTCTTGCCATGGGCTACTCACACGATGATGCAGATTTTATTTATAAAGCAGGCATGCTTCATGATATTGGGAAAATAGAAATTCCTGATGCAATTTTACTTAAGCCCGATAAGCTAAATTCTATGGAATATTCATTGATAAAGCGCCACTCTACGGCAAGCTATGAATTACTTTCACGTGAACCGTTTTCGCTTTTAGCCAGCGTGGTGTGGCACCATCATGAGCGTTATGATGGAGGTGGGTACCCTAAAGGACTTAAGGGGGATCAGATTCCTTTCTTCTCTCAAATTATTACGGTTGCCGATGCGTTTGATGCCATGACGACCAATCGAGCATATCGTAAAAGCCTCACACGTGAAGAAGCAATAAACAATCTTGAAGAAGAGAGTGGAAAACAGTTTAATCCTTTTATTGTCAAAATTGCCAAAGAAGCTTTCAAAGAGATTACCTTACCTGAAAATACAACGCAGATGCCAAAAGATTTGTTAGAAGAGATGCGTTTTTCTTACTATTTTAGAGACCAACTGACGGGATTTTACAATGTCAATTATCTGAAATTCTTGTTTGCGCACTCGAACGATTGTCAATTTAAAATTTTGTGTATCGACCATCTTAATTGCATGAATTTTGCGACCTACAATAAAAAACACGGTTGGAAAAAAGGTGATATTTTTTTACGTCAAATAGCGCAAGCCATAGAATCAATATACCCTGAAGCAATCATTGTACGCGCGTATAGCGACAATTTTTTAGTTTTACATGTAAAAGAGCACACACATATGGAATACGAAACGGTGGATAAACTGCTACGTGAGCAAGGGCTGATTATGCACTATCAACATCTTAAAATTGAAGAAGATGAAGTATTAAGCCTTGAAATATTAGAAGATAAACTGCTTCATTTAGATAACTAAGGTATAATTCCCGTAAAACTCCATATTTGAGGGTATAACGATGCATTTTACTACCTGTCCGTTAGATTGTTTTGATGGGTGCAGTATTGTTGTCGAAGAGGACTTAAAGCTCAAAGGCAACAAAGCGCATCCCATTACCCAAGGTTTTTTGTGCCATCATCTGAATCATTACCACCATTTTGAACGTATTGAAGAGGCACGCTATCAAGGTCAAAGCGTTTCATTGGAAAAAGCTTTAGAGCTTTTGGTCGATGCGCTTAAAACGTACGCGCCATCTCGTACACTTTTTTTTAAAGGCAGTGGTAATCTTGGTGTGATGCAAGGTGTCACAAAAACTTTTTTTGCCAAACATCAAGCCGTACTTGCTTCTGGGTCATTGTGTGATGAAGCAGGCGATGCGGGTGTGGTGCAAAGTAGAGGTGCGAATTTATCGCTTTCGCCTTTACATGTAAAAGAGTCCGACGTTGTGATTGTATGGGGAAGAAACCCGAGTGTCACGAATTCACATATGCTTCCTGCGTTGAAAAATAAAACACTCATTGTGATTAATCCTGTAAAAATTGACTTAGCATCCAATGCGGCATTGCACATTCAAATTAAACCAAAGGGTGATTTGTATTTAGCCCTTCTTTTGTGCCGATTGGTGGCGATGGAAGAGTTGGAAGATAAAGTCTTTGTGAAAGAGAGATGTGACAATTATGACGATTTTTTAGAATTTGTTAATGCGATTCCGATGCGTAAACTCATTGATAAAGCAGGTGTCAATTTAGATGATGTTGGAGAATTGCTCTCCCTTGTTAAAGGTAAAAAAGTATCGATTCTCATAGGCATTGGTGTACAAAAATACAGTTTTGGGCACAGTGTTGTTCGCTCTATCGATGCATTTGCCGCCATGTTAGGCTTGTTTGGTAAAGTTGGATGTGGGGTAGGGTATCTTTCTAACAGTGGATTTGGTTTTACCTCGCCTTTTAAAGTGAACGCTAAAAAAGAGCCTTTACCTATCGCCAATTTTAGTAAATACGACCTTGTGTTTATTCAAGGCGGGAATCCTCTTAACCAAATGCCGTGTTCCAAAAAAGTTCAGGAAAATATTGCTAAAGCGAAGTGTGTTGTCTATTTTGGTTTGCATGAAAATGAGACATCCGCTAAAGCGCATTTGGTCATACCTGCACTCTCTTTTTTAGAGAAAAACGATGTAAAACTCAGTTATGGTCACCATTTTGTAGGACGTATGCCTAAAATTGTCGAGAACAGCGCGGGCATCAGTGAATATGATCTTGCACAAAAATTATTGCAGGCTTTTGGACATGAGGCATTGCCAAGCGATGAAAGCATCATCGAAGAGGTTATCGCTTCAAACAGTGTGCTGCAAGACGGTTTTTTAATTTCAAAAACATATGAAGAGATTCCTTATGCAACAAAATTTTATACGACTAGTGGTAAGTTTGAATTTTTAGAAGAATTTGATGATGACATGGATGAAGAGGGAGAAGGCTTTTTTCTGATTGCCGCAAAACAAAACAAATCTCTGAATTCGCAATTTGTCACCAATGATTATTTGTATGTGCCGACTTCTTTGGGATTCAAGCAAGAAGAACGCGTTAGGCTTACCAATCGTTATGGCTCCTGTATTTATTCCGTGATGCCAAGTGCAAAGCTTCGAGATGATTGTTTATTGCTGTATAGCGGTGCCAAAAATGCCAACATGCTCACCCCTAATGCGATGAGCCAAGAAGGTAATTGTGCGATTTATCAAGATATGAAAGTAACATTGGAAAAGATACAATGAGCGATAACGATATTTT
>DKFS01000103.1 GCA_002452855.1 Sulfurospirillum sp. UBA6790 | reverse complement strand
AGTTTTAAAGGCTGGAGCAAGTTTTTGACTTCATGGGCAAAAGAAGAGCCGATTTCGCCGAGAATAATCAAAGAATGAGCAATGCGCGCATTTTTTTCTTCCTTTTCAATGGAATCTTTAAGCTCGTGCATCAGTTGCGTCGTCGTTTCGATAATACGAGTGATTTCGTCTTTTTCTCGTCCTTGATAAACGATAATGTCATCCCAGCGTTTTTCGATCATCGCTTGTGCGTTGTTGGCAAGTAAATCCAGTCGGCCCAAAAGTCGTTTCATAAAAATACTAGCGATAATCAATGAGAGTAATGCAACCATCATCAATAAAAGCAATTGAGCAAAGAAACTGTCTTTAAGCATGCCAAAATAGGTTTGGCTTTTGACCTCAAGGATAAAAGAACCAAAATTCACGCCGTCTTGTTCAAAAGGGACGATCGTAAAGGTCTTAAAATCCTTAAACGTATCGCCCAATCGAAAATGTTCCGTATCCGTATGCGCTACAATTATGTTTTGAGTATCGATAAACCCTGCACTGGCTATCAAGCTACTTGTACTGAGTGTTTTTAAAAATTTGTAGAGTTCCCATTGATTATGTGTTAAGATAAATTCACCGACAAATGCTTTATTAGAATTAATATTGGTCTTGATAAGCTCGTCAATGATTTGGTTCGTATGGTTTTTATGAATATCAATATTAATCAAAATCGCAACCGAAGAGATAGCAAAAGCCACCCAGAAAATAAGTGTTGCTAATTTGATATAAACGGGAAGCGACAATAAATAGTCAAAAAGCTTTTTCATTGGCGTTGTTCGATTACCTCAAGCATTTTGGCCACATTGGAAAAATCTTGACCCGCAGGAATGTCAAAACGATCCAGCGAGAGCTTTTCCAAAATCTTCTGACCATAAGGGTCTTTGTGCATTGTTACAAAAGCTTGTTGTAAGACTTCAAATTTTTTCTTAGGCAAAGCACTCCTTGCGACAATAGGAGAGTTGGTGTAAGGTCCCAAAACCTGTAAGATTTTTAATTGATCGCTCTTTTCGGGATGTTTACTTAAAAAACGCGTGTAAACGATGCTATCGACACTTGCGCCGTCCACAAAACCGTCTAACACCGCTTTAATCGACTCACCGTGCTCATACGTGTAGATATACGATTTGAAAAATGTTTTCGGATCCATTCCATGACTTAACATGTAATAACTTGGAGCCGTTGCTCCCGAGTTACTTTCAGGATCGGTAAATGCGAAAATGGCACCTTTGAAATCGGAAAGGGTATGAAATCGGCTGTTTTGTTTGGCAATGATATACGAATAATACTGATCACTGCCGTCAAAAATCGGAATGGCCAAGATTTTCCCCGTTCCTTCTTTATCCAGTTTAGTGTAACTTGAGTTGCAGACATAAGCGATATCGACTTTATGCTCTTTGATGAGTTGATTCATTTCGGCATAGGTTTTTGAAAAACGTATTTGGACATCAAAATCACTAATCTTTCGTTCCAAATATTCTTCCCAATCCATAAAGTTTTTTAGGTCATCTTTTAAAACGGTGCCGGTCAGTCCAAGGACGATTTTATCTTTAGAAAACAGTGAAAGCGGAATGACAAATAGTAAAAAAATGATGGTAAATTTTTGAAAACTACCGGTCAAAAATTGATCGTTTTTCATTACGTTAAAACTCCTTTTTATACTTTAAATACCCTATTTTAGGGCTTTTTGAAGTTGGAATATAAATTGCAGTAAGCATATTGTACTTGAATGAATGTTCAAGAAACTTTAAAGGAGTCCATGATGAATTTATTGTGGGATATTCGGGTCTCATTGGATCTGTTCTTAGGTGGTTTAGGTGTAGGAGCCTTCCTTATTGGTACGGTTCTTTACTATGTGGATGCCAAGCTTTATGAGAGCTTCACGAAGAAGTCTTTTATTGCCGCACCGCTTTTAGTAATAGCAGGTTTGTTGTTGTTGCTCACTGAACTTGGAAGACCATTAAATGTGATTAAAACCATTTATGCGGTTAATCCAACTTCATTTATGTCTATCGGTATCTTTTTGCAAAGTGCGTTTGTGGCAGTTGCGCTCCTTATCGCCTTTAAAACACTTATCGGTGGCATTGCATCGTTATCTTCAAAACTGATTTACGCAGGTGCTATCTTAGCAGGTTTTATCGGTTTATATCATGGTTTCTTGCTTTCAGGTATTGCTAGAGAACCATGGAATAATGCTATTCCAGTGATATTCTTCGTCTCTTCACTTCTTTCAGGGGCTTCTTTAATGATGGCTCTTAATCTCGAAAGTTTAGACAACCTTATGACACGCTTTAAATTACCGCTTATTATCAATATGGTTCTAACATTGGAACTTGCGGCTATTTTTGCTTGGGTTTACAATTTGGCACTTACAACAGCTGCATCAAAACACGCGTACGATGTTCTTATGAGCAGTTTTAGCCTTGAGTTTTGGGGACTCGGCATCCTTTTAGGATTAGTCACACCTTTAGTGATTTTTACATTGGTTATTTTAAACAAATTATCGATTAAAGCGGTAGCGATTCCAGCGTTTTCCATTATTGTGCTAGGAAGTTTTTTCCTTAAAAACTTAGTCGTCTATCTCGCTCAAGCAGTATAAGGAGTCAATGATGAGTATTAATAGAAGAGATTTTCTCAAAACAACCGCAGGAACAGCAGCAGTAGCTTCAAGCCTTTCTCTTTTTCCTGAAGAGGTCGAAGCCAAAATTGGTGAGTTAAAATACGAAGGTGAAGCCGGAAAATGGGTAAGCTCTTCTTGCCAAGGTTGTACCAGTTGGTGCAGCATTCAAGGATTGGTCGTTGATGGTAAAGTCATCAAAGTCAGAGGCAACCCAAACTCGGCAAGTGGCGGACGAATTTGTCCACGTCCTCATTTAGCACTTCAGCAAGTCTATGATCCAGATCGTGTTAAAACACCGCTTAAACGTACCAATCCTAAAAAAGGCAGAGGGATCGATCCTAAATTTGTGCCTATTTCTTGGGATGAAGCCATCAATACAATTGCCGATAAAATCATGGAACTGATTAATGCCGGAGAGACACACAAATTTCTTTTAACACGCGGTCGTTATACCTTTATGAATGAAATCATGTACGGTACGTTTCCAAAACTAATCGGAAGCCCAAATAATATCTCTCACTCAGCACTCTGTGCCGATGCTGAAGAATTCGGACGCGAGCAAGCGGAGGGCTATCCAAAGTATGCCGATTTCGATTTGGATAATACCCGTTACATTCTCGGTTGGAGTTCGGATATGGTCGCTTCCAATCGCCAAACACCTTGGTTTATCAAACAAATCGGTGATGTCAAAGAGAGAGCAAAAATCACAACCATTGATCCAAGACTTTCCGCAACAGCGGCAAAATCCGATCGTTGGCTACCGATTGTTCCAGGTACGGACGGTGCTTTAGCCGTTGCCATAGCGCATGTCATCTTGAGCGAAGGAACATGGTGTAAAGAGTTTGTCGGTGATTTTGCCGATAAAGTGAACTATTTTATTCCTGGAAAAGAAGTTCCTGCAGAAATTGAAATCGACGGTAAAGTAGTTTCTGTGGTCTTTAATGAAATTCACACCAACGGTGTCGTTGCATGGTGGAATCTTGAACTCAAAGACAGAACGCCAGAATGGGCTGAAAAAATTACAGGGATTAGTGCTAAAGAAATTCGTGAGGTTGCTCATGAATTTGCCGATGCCGGAAGAAGAGCCATTTCCTGGTGTAGCCCGGGCGCTGCAATGCAAATTCGAGGCGGTATTTCTTCATTTGCTTGTCATGCTCTTAACGGTCTTGTCGGCTCCGTGGATCATGTTGGTGGTATTTTACAAGCAAGCTCTGTACCTGCGGCAAAAACACCGGATGTGAAACCGTACATCGATCCTCGTTTTGCCGACAGCTTGAAAAAACCAAAAATTGATCAACGAGGTACCAAAGGCTTCCCGGCAATAGAACATATGAAATCAGGCGGATTTGTTGTCACTTCGCGTGTTGCTCAAGCCATGCTTGATAAAGACCCGTACGATATCAAAGTATGTATCGGTTATTGGAATAACTGGGTTTTCTCTTCAATGGGAACAAAACAATGGGAAGAGGCAATGTCAAAACTCCCATTTTTTGCACACATTACAACCAATATTGCCGAAATGAGTATGTTTGCCGATATCGTTTTACCGGCTAAAATGCATATGCTTGAACGCTACGGTTATTTGATTAACAAACAAAACCTTCAAAGTTACATGTCCATACATCAGCCACTTGTTAAGCCTTATGGCGAAGCCAAAACGGATGAAACGGAAGTACCGTTTTTATTAGCGCAAGCACTCGCCAAAAAAGGGTTTGATTTACCTTTGAAGTATTATCAAGAAAATTTCAAAGATCCAGAAACCGGTAAAATGCCGCAAACACCAGAAGAGTTTGACTTATATGCCGTTAAATTCTACACAAAACCGATTTGGGACGGCAGTAGCAATGCCAAAGGTGATAGTATCAATGGATGGAACGATCTTTTAGACAAAGGTGTTTGGAAAGCCAAACGCTATAAAATCGGTG
Organism: Sulfurospirillum sp. UBA6790; assembly: GCA_002452855.1. The sequence continues at coordinate 4,183 of DKFS01000103.1, read as the reverse complement.
AAAAAATCGGTCATTTCCATACGGCGACCCATAAATTTGAATTTTTTAGCGAAACGCTCAAAACCGGCTTACAACATCATGCCGACAAACATAAGATAACACTAGATGAAGCAATTGAGGCGGCAAACTATACGGTTAAAGGCGAAGCGTTCTTTGTTCCGCATTATGAGCCGCCTGTTCGCTATGGCGATGAAAAAGTCTATCCGTTTATTTTTTCCGAGCATCGATCACGTCTTAATCGTGAGGGACGTAGTCAAAATACCCCATGGTATTATGAAATGAAAGATGTTGATCCAGGTGATGTCGCAGGAAAAGACGTAACGAAAATCAATCCGGTAGACGGACAAAAGCTTGGCTTAAAAGACGGTGATAAAATTAAAATCACCTCAATGTTTGGAAGCATTGAAAGTGAAGTTAAGCTTTGGGAAGGTACCAGACCGGGTGTGGTTGTCAAATGCTACGGTCAAGGGCATTGGGCATATGGCCGTGTCGGCTCCGAGATATTCGGTTCAAAACCAAGAGGCGGTAACAACAATGAACTTTACTGCTATGATTGGGAGCGTCTGAGTGGATCAAACCCACGCCATGGCGGCCATACACGCATCAAAATTGAAAAGATTTAGGGAAAGGATAGATTATGGCAAAAAAATATGGAATGATAATTGACCTACATCGTTGTGTTGGCTGCGGTGCGTGTGACCTTGCATGCAAAAGCGAAAACAATACGCCAGAGGGTATTCATTGGGCGTTTCACAAAACGCAAACCTATGGGGTTTTCCCAAAAGTAACCTACCAACATACACCGACGTTGTGTAACCATTGTGAGGACGCGCCATGCGTGAGAGTTTGTCCAACCCATGCGATGCACAAGACAGAAGATGGCTTTGTTGTACATGACCCAAGCATTTGCATCGGCTGTAAAAGTTGTATGCTTGCTGATCCATATGGGGTTATTTTCTTTAATAAAACAGATGCGTTTAGTGATTACGTTGCGGATGATTCAAGTATCGTTAAAGGCGGAACGTTCTCTAAAAAAGAACTAAGCGATAAAGCCAAAGCGCCGTTTCCTAACTTCAATGCAGCACGGGGTGCCGACGGTTACGAAGCTGTTCGTAAAAAAGGTGCTGTAGAGAAGTGTACGTTCTGTAACCACAGAGTTGCACAAGGCTTAGCTCCTGCATGCGTGGTAGCCTGCCCTGCTGATGCGAGAATTTTTGGCGATATGAATGATGAAAAAAGCAAAATTTCATCCCTGCTTCGTGAGCATAAACCAACCGTGTTGCTCCCCGAAAAAGGCACAAAACCAAAAGTATTCTATATCAGAGAATACAATTAAACCTAAAGACCCTCTCACGAGGGTCTTCTTCTCTCCTAATTTAGCCTTTTTATTTCACACAGGAGTTACATCTCATGCGTATTATTTCTCTCTCTGAGCCTTTTTTTAACACTGATGGGTGCGGAACTCTCCTATGTAGGGTCATCCACCATCGGGAAAACGGTTTTACCAGAATTTGCAAAAGAGTTTTCAAAAAATTACGGACATACATTTTCGCGTATTGAAAACCCAGGTTCTGGGTAAAGCATTGATGCACTTTTAAAAGATAAAACCGAACTAGCAGGTATTTCACGCGCCATCGAAACCAATAAATGATGACTATGTTTATCTATTAATTGAAATAAATTCAGATGTTTCTTAAAATGTAATCTAACTAAAATAGGAAAATGCCTCTATTGTATGTAAAATTCCATGTATTTATGTCGTTTTTTTACTAAATATACTCACACTTTGTAAAAAAAAACTACTAAATTTGGTCACACTTCCTAAGGCTTCGTCAACAATGGTTAATTTATGTTTGATTGTAAAATAAGGTATGTGTAAAGCATTTAAAGAAAAAGAAACGCTAGAACCGGGCAATTCGAGCGTTTGGTATTAAAATTGAGTAGGTTATTCACAAAAAAGAGGAATGTGTCTTGGTAATGAAAGTATAAAATACTTAATTAAATGTTTTTTGCATTAATTTCCTAAACTCCTTCACTTCGCTTGACAAGCGTTTTATATGTGATGTTTAAACGCTCGAAAAGAGGCTTAAATACGTTTTAACGATAGGATGTCAAAGTAGGGTTGTAAAGTTTGTTCATTAGGAAATACCTACGAATCACTTTTGCAGTTTGCTTCCGAAGTTGAAAAACTCTATTTCGTGGATAAACAATTTTTTAATGAATATAAACCAATTATTGACATATGGAATTATGATCATAATCTAACGAAGTGTATAAAGAATTTTAGGCACAATGTGTCTTTCACTGTGCCTAAATCTTGTCAAAAACTTGTCATTATGATAAGGAAGTGCAAAAGAAACCGCTATTGGATATGTTGAATAAAATACTAAAAAGCTCTATTTTAAGGGATTTTTCGAAGTTTGAGGAGTGGTGTCAAGAGAGGGACTCGAACCCTCGACCTCCGGCTTATGAGACCAGCGCTCTAACCAGCTGAGCTACCTTGACACGGGATAAAAGAGGTTGGCATTATATAGTCACAAAACTTATACTTAGGTTAATTATAGTCTATTTTAATAAAGATAGTCAAAAAATAAAAACATTGAGCATATAAGACTAAACTTTTCTCTCTTTTTTCTTGACTTTTGAGTTACTTTTGTGTAAAATTTTGTCACTCAAAACAAACGAGTGCTAAAAATTTTAGTCAAAAGGACATAACAATGACTTTCAAACCATTAGGGAAAAGAGTGCTTCTTGAAAGAGTTGAAGAAGCAACTACGACTGCAACAGGTATTATCATCCCTGACAATGCCAAAGAAAAACCTCTTAACGGTGTTGTTAGAGCGATAAGTCCAAAAGTAGCAGAAAAGGGTTATATTTCAGTTGGCGATAAAGTAGTATTTGCAAAATATGCAGGTACAGAGCTTACATTAGATGGTAAAACGTATCTTGTCATGAATGTTGATGACATCCTTGGTGTATTGTAATTATTAAATAAAAGGAATAAAAATGGCAAAAGAGATTCAATTTTCAGATAACGCACGTAATGCACTGTATGAAGGTGTTAAAAAACTCAATGATGCAGTAAAAGTAACGATGGGACCTCGTGGTCGCAATGTTTTGATTCAAAAAAGTTTTGGTGCTCCTAGCATCACAAAAGATGGTGTTTCCGTAGCAAAAGAAGTCGAACTTAAAGATACAATTGAAAACATGGGTGCTCAACTTGTTAAAGAAGTCGCTTCAAAAACAGCGGACCAAGCAGGTGATGGTACAACAACAGCTACCGTTTTGGCACATGCAATTTTTAAAGAGGGCCTTAGAAATATCACAGCGGGCGCAAACCCTGTTGAAGTAAAACGTGGTATGGATAAAGCGGCAGAAGCGATTATTGCTGAGCTTAAAACCATGGCAAAAGCGGTTAAAGATAAAAAAGAGATTGCACAAGTTGCAACAATTTCTGCGAACTCAGACACGGTTATCGGTGAATTAATTGCTGAAGCGATGGAAAAAGTCGGTAAAGACGGCGTTATTACCGTTGAAGAAGCAAAAGGTATCCAAGACGAGCTTGATGTTGTTGAAGGTATGCAGTTTGACAGAGGTTACCTCTCTCCTTATTTTGTAACCAATCCAGAAAAAATGCAAACTGTTTTAGAACATCCTTTCATTTTATTGTTTGATAAAAAAATCTCTAATCTTAAAGACCTACTTCCTGTGTTAGAGCAAGTTCAAAAAACAGGCAAACCTCTTTTAATTATCGCTGAAGATATTGATGGTGAAGCGCTTGCAACCCTTGTTGTCAATAAATTAAGAGGTGTTCTTAACATTGCAGCGGTAAAAGCACCAGGTTTTGGCGATAGAAGAAAAGCAATGCTTGAAGATATCGCTATTTTAAGTGGTGGTGAAGTGGTAAGTGAAGAGCTTGGTCGCACACTTGAGAGTGCAACACTTGCAGACCTTGGACAAGCAGCGCGCATTGTTATTGATAAAGACAATACAACGATTGTTAATGGCAATGGCGATAAAGCTAAAATTGACGCACGCGTTGCTCAAATCAAAGCGCAAGTAGCTGAGACAAGCAGTGATTACGATAAAGAGAAACTTCAAGAAAGACTTGCAAAACTCAGTGGTGGTGTTGCCGTTATCAAAGTAGGTGCAGCCACAGAAACTGAAATGAAAGAGAAAAAAG